>NZ_JBQFSG010000006.1:0-237944 GCF_056537885.1 Ruegeria sp. BJ6 | reverse complement strand
CCTGTTCCGGGATTTTCACCTTTTCCAGGAAATGCATCGCGCGCTCTTCGGCCTCTTTCTTGGGCGTCTTGCGCACCCAGATCGGGGCCAGCGTGCAGTTTTCCAGAATGGTCAGGTGCGGGAACAGGTTGAAGTGCTGGAACACCATGCCAACCTCGGAGCGGATCTTGTCGATGTTTTTCAGGTCATTCGACAGCTCGGTTCCGTCCACGATGATCGTACCCTGCTGGTGCTCCTCCAGCGCGTTCAGGCAGCGGATCAGGGTGGACTTACCCGATCCCGACGGCCCCGCGATCACGATCCGCTCGCCCTGATTGACGGTCAGATTGATGTCGCGCAGCACGTGGAATGCCCCGTACCACTTGTTCATGTTGGTGATTTCGATGGCGACCTCGTCGCTCACCTGCATCTTCGAGCGGTCGATTTCACGTTCAATTGCAAGTTCAGACATGGTTACTCTCCTCCAGCTTCCGTGTGGCGGTAATTGCACCGGCAAGGTCCATCACCGCGTTGCCTACCGATTTGAACAGAGTGATTTCCTGTGCGCTTCTGCGGCCGGTATTGCCCTGTGTCAGCGCGTAGAGGTCCCCGAGAATATCCGTCTGGGTGATTGCGCCGGTTTCCAATGGTGTCTTCAGCTCGCCGGCCTCAATTGTTGCGAATTTGGTGTCGACGAACAGGCGGGCGCGTTGAAGCGCGCGGTCGTCAGCCTCGCGCATGGCAGGGGTGAAGGCACCGATCAGGTCCACATGCTGACCGGGTGTCAGCCAATCCCCCTTTAACAACGGTTCCGTTGCCAGCGTCGCCGCGCTGATTATGTCGGCCTGCGGCACGGCTGTTTCCAGATCAGACACCGCCTGAGCGTCCCATCCAGCCTTTTTCAGGGTGTCTGCCAGTCGTTCCGCGGCAGCAGGAAATACATCCCAGATGCGCACGGTCTTGATCGGGCGTACTGCGTGGAAAGCTTCGGGGAGTTGAGCGGCAACCTTGCCGGCCCCGATGACCAGCAGATTCACTGCATCTTCCCTCGCCAGAAGCCGTGCGCCCAAGGCCGAGGCTGCAGCCGTGCGTCGTGCCGTCAGTACCGCGCCGTCGAGCAAGGCCAGATGTTCGCCGGTGGTCCGGTCAAAGACCAGCACCGAACCGGCGATCGCAGGCAATTTTCGGGCCGAGTTGCCCGGCGTAGCTGTCACGACTTTGACGCAGCCCAGGTTTTCGGTCCAGGCAGGCATCAGCAACAGCGTCGCGTCAGGTTCACCCTGCATCGGCATGGTGTGGTGGTGGCGGTCGGGCGCAGTCAGACCGCTTGCGAACAGCCCTTCCATCTGATCGATCAGACCACCAAAGGGAAGCACGCCTGCCGTTGTTTCTGCATCGAGAATTTTCATGAGTCAGCTTTCAAAACGGGAAGGGGAGAACAGGGTAGGTTCAACGCCCGCCCCGGTCAGATTGGAGGGCATATTTGCGCCGGTCAGCAGCGACGCGGCGAGTTGGCCCACTGCCGGCGAGGTCTGGATACCGTATCCGCCGACACCGGCCAGCCAGAACAGGCCATCGATCTGTCCCGAGAACCCAATGACGGGCAATCTGTCCTTGGCAAATGTGCGCAATCCCGCCCAGCTATGGGCGACACGTGTGACCTCCAGCGTGGTGCATTCGCTCAGGTAATGGGCCGCGTAAGCGATATCCAATTCCTCGGGCCAAGCGTCGTGCGGGTCGACAGGGGTTTCGTCCGCGGGGCTGACCATCAATTGGCCCGCGTCCGGTTTGAAATAGAACACTTCATCGATCTCATTGACCTCGGGCATGTGGGATACATCGAAATCCGGAACCTTAACGCTGATTGCCGTGCGGCGGTGGGGCACGATGCCCAATGGGTCAGCGCCGAACATCCCGGCAACCGGATCAGCCCAGCCTCCAGCGGCATTGACGACCATGCGGGCTCTTACCTCACCACTGGATGTTTCCAGCACCCAGTGATCGCTTTCCTGATGGGCGGCGGTCACGACGCTGGAGTGGCGAATTTCGGCGCCTTTGGCCTTGGCCCCGCGCGTGTATCCCTGCAACAGGCTTTCCACCTCGACATCCCAGCAATCGGGATCGAAAAACGCCGCCTTGACCCAATCAGGGTCGAGGAAGGGCATTTTCTCCAAAGCTTGATCGATGTTCAGCAACTCGACCGGCGATGTACCTTCAGGTGTGTTTGCCCGTTCGCGCTCAAACACCTGAAGCAAATGGTCTGCCTTTTCGGCGTCAGCGATCAACAGGTTGCCCCTTGGGCGCAGCAGGTCGACCTCGGCAAACCCAGCTGGTGGCTGCATCATGAAGTCACTGCTGGCCCGCGTGAGCTGTCCTGTCACTTTCGAATGAAACCGGCGGGTGAATTCCGCGGCTGAGCGTCCGGTGGAATGATAGCCAAGCGAGGTTTCCTGTTCCAACAGGACAACCGAACGCTGTCCGTCCAGAAAAAACGCGACAGAGGCCCCGGTAATTCCGCCCCCGATGATGGCGATGTCGAAAATCTCAGGCATTGATCTCATCCAGCGGAAAGACAGGGCGACGCAGGCGGGTATAGGTGCGGCGTTTGACGTTGGGAGTGCACAACCCACCTGCGTCGGTGATGATGATGTGCGACGCAATCGGGCCGAAGGCTCCTTTAAAATGCTGCATCGACTTTACGGCCAGAACGGCCTTGTCCGCCGGTTCGATCCCCACAACGCGGAACACGTTTTTATCCAGCATCTGCATCCGGTCGGAAACGATCATGATGTCGATCCCCTTCACCCGCAGGCAGACGCTTTGCCCGGTTGAGCTCGGAAGCCCGGTGAACATCGGACCTTCGAAGGTAAAGCTGCCATCGCTGATGGCCATGATCTTACCGGTCACCTCCAGCGGCCCGCCACCCACGGACGCGTCGGTTTTGCCACCGAGGGGGAGAGTGACTGTGGCGCCGACACCGTGGGAGACGAGCTGGGCGACGGCTTCGGGGTCAAAAAGCGCCCCGGCTGCCGCGTTCTGAATTCCAGCCTCCAACATGGCTGCGATAAGCGCGGTACAGTCGCTGTATGCGCCCGAGCCGGGGTTGTCGGAAAAATCCGCAACCACGATAGGGCCAGTGCCTGCTGTAGAGGTTTTGAGTTGCGCGATACAATCTTCCAACGGAATTGGCAGGTCCCACTGATCGCGGAACGACCAGATTCTGTCGCACATCCGATCCGCACAGCCTATCGCAGTTTCGATGGCAGTTGTGGCCGCGTCATAGGTCACCAGAACCGATGGTCCGGCGGCCCAGACATCGGCATCGGTGAACCCGGCATTGATCGCGACGTTCAAAATACCGGGGGTCTGCATTTCCTCTGCCGCATCTTCCAGCAGGCGGCACATCGGGCCGTTTTCAGTTGTGCGCCCATCATCGCAACCCACCAGCATCGGCGGGCGGCGGATCAACAGCTTTGGTGCGATCTCATCCTCAAGTGCCCGGTGCAGCAGCTCGCAGGCCTCGACCCCGACCTCGCGCATGTCCACATGCGGATAGGTGCGGAACGACACGGCGATTTGCGCCAGCTTTGCGGTCTCGTCCGAAATGTTGGCGTGCAAATCAAGCGTGATGGTCAGTGGAACCTCATCCCCCACAACAGCCCGGATTTCGCGCAGGAACTGGCAGTCGCCGTCTTGGTCGGTCTCGGTCACCATCGCGCCGTGCAGCGCGACAAATACTCCGTCGAACGGCCCGTTTTCACGCAGGCGGCGGACACACTCTCCGGTGATTTCGGCCCGTGCGGCCTCGGTAACTGGGCCGTTTGGTTCGGCATGGGCGGCGGTGATATAGACGGGCGTCCAGCCACGCGCCTCGGCGACCTCAATCGCACCGCCGACCTCGGACCCGGTACCGCGGAAGTTGGCCGGAATTTCATCACCTTTGAAGTAATGCGAGGCGTGAAAGTCATCCATTACCGTCCGCATAACGGTGAATGTGTTGCTTTCGTTGATGAACTCGATGATGGCGACGCGGTGGGTCATGATACGGCCTTTCTCTGCGCGGCGCGGGCACAGATGTATTCCAGCGCCAGAGACGCCCCAAGCAGCGCCGTTACATCCGCATGGTCGTAAGGAGGGGACACTTCAACGATATCCATGCCAATGAAATTCATATCAACACTACCGCGCAGGAACTGGATGATATCATTCGGGGTCAGCCCGTCCACGACAGGGGTACCGGTGCCGGGCGCATAAGCCGGATCAAGACTGTCGATATCAATCGTCAGATAAGTGGGGCGATTTCCGACAACCTCTCGGACCTTTTCCAGTGCTCCACGCCAGCCATGGTCATGCATCCAGTCACGGTAGAGAACGGTGATCGGGTCATCATCCTCATAAAATGTGCGGATTCCGATCTGGACCGAGTGCTCAGGGTCGATCAGCCCCTCGTTCATCGCGTGATGCACGAACGTTCCGTGATCGAACCAGTCGCTTTTCTGCGTGTCGCGATGCGCGTCGAACTGAATCAGCGCCAGCGGTCCGTGCTTTTCGGCATGGGCTTTCAGCGCAGTATAAGTGGTGCAGTGATCGCCCCCCAGCATAAGCGTGCTGGCCCCGGATGATGTGATATGGCGCGCCATGGCGATGGCGCTGTCGCGCATCTGTTCGACCTGACCGCGCCGGAACGGCACGTCACCACAATCGACCACCGAAAGGATATCGAACGGGTCGAAGCCCCATGGCCAGACCTCGCCCCAAGCCAGGTGAGAGGTTGCTTCCCGCAACGCGCTTGGACCCAATCGGGCGCCGGGGCGGCCCGAGGTGGTCAGATCGAATGGAATTCCATAAACTCCGATATCAACCCCATCCATATCAACGGAGGGGCGGCGGCGCATGAATGTGCGGATGCCGGAATAGGGCATTTCCACGTGAGTTCCGTCCGGGCCGGCCGCGGTGCGAAACACCCCTTCGCGACCGAACGCGATGTCGTCTGCCTGAATCTTCATCGCAATTATCCCTTATACTTGAGCCAGACGTTGCGGTTTTCGAGGTGCCGCCAGATCGCTTCGATCAGAAGAACGACGATCAGGTAGTTTACTGCGGCGATATAAAAGACGCCCAGATCAAAGGTTTCACCGAACAGGTAGCGCGCCTGTCCCATCAGATCCCGAACTGTGATCACGCTGACCAGCGCCGACGCCTTGAGCAGCAGTACCAGTTCGTTGCCAAAGGCGGGCAGCATCCGGGCAACGGTGATCGGCAGGATCAGCAGGCGGAAAATCTGAAAACGGTGCAGCCCAAGCGCCTGTCCTGCCTCGATGGTCCCTTTGGGAATGGCCAGAATACCGCCTCGCAGAATCTCGGCCTGATAAGCGGCTGAATTCAACGTGAAGGCCAGAAGCCCGCAATAGTATGCATCACGGAAGAACCACCAGACACCCAGTGCCTTAAGCTCTTTGTGGAACTGGCCCAACCCGTAATAGATGATGAAGATTTGCACCAGCAGCGGGGTGCCCCTCACCATGTAGATGTAGAAATAGGCAAGACGGGACAGCCATTTATGCTTGCTCAACCGAGCGGCGGCCAGTGGAATGGCCACAAGGAAGCCAAGGATGAAGCCGAATACCGTCAGGCTGACCGTATTCTGTAGTCCTTCGATCCACAGATCGAGGTTGTCAGCTACATGCGACCACATCTCAGCGCCCTCCGACCAGATTGCGATTGGCGCGGCGCTCCAGGACGGTCTGTATCTGCCCCGAGATGAAGGCCAGCGCCACGTAGATCAGCGCAAGGATCGAATAGAGAAAGAACGGCTCGCGCGTGGTGGCGATCGCCATGTTGGCGTAGCGCATCATATCGCTCACTGCGATGATCGAGATCAGCGAGGTGTCCTTGAGCAGGATCAGCCACAGATTCCCGAAGGCGGGAATGGCGTGCCGCCACATCTGCGGCAGGACCACGAGAAAGAAAGCCTGTGCCCTATGAAGGCCCATCGCAGCGGCAGCTTCGGACTGACCTTGACCAACGGCCTGATAGGCCGTGCGCACAACCTCGGACCCCAAGGCCGAGAAAACAAGTGTCAGGGCGACCACACCGGCGGCGAACGCATTGAGAGAGATGTTTGCATCCGGAACGAACAGCCTGACCGCGAAGTTCAGTAGGCTCTGCAGCTGGTAGTAGATGAGGATCAGGGTCAGAATCTCGGGCAGGCTGCGAAACACGGTCGTATAGCCATTTGCCAATGCACGAACCCATTTGCGCTTGGAATGCTTGCCCCAGGCTATGACAAACGACATCGCCAGTGCGCACGGGGCCGTCACCAAAGCCAGAGCCATCGTGACCCAGAAGCCGCGCAATAACTCATCTCCCCAGCCGTCGTCGCCGAAGGCCAGTAGCGAAAGCAAATCTGTCATGGGTGAAGTCCCCCGGTTGCGGTGGGGTCCACAGGCAAATGCGGACCCCGTACTGCTCAGTTACCCAGAAGTTCGGATGCTTTCTTGGGCTGGGTCATGATGTCGAAAGTGAAGTATTCGCCCCGGATCTTGTCATAGGTGCCGTCGGCCACGATCTCGTCCAGCGCCGCATTCAGCGCGTCACGCAGCTCGGCGTCGTCCTGTCGTACTGCAATACCGGTGCCCTTGGCGAAGTCGGGCAGGAAGGTTTCGCCGACAAATTCGCAGCAGGCACCTTCGTCGGTTTTCAGCCAGTCGCCCAGTACGAACTGGCTGGCCAGAACAAGGTCGACCCGGCCTGTTTCCAGATCAAGCAGCGCGTCGTCCAGCTTGGGGTACAGCTTGAGTTCGCTGTCGGGGAAATACTGCTCAAGAATTTCAACTTCGCCTGTGGCTGACTGAGTGCCGATTATCTTGCCCTTCAGGTCCGCAGGCAGAGCATTTTCCAGACCATGACCTTCGGCGGCGACAAAACGGATCGAGTTGAAGTAGTAGGGTTTGGAAAAGCTGACAACCTTGCTGCGCTCGTCCGTGATGGTCATCGAGGCAATGATTGTGTCGAACTTGTCCGAGTTCAGCGCCGGAATGATGCCGTCCCAGTCAGTCGTCACCCATTCGCATTTGACGTCCATCCGCTCACACAGCGCATTGCCGACATCAATGTCAAAGCCCTTGATTTGGCCGGCACTGTCGAAAAAGTTGAAAGGCGGATAATAGCCTTCGGTTCCCATGCGGACCGTTTTGTCCTCGGCCATTGCCGATGTTGCCAGTGCGGATGCGGCGACGGCAGCCAGTGAAATTTTCGCAAACATGAGTTCCTCCCGATCGTTTGCTGGATTTGATGAAGGAGGATTCCCGATCCCTTTGCCTTATTCAAATTTATAGTTTTTAGATTTGGCATTAATTATGTTTATGATGTAGGGAGCTGGCATGAGTGACTTTGCGCGAAATCTGGACTGGAACCTTCTGTATACTTTCATGGTGGTCGTGCAGAACGACAGCATGACGAAAGCGGCGGAAGAGCTTCTGCGTTCACAGCCCGCAGTCAGTTTGGCGGTCAAACGTCTGGAACAAAGCACCGGAAAGCGCCTGTTGATGCGTAAGGGGAACCGGATTTCCGTCACCCCCGCCGGTCAAGCTCTCTACGATCAGGCGACCGAGATCTACTCGGCGATTTCAAGGTTGCCACTGACGTTTGAAAAAGCGCCCCGGGCATTAACCGGCAAAATCACGGTTGCCTCGATCGACCATGTTGAAAGCAGTATTTTCAATGAACGCCTTGCCCGGTTTTTTAGCAAATACCCAGGTGTTGAGCTTGAGATTTTGGTGGCGACGACGGCAGATGTAATCCGAATGGTAGAACTTGGGTCCGCGACGTTTGGCCTGTGTGATGGTGTTATCCCGCAAAGCCTGAATTCGACGACACTGCTGGACGAGCGTTTTGGTCTCTATTGCGGTTCCGGCTACCATCTTGCCGGTCAGACCGATCTTGCTGCCATCGACCTGAGAGGAGAACCGTTCATAGGTTTCACGGCGGACGTCTTGGGAGGCAGCCACATGGGAGACGTGACCGCATTCCGCGCCCGTGCCTCAATCGGTCAGTATGTTCGGGGGCAATCCAGTCATGTGAACGAAGTCAGACGGATGATCGAATGCGGATTGGGCATCGGCTTCCTTCCCGTTCACTTGGCCGATCCCTACGCAGCAAGAGGTGAATTGTTCCGTCTTCCGCCTTATGAGAATGAGCCAAATGCATCTGTTTTTTTGATCGCAAATCCGGCGGTGTCATTGTCAGAAGCTGAACAAATCCTACTGGAAGAGATGCATCGGGACTTGGCCACGAAAGGGTGAAATCCCAGATTTCATGCGGAATTTTGGGCGGGAAGCGGAAGCTCGCTGCAAATGCAACACGACTTGGATTAGGCGACAAACCGGACACCCAATACGCTTAAAGACCAGTTGTTCTAATTCGCCAAAGCAACTGGCCTCCGCATTTAGGTAGACGTCAAATCTTGCCTGCTCGGCGCAAGAATGAGCTTGTCTTGGTTGTCTAGGAAATAGATGCCCGGCTTGTTGTTCCTCTGACGATCCGTTCCAAGTCGCAACGGATCCGAAACGGAACTGGATCGTCCGATGTAATGTAGTCGGTGAACTTTTCGCCGGCGAGTATTCCGATGGTTTCTGCAGGGATGCGAATTGTCGTGAGGCCCGGTTCAACATCTGCAGACCCTTTAAAGTCACCGATTCCGATAATCGACAGGTCGTCGGGAACTTTTAGTCCTAGGTTTTGCGCCGCAAACAAGGCGCCCTGTGCAATCACGTCATTTCCGCAAAGCAAAGCCGTCGGACGAGATTGCCTGGCCAAAAGGGTCAACGCCGCTTCTTTGGCTTGAGATACACTGTAGGGCGCTTCCGATGCATGTTCGATTGGGACAGAAACCCCCACTGCATTCAATGTGTCATGCACGGCCGAAAGCCGATGCTGCGCACGGTCATTGCCACTGGTTGTGGGGAAGATAAGACCAATGTTTCTGTGCCCCAATTCCAACAAATGCTCAGTCGCCAACCGCCCGGCCAACCGGTTGTCGGCCCCAACACAGGGAAGGGGAGATTCCTCCGAAAAATTCCATATCGCAAGGGCCGGTATCTTCTGCTGTTCGATCAAGCGTGCGGTAGCGTCTGAATGCTCCAATCCAACCAGCGCCACTCCGTCCACACGGTGCTCCAGAAACTTACGAACCATCGCATATTCTCGATCGAGGTCATAACCGTGCGACGCCAACAAAAGGCTGAAACCGGCTTTGTCGATTGAATCCGAAAAGGCCTGTATGACTTCGGCGAAAATGGCATGGTTAATCGTGGGCACCACCAATCCGATGGTGCCCGACCGCTTGCCATGCATCGTCTGTGCTGCCCGGTTGCGGATGTACCCCAGTTTTTGGACTGCTCTATTGATCTTTTTGCGAGTCGCAGGGTTCACCAGATCCGGGTGATTGAAGGTACGCGACACAGTGGATGGTGACACTTTTGCGGCCTTTGCGACCGCTACAATATCTACCTTACCCTTTTGAAAATTAGCCATAATATCCTCCCGCTAGGTCGAATTTATGAAAACATTTGCAATACTATTTTCATCGCCTACCCTGAATTGTCAACAAAAGTAAAGGTATGAACCGACGGGTTGGGAGGCCCTGAATGGAATTCATTTATTACTTCGGAGACGTCTTCACACCGCTGTCGTTTATGCTGCTGCTTGGCGGTACGATCGGGGGGTTGATCCTGGGCGCGACACCAGGGCTTTCACCCACAATGGCTGTTGCGCTTCTGATACCGTTTACCTTCCAACTAGAAGCTGTTCAGGGACTGATCCTGCTGGGCGCTGCCTACACGTCAACCGTGGCTGGCGGAGCGGTCAGCGCCATCTTGCTAAAGATCCCCGGCGCACCTGCCAATATCGCAACGACATTGGACGGGCATACTATGGCCAAGCAAGGTCAGGGTGCGCGGGCGCTGCAGTTGTCCTTTCTGGCCTCGGCTGTGGGTGGCATTTTTGGTGTACTCCTGCTGATCTTCTTGACGCCGGTTCTGGCAAAATGGGCACTGGCATTCGGCCCTTCACATCTGTTCTGGCTGGCCATTCTGGGTGTGACAGTGATCGGCACCCTGGATTCCGCCTCAGTGGTCAAAGGTCTGCTCTCGGGCTGTATCGGATTGTGGCTGGCCACTATCGGATTTGACGACATCATGGGGGCACAGCGCTTTATCTTTCATCCCGCTTTGGGAGGGGGGATCAATATCATTGCTGCACTGATTGGCCTGTTCGCAATTCCACAGGTGCTGACGATGTTTGCAAAGGGTCGGTACAATACAGGCGCAGAAGTTATTGAAGTGCAGCGACACTCGATCCTTTCTGCCGTTCGCGAACTGTTCAGCCGCACACGGGCATTGAGCATCGGCACGCTTACAGGTTCGATCATCGGCCTGATCCCTGGGGTAGGAGGGCAGATCGCGGGCCTCGTCGCGTATGACCAAACCAAAAAATTCTCATCCGAAAAGGACAAGTTCGGAACCGGCCATTCCGAAGGAGTAATTGCCGCGGAATCCGCCAATAATGCGATGGTTGGCCCTTCTCTGGTGCCGCTGCTGACTCTTTCGATCCCGGGCAGCCCTACCGCTGCCGTTCTACTGGGCGGATTGCTGATCCACGGGATTTTTCCGGGCTCAGACCTGTTCGACAATCATCCCGATGTGGCCTGGACTTTCATCAATTCCATGCTGATCGGTCAGGTCTTGATGTGCATCTTCGGCCTTTATGTTGCCGGTCTTGCAGCGCGTGTTGCACAGGTTCCGCAATCAGTGATGGCAGCCATCGTTCTGGCCCTGTCGGTCTTTGGTGCATATTCGGTGCAGGGATCGATGGGCGACGTCTATGTCATGGCCTGTCTCGGCATCGGAATGTTCTTTTTAGAGCGCTTTGGTTTCTCTGCTGCGCCGTTGGTTTTGGGGCTTATCCTTGGACCCATCGCTGAGGCCAACTTTATTCAAGGTGGAATGATCGCGGACGCCACCGTGGGTAAAGCTTCGTATTTCCTGACCGGTGGATTGAACCTGCTGCTGATTGCAGTGGTACTGGCCTCAGTCGCGTACTCGGTCTGGATGGAACTGCGGCACCGTCGCTACACCACCAAAGAGGAGGCGCAGGCATGAACCGTTCACAACACGTATTTGGGTCTGGTCTGGTTTTTGCAGTTGGTCTTTGGGTGACGTGGGTCAGTTATACTCAGCAACCGGCCGAGGCGTTTCTGTTCCCACGTCTTATCGCATCGGTCTTTGTGGTTCTGGCGGGGTGGACGTTTGGCAAGGCGGTGCTGGGGCTATCCAAAGTCGGGAACGGTGTGACCCGTACGATGTTCACAAACATGCTGCCGGGTCTGATCATCACGGTGATCTACGTTTTCTGGGCGGCAAAAACGCTTGGGTTCTACACTGCGACAGCGATCGCGTTTTTCATTCTGCTGTCAATTTATGATCCAGCTCCGCACTCCGAACTCAAAACCTGGCTCAAGCGATGCCTGATTACGGTGATCTTCGTGGCGGTAATGTACGGGCTCTTTGCCACGCTTTTGAACGTCTACACGCCAAAGGAAATTTTGTTCTGACCGCGCAGGGCGCGTCTGAACCTAATCTGGGAGGAAACGCAAATGAAACACATACTTGCTGGGGCGGCATTAGCCCTCATGAGCCTTACGGGTGCAGCAGCCGCCGAGGAATACCCCGAACGACCGATCATGATGATGGTCAGTTACGGCGCAGGTGGCGCGACCGACTTTCAGGCGCGGATCGTCACTATGACCGCCGGAAACGAAGATGCACTGGGTATGCCGATTGCCATTATCAACAAACCCGGAGCAGGTGGGCGCGTAGGCTGGAACTGGTTTGCCACTCAGGCGGACGCGGATGGTTACACTTTGGCGGCCTACAATGTACCGCACTTCATCGCTCAATCGATCAAGGGCGGCGTAGAGTATTCGACTGACAGCTTTGAACCGATAGCAAACTGGGGTGCTGATCCGGCGGTTTTCGTGGTCGGTGCAGACAGCGCGTTCAACTCGATGGAGGACGTCGTCGCCTATGCCAAAGAGAACCCCGGCAAACTGACGGTATCCGGGGCGGGTCTTTTTGTCGGCCACCACATTGCCGCGCTGCAGATCGACAAGGCAGCGGGAACCAAGATGGCCTATATCCCAACCAAAGGCGGCGGGGCCGCAGCGATGAAAGCGGTGATCGCCGGTGAAGTCATGGGTGGCATCAACAACCTGTCGGACGCATTCCGCGCGCAAGAGGCAGGTAACGTCAAAATACTTGGGGTCGCTGATCTGGAGCGCAACGCCTTTCTGCCGGACGTGCCAACAATGATGGAACTGGGGCTGGATGTAGACAATTCCTCGGTCAATTTCCGGGGTGTGATGGTGCCCAAAGGGACGCCGCCGGAAGTGATCGAGAAACTGGCGGCAACTGTGCCGGAAATGTTCGCCAACGACCGGGTTTCCAAGAAGATGAAAGCCGGCGGATCGCCGATGCATGTCATGACACGTGATGAGGTGGTTGAGATGTGGGCTCAGCGTCAGCAGACACTGAACGAGTTGCTGGCCGGTCTCTGAGCCGGACAGACACAGCGGGGCGGAGCGGGTCCGCCCCGATCAACCTATTGAGGACCAAGATGAACGCTCAGGACGGAATTTCACCCGAAATAGCCGAAGTAGATCGTATCGTGGCTCAGGCGCGCAAGGCGCAGAGGGATTTCGAAGCTGGTGGCAGTCAGGCGCTTTATGACAAAGCGGCACTTGCGGCAGGATGGGCCATCATGGAGCCAGCGCGCAATCGGGCTCTGGCTGAGACTGCTGTTGAAACCACCGGTCTGGGCAACGTGCAGGACAAGATCACGAAGAACCACCGGAAAACTCTGGGCCTGCTGCGTGATATCGCCGATGTAAGAACCCACGGCATCATCAGTGAAAACCGGGAAACCGGCATCACCGAGATCGCTCGGCCGATCGGCGTAATTGGCGCGGTTGTGCCGTCGACAAACCCTGCTGCGACACCTGCCAATAACATAATCAATGCGCTCAAGGGCGGTAACGCCATCGTCGTCGCGCCGTCCCCCAAGGGTGTGGCATCCTGCGAGATGTTGATTGGCTACATTCACTCTGAATTCGATAAACTGGGACTGGACCGTGATCTGGTCCAGATGATCCCGGCACCAGGTTCAAAAGCCAAAACACAGCAACTGATGGAAACTGTTGATCGGGTGATTTGCACCGGCAGTCAAAACAACGTCCAGCGCGCACAGTCCTGTGGCACTCCTGCAGTCGCGGTTGGCGCGGGCAATGTAACAGTGATCGTGGACGAAACTGCTGATCTGCAAGCCGCTGCAGCCAAGATCGCTGCGTCGAAGTGTTTCGACAACGCGACGTCCTGCTCTTCCGAGAATGCAGTGGTCGTTGTGAGTACGGTTTATGACGCCTTCGTTGCTGCGATGGCCGCCGAAGGTGGTGCCTTGGTGCCGTCTTCGAACGCAGGTGACATCATCATGAGGCTTTGGCCCGATGGCCACTTAAACCGTTCAGTTATAGCGCAGGACGCCGACAAAATGCTCCAGGCACTGGGGATAGCCGATAAAGTGCCAGAGGGGACCAGGTTTCTGGCGGTAGAAACCGAGGGCATAGGCCCGGACCATCCTCTGTCCGGGGAAAAGCTCAGCCGGGTTCTGGCGCTTTATCGTGCCGCAGATTTCGAAGAAGCGAAGGCGACCGCCACCCGCATTCTGGCGCATCAAGGTGCCGGGCACTCTGTTGGTATTCATACGGCAGATGATACCCACGCGCTTGAATTGGGCCGGGATCTGCCCACCTGCCGGATTATCGTAAACCAGGCGCATACCTTCGCCACCGGCGGAAGCTTCACCAATGGAATGCCTTTTTCCCTCTCTATGGGCTGCGGCAGTTGGGGGGGTAATTCCATCGATGGCAACCTACACTGGCGGCATTTTATTCAGACCACCAAGATTGTACGTGAAACACCGCCGCGCGAACCCGAGTTGGACGAGATTTTCGGCGACTATTGGTCGGAGGCTGGCAAATGACAGAGCCACCGAAGGGAACCGTCCGTGACTGGCTTGATCTACGAGCAAGTCAGGGAGGAACCGGGTTCGTTTTCCCTGACGGGGCACAGGATCTGACCTGGCGCGAATTGCGCGAAACTGCACGCCGGGTAGCGGCCACGTTAACCGGTTTGGGCATCGCGAAGGGGGAAAGCGTCGCCATCCTCTATCCCAACTGCCGGGAGGCCTTGGAAGTCCTTTTCGGAGTGCTCTACGGAGGATTCCGGGCAACAATGATTAACCTTGTCGCGGGTGACAGCGCCGTGGCCTACGCGCTGGAACATAGCGGCGCACGCTATGGCTTTGTGCATCCTGAACAAATGGATATGTTCGCTCGGACGGCCGATCCCGCTAAAGTCACTCCACTACAAGTTGCAGAATCCGACGTTGCTGTTGACGGCTTGTACGATCTATCACCCAGCGACCATGCGCTTTTGATGTACACGTCCGGAACAACCGGTCGCCCAAAAGGTGTGGTTCACACCCATTCCAGCCTGTTGGCCGGTGGCTGGACCACAGCGGTAGCACATGAATTGTCCGAAATTGATCGCGGGTTTTGCGTATTACCGATCTACCACATCAACGGGCTGTGCGTTACCGTCATGGGAACGCTTGTTTCGGGCGGATCACTGGCCATGTGTGAGCGTTTTTCGGCTAGCAGATTCTGGGGTAACCTGGGAAAGGTTGAGGCAACTTGGTTTTCGGTTGTGCCGACCATAATATCTCACCTGCTGCACTCCGATACCAAGCCAGATGCGGACACCCGCCAGCGTGTGCGTTTCGGTCGTTCGGCATCTTCGGCATTGGCGCCGGACGTACAACGCGCCTTTGAAGACCGGTTCGAAATCCCAATCGTTGAAACAATGGGATTAACGGAAACCGCTGCGCAAATTTTGTCCAACCCGTTGCCTCCAGGTGTTCGCAAGATTGGGTCTCCAGGCGTCGCGTACGGCAATGAGGCGGCGATCTTTGACACCAACCTTCGACGGGTTCCAAACGGAACCGAAGGTGAATTGGTCATTCGCGGACCAAATGTGATGCGGGAGTATCTCAAGGACGCCGATGCAACAGCAGGTACATTTACCTCTGATGGCTGGTTGCGAACGGGTGATCTCGCCCGAATGGATGCGGACGGGTACGTATTTGTCACCGGTCGGTTAAAGGAACTGATCATTAAGGGCGGTGAAAACATAGCGCCACGCGAGATCGACGAGGCGCTGTATTCCCACCCTGACGTTGTTGAAGCCGCCGCTTTTGCGCGCCCCAGCGACAGCTATGGCGAAACCGTCGAGGCTGCTGTCAAAATTCGCGAAGGTTCTGAACTGACATCTTTGGATTTGTCGAAGATTTGCGAAGCCCAGCTAGGTCGCTTCAAATCACCCGATGAAGTTCACATCTTGCTTGATCTGCCTAAAGGTCCGTCGGGAAAAATCCAAAGAAACAGAATACTCGAGATCGTTAACGAAAAGGCCGGTAACTCAACCACCTGAGTATCCGCGACACGGTTTGTAAAAAGACCAATATTCGCGTTGGCGAAGTTGCACTGCAACTCCAGCAGCGTGGTCAAATGGCGGTTTTAGGCCGTTTGCGAGGTTAGCGTGACTTGTTGTTCGGTCGATGCCGCGCTGTCTCCAATGTCGGTTACGAGCCCAACCTGTGAATTCGATTTTCATGGCGCAAGCGCTCGCAGCATGAAAACTGTTGCACCTGAATTGCTTTACCGGTCACGGCGCAGCCATGAATTCGGTCATTCGTGACATGCGCTATGCAAGAAGCGAAGGACTTCCCGGTATCTAACTTTTGTGTCTTGGAGCTGTTGGTAAAAGCGGAACAGCTCCTTCAGTGGGGCGGAAAAGTCCTTGTGAGCCGCGAGTACGGCAATCAGTGCCCCAAGGGTGATGCGATCTTGTAAAACGAGGAATCCACCCAGAAGGTAAAAAAAGAACGGCGTCAGTGAGGTCAGAAAGTTCGTGAGGGCCTTGGCCAGAAATTTTGCGCGGTGAATTCGAAGCCGCGTCTCTTCAAGTTTGCGCAGGGTTGCAATAATCTCGGACAGGTCGTCGGGCAAATCCCCCTCTGGTTCCATTTGCGACGTAAGTTTATGGCTCAACCGCCTCATGTGCATTATGCGCAAGCGGCTTAGTCGATTGATCAGCTTTTGAAGCTTGGGAAGGATCGTAAGCTGGACAGGCAAAATAGCGATAGCAGCTGCCCCGAGAATTGGATCCTGGGCAAACATGAATACCAAGATTGTCACGAACGTCCCGCCCTGCGTGATCGGAAGGGTCAAAAAGTCTGACGCAAACCCTCCCAAAGGTTCGATCTCAGGACCCATGACCTGGTGCACTTCCGGCTTTCTCGCCGACGTTTTCCGTAACCGCCATTCACGATAGATACGCAAACGCAGATGGCGCAAAAAACGCTCAGCGACCCGGCCCTTTGCCGTGTTCAGCTGATATTTTATCAAACCATTCAATGATATGGCCGCTAGAAACAAAAGGCTTAGGACACTCAGAAGCTCCGACTGCGAAAACGACCAATAGAGCCAGCTGACGTCTTGTTGGTGTGATGTGCCAAGTACATTGTTCACAATCTGTTTGGGCAACTCTAATGTCAGGTAGAAAACGGGCATCACTGCGAGGCTCAGAATGACAAGGTAGATTTGCCTTGGTTGGGTCCTTGCAAAGACATGCGCGAGCAATGACTTCTCCACGCCTTCAACTTCGATGAATGGCTCTGCTCGCCGGGCGCTGTTCGATCTGAATTTCTTTGTCAGGCGCGCCAAGTAATACACCGCCAGCGCTGAGAGCAGAGCGGGGCCAACAATTAGGACAATGTGCAACAATGCATGCAGCACTTGGGGGACGTCGTCGTCCAGGGCGATGCCGAAGAACCGCAATACAGCTTCAGCCGTTGCGTGAATCATAGTTTCCATTTTGGGGAATTCTTTTGCAGTGTGGCTGCGCGCCACTACAGCGCGCAGCTCGACTCGATTAACTGACGCTGGCGGTTCCGAACATGCCGGATTCGTAGTGGCCAAGGATCAGGCAGGCGAACTCGAACTCGCCGGCATTTGTGAACGTCCAGACGATTTCACCTTTCTCACCCGGTTGCAGAGTGATTGCATTGGGCATCTGATGGGCGTTTTCGTCCTGCCCCTTTGCCATCAGTTCCTTGTGAGTCTGGTTGTTCTCACGGGTATCCAGCACAAACTCGTGCTCAAGCTCGCCGCGGTTCGAGATCTTGATCCGGACGGTTTCCCCTTTCTTCACCGCAAATCTGTTGGGTGTGAAGATCATCTCACCGTCGTCGGTCTCCTTCATGGTGACGGGAATTGCCCGGCGGGCTTCGCCTTTGTTTCCGGGCATTCCCGCTGTCATCATCGCCGAGTGGTCCATACCATGCCCCGCTCCATGATCCGAACCATGGCTGCCGCCGGATGGCCCTGACATCGCTGGAATTGACATGGCAAAAACCATTGCTGCGCTGACAAATACTGCTCTCATTAAACTGTCCTTTCTAAGGTTGGAGAGACTGAAAATGCGCGGCGGTGATCCCGCCGCGCGGGGTTCTCAGAACATCAATCGGACACCGGTCACGATTGAGAATTCGTCATCCTCTTCACCGGCAGCTCGCATCATGTCAGCAGTGCCACCGAACGATTTCTCATAGTTGATGCCGATGTAAGGAGCGACCGATCGGTCGATGAGGTCGTAGCCAAGGCGCGCGCCGATCTCGACAGTGGCCCCTCCCGCTGCTTGCATGTAAGCCGGATCATCCTGCACAGGCAGAGTGACCTCTAAGGATGGTATCAGGGTCAAGCGGTTGGTCAGCAAAGCCTCATATTCCCCTTCAAACCGAAGGAACGACCGGTCTGACAGGTAGAGATCTGCGTCGATTTCAAACCACTGTGGTGCAAGTCCTTTGACACCAAGAACAGCTGCATATCTGTCGGGCAGTTGGTCTGGCGTTTGTGCGTACACCCCGACAACCGCATCGAAGAATCTGGATATGGGCATCTGCAATCGCAGCTGGTTTTCCAGACTCTCGATCTCACCAGAGCTTTCTGCGACTTCACCTTTGCTGCGCCACACGAACTTCAATTCGTCGGTCCCCACCAGAGCATCGAAATCCCAGACATATGTCCCGCCGTCATCGGTCGAACGATATTCCAGTTGCTCGACCTGAATGCCGTAAGTGAGAGCTTCTGCACTTGCGTGCTGCGCGACCCCACCCGCCACGATCGACAGCGCCAAAGCTGTCAGCTGATGGTTGAGTGATCGTTTCAATGTCATGACGGTGTTCCTTTGATAACGACTTTGCGGAACATCCCTGCGTCGGCATGGTAGGACAGGTGGCAATGAAAGGCCCATTGTCCTGTCACATCGACCTCTGTTTCGGTGTAAACGGTCGTGCCAGGGTTGACGTTGATTGTGTGCTTGATCGGGTCTCTGCGGCCTTTGCCGGTATCGAGGATCGACCACATACCGTGCAGATGCATGGGATGCGACATCATCGTTTCGTTGACGAATTTGAAGCGCACCCGCTCACCATAATAGAGTACCAACGGCTCCGCCTCGGAGAGCTTCTTGCCGTTGATGGACCAGATGTAGCGCTCCATGTTTCCGGTCAGCCGCAGCTCGATCTCACGTGTCGGTGGGCGATCCGGATAAAGCGGCTTTGCAGCCGACAGGTCTTGGTATGACAGGAACCTCCCGCCGTTCGCCGCCTCGGGGATCAACCCGCTGCCATCGGCATAGAACGGTGCTGAAGCCCCGTTCCCTGCGCCATGGCCCATTTGTGCATGTGACATGGCACTCATGGACTTGGGAGCCTGACCGTGACCGGCATGCGCAGGCATTGCCGCGGTCTTGGATGGTTCGCCATGACCCATTGCGGCGTGATCCACTTGATCATTGCTCATCTGGTCGTGACCCATGGCCGAGTGGTCCATCTGATCAGTGTTCATTTGGCTATGATTCATTGCACCATGGTCCATCTGGCTATGGTCCATCTCGCCCTGTTTCTTCTTTTCGACTGGGGCGGCTGGCGTCATGTCCATCATGGAATGGTCCGCCTGCATCACATGGTCTTCCATGTTCATGCCACCCATCATGCCGCTCATGTCGGCCATGGTGAGCAGTGGCGGTGTGCGCAGTTTGTACATCGGGCCCACCATGCCCTCGGCAGGTGCAAGCGTTCCGCGCACCACGCCGGTACGTCCCATGGATTCCGCAAAGATGCTGTAGGCTTGCGCTTTTCGCGGCTGCACAATCACGTCATAGGTCTCGGCCACAGCGATACGAAGCTCGTCAACCACCACTGGTTTCACATCGTTTCCGTCCGCCTGAACGACTGTCATTTTGAGGCCGGGAATGCGCACGTCGAAGTAGGTCATGGCAGAAGAATTGACCAAGCGGAGTCGAACTTTCTCACCAGGCTTAAACAGCCCTGTCCAATTCTGGCTTGTCGTCGCGCCGTTGATCATTGCGGCAAAGCCCTGAACATCCTCAACATCGGTGCGCATCATTCGCATGCGACCCCACATCTTTCGTTCTTCCATGGCTTGTTTGAATCCATCGGCGCGAGAATCTCGCACAAGATCGGCAACTGTGCGCTGTGTTCTGTTGTAGTAATCCGATGACATTTTCAGGTTGCGCATTATGCGCTTTCCCTGATGTGGATGCGTATCGGTAAGCTGCACAACATAGTCACGATCCGCGCGGATCATTTCCCCGCCCTTCGGTTCAATCACGATGGCACCGTAGGCCCCGTCCGGTTCCTGAAATCCGGAATGGCTGTGGAACCAATAGGTCCCAGCCTGCTTGATGGGGAATTGATAGGTGAAAGTTTCCCCCGGTTTGATCCCGTCAAAGCTGATCTCTGGAACGCCATCCTGATCATAGGGAAGGATCAGCCCGTGCCAGTGGATTGAAGTCGACTGCCGCAGGTTGTTCTTGACCCGGATAGTGACATCCTCGCCTTCTTTGAAGCGAAGAACAGTAGGTGTTTGGCTGCCATTGTAGCCAATACCCTTCTTTTTGAATGTGTCCGCATCAATCCGGATGCGGTCCACTGTGATATCGTACACGTCGGCAAGCGCACTTGTTGTCCCGGTCATTCCGACGACAAGACAAGTGGCAGCCACACGCATGAATTGCGTTGCTGTCATTGGTTTTCTCAAGTTTGGAGTGACGTCGGCATCGCGATCGGACGCGTTGAATGCCAACGAAATTTGATGAACGATAATATCAGCCGGGTTCAGTCAAGCGACCGGGCGGCTGACAGGACGTTCTTACGCGCGGGGAGGCGGCGTTTCAGTGAGCGACAAGGCTGACGGTTGTACGAGGTCGTAAAGGGGCAGAGTCATCGTCTTGGACAAGGGCAATGCAATCGCCAAGTTTGTCTGACCCGACATAGCAGCAAGACTGCACGCAACATGAACCAAGCAAGTCTCTGCATGAGTGCTGTTCACCGGATTGGGGTCGTGGTCCATTTGGGCATGTTCAGTGTTTACTGTTGTTGCCTGCGAAACATGCTCATGTGTTGACGAGAACGCGACAAACACCAAAAGCCCGACCGTCATCACGATCTGGAACATCTTTAGGGCTGTGCACTTCACTCTCATGGGCCTGTATTTAATGACTCTTCTGCTCGACTTTCGTAGTAGATAGGGTTTCCAGCAGGTGGAGGGTCAAGCATATTTCTCAGTTTTTTTGAGCAACTTTATGGGTAGCCGGAATTGCTAGGTATTACTGATGCGGCGGGTTGCGGCTTGCTTGCATATCCTGCACGCGCTCAGGCCATGTTGATCTGATATAAGCCAAGATGTCCCAGATCTCATCGTCAGACAAAATGTCGTCGAATGCCGGCATCCCGCTGTCAAAATCCTGCACACCTATTGCAGCAAGCGCGCGCCTCCCGCCCAGTTTCGTGTAGTCAAAGAGCAGTTGGTTATCATGGTGCCATGTGTGCCCCGTTTCGTCATGAGGGGGCGCTGGCAATACGCCGTCACTGTTGGGTGAACGCCAGTGTTCCTGGCCTTCGAGATTACTGCCGTGGCAGGAAGCGCATTGCTCTTGGTACAGCGCTAAACCAGCCTTGAGGTCACGTTCAAGAAGCTCATGATTCGCCATTGATGGTGACGTAAACAGCATCGATATGGCGATCCAGGTTGTTGTCGCGACAATCCGCTTTCCATCGAACTCTTGCATGATCAGTTGATGCCGTTGGCGCGCTGCAACTCGTGCACATCTTGTGTGATCATCGCAATATCCGCGCCCGTCAAACCTTCGACAGGATGCATGCTCCCGAAGGTCCAATGGTGGCTCCTGGCACCCTGTGCAACAGCGCGTTGAAAACTCTCATCACTGTGGCGATCCGGCTCGTAGATGACAGGGACCAGCGGCGGCGCGACGTCTTGCTGCCCGACACCGTTCAATCCATGACGGGTCGCACAATTCGCTTCAAAGCCCCGCTGGCCGATCAGCGCATTCGTGGACAGCGTTTCTGGCAGAACGATGTCAACGAGCGCTGTGCCCTGAGTTGTGGTTTGGCCTGCGGTCGATTGAACGGATTCAACGACAGGCCAGAAAATGTAGCCGGGGATACCTGCGGCTGGGACTGCTGAAATCATAATGGCTTTCTTCATGTTTCCACGTGGGTGATGTTGTTTCCTTTGGGGCCTACGGCTTCGAGTAAGTGGAAGGTCAAACTGTTTTTGATCACAGCTTCGAGAGCGTCCAGATGGCCATACCGACCATCCTCAGGTTCACAGTGAGTGACACAGAACTTCAGCGCCTGCTGGTTTAATCTCGCCAAAAGTGACTGCAATGAAATCGACGAATCGCCGAACTTTGCCAAGCGTTTATCTCGCGGACGCAACATAGACCGGATTTGTGAAGCTGCGCCGCGGCGTGATTTGATGAGGTGAATGTCCGCTTTGGGCCGTCCTGTCCTGCGCCAAGCACGACTGAAAACAAGATGCTGCGCTTGCTCCAACGACAACAGTAAGCCCATATTGACCAATGTTGCGCGAGTTTCGAAAGGCAGCTTTGAAAAAATGGTTATTGCGTTGGCACAGTTTGCTAACAAATCCAACGAATTCAGGTTCAGTTGGGCCTATGTGACGACAAGCCAACATGACAGTTTGGGTACAGCTGGCTATTTTGTTTACCCTCGCACTTGGAATAGTTAAAATGTAATGTGGTATGGAAAAACGGTTGGAGATCTGGAAGCTTCGGCTTCAAATATTTCAGGCATTTCTATCTGCTGTCGGACTTACGGCTCTCCTGATTGCTTTTGCGCAGTGGAGAGCATCGGAACGTCAAGACAACCTCGATACATACACTCTGCTCGCTAAGGATTGGAACGAGCATCTCATGGTGTTTGTGGATGATCCACAATTAAGGCCGTATTTTTGGAACAATAAGGAAGTCTCGCCTGAAGACCCCCTTAGGCTGAAGGTGTTCGCGGTCGCAGAGGTTCGGGTCGATTTGATGGATGCCATGTTGACATACATTCAGCAACATGGATGGGCATCAACACAGACACTTGGGTGGCGGAACACGTTCCGAGAAGCTTTTGTCGCCAGTTCGACCCTTTGCATTGTATTTGCCAATGGTCGCGAAAAATATGGTTTGATTAGACCATTGGCTGAAGATGGTTGCGATTTCCGCTAGTCTGAATGGCTCAATCGACAACGGCCAAAACTTGAGATTTGGAATGCCCAATAAACTCTGCAAATCAGCTCTTAAGCTACTTTTTGGGGAACCCGGAAGCGGCCAATTGACGAAGCTGCATTTGCGGCAGGTTTGTCTGCGATCAGTGAATTCGTTCGACGGCTGATCTCACTGCCGCAGCGAACGCCTGGTTTGAATGGCCGCACTACAGCATCTCGAAAGCTGGTCGAACGACCGGAATGCACCGGAATTGAAGGAAGAAAATTCTGTCACCTACGCGATGGCCCAGAGCAGGTCCTCAAGCAACCATCGAATTAGGACTGCGTGAAGCCACTAGCCCAGGTCCAATGCTGTGTGGCACAGCGTCAATAGAGCCGATGAAGTCCTTGACCTAATGTGGTACGATCGTCTTCATTAGAACAAGACACGATCTCATTGTTCGACAAATAGACCACCGGCTAAATGGCGGACTAAGTTAACGGGGAGATGCTTGCTGGAAAATGTACGAAGTGGTCCGGCTGCAACCGCAAGCAAAACTATTTGATGTCCGATATCGCGACCTGGCTCCAGAAACATGGTTTATCCAAGTATGCTGCTGCTTTTGCTGAACACGAAGTCGAATTTGGCGAACTGTCTGAACTAACTGACGAAGACTTGGTAACAATTGGGCTTCCCCTCGGACCGAGAAGGCGGTTCCTCAAGGCTGTTCGCGCAAGCACTGAAAAGGCGCTGAAACAGCACATCACTTCCGACGGCCCCGAAATCGTGGCAGAGCGGCGCCAGCTTACGGTCATGTTCATCGATCTGGTCGGATCAACGGAAATTGCGCAACGAGTCGATCCGGAAGATCTGGCTGATGTTCTTCGGCTCTTCAAAGAAACCTGTGCCTCGGCTGTCGCTGCGTTTGATGGCCACACCGCCAGTTATTATGGCGACGGTATCATGGTTTTTTTCGGATTTCCGCATGCCCATGAAGATGACCCCGAGCGTGCTATCCGTGCGGGTCTGCGTATCATCGATGAGATTCCGAAAATTCGCACCCACGCGAAACTCAATGTCCGAATAGGCATTGCAACCGGATTGGTAGTGGTCGGTGATTTGCGAGGCGAGAAAATGTTTGAGGACGGGACAGCGATGGGCGAGACACCCAACCTGGCCGCGCGTCTTCAGGCAATGGCGGATCCAGGGGCGATAATCATTGCCCCAACCACTCATCAGCTGGCCGGTGATGCATTTGAGTACGTTCTGCGCGGTGCGTTCAAGCTCAAGGGTTTTGCTAAGGAAGTCGAAGCTTGGCAAGTGACCAGGGCACGTGAAACGGTCAGCCGTTTCATGGCGATAGATGACGTGCTGCTCAAACCCTTGGTCGGTCGCTCTGTAGAACTGGAGGCGCTGAATGATAAGTGGGAGCTTGCCAGTGGAGGTCTAGGGCAAGTTGTGTTGGTCTCAGGAGAGCCGGGAATTGGAAAGTCGCGATTGGTAGAAGAGTTTCGACAAAGCATTGCCGATTTTCCACACACACAAACGAGATATCAATGTTCTCCATATCATTTTGCGACTGCGTTTTATCCCGTAGTTCGCCAACTTGAGAGCGCGGCAAATCTTCGTGCAGACCAGCCAAGCCAAGTTAAGCTTGAAAAAATCCGTGACGTGTTGGGCGATAAATCCGACGAAGCACTGAAGTTGGCCGCTACACTTCTTTCCATTCCGTTCGAAGATCAATTAGGCCCTTTGGAACTGACGCCGCAGCAGATTATGGATCATTCTCTAGATTTGTTGGTGAACAGTCTTTCGTCGGAGGCTGCGGGCGGTCCGGTTCTTTTCCTTTTTGAAGATGCCCATTGGATTGATCCGACAACTAAGTTGCTTCTGGATCGGATCGTTGACCGTATTCGTGATCTTCCAGTGCTTGTTGTTATGACATTCCGACCTGAGTTCGACCCGAGTTGGACACTTCAGCCAAACCTCACAAAGGTCGTCTTGAAGCAATTAGACTTTCAGCATGTCAAAACCATTGTTGACGAAGTCGCCGAAGGCAAGACGATTGCTAATGAGATGTATGACGTGGTCGCGGCAAGATCTAACGGTGTTCCGCTATATGTGGAGGAGGTGACCAAAGATCTCCTTGAGTCGGGCATCCTGACCAGGGGAAGGGACACCTACTCGATGGGTGGGGTCTCACCAGCGAACTCGGTGCCCAGTACGTTGCATGATGCGCTGATGGCGCGTCTTGATCGCTTGAGCTCCGCAAAAGAGGTCGCCCAAATCGGAGCTGTCATTGGACCGCAATTCACCTATCCGTTGATCTCGAAAGTGGCCGGCATCGGCGATAAAGCGTTGCGTGCGGGTCTCGAGCTATTGGTAGAGGCAGGTATAGTTACGGTTTCTCGTGCCGAGGGTTTTGAAACTTTTAGCTACTGCCACGCCCTTATTCGCGACACTGCCTACAATAGTCTTTTGAAGCGAGAACGCCGGGTTCTACACTCTCGCGTGGCGCAGCAATTGGATGACAGGTCGGCGCATAAGGGCGATGCGAGTCCGGAAATTCTGGCGCATCATTACACTATGGCCGGCATGAACAAGGAAGCCGTAGACTATCGTTACCTTGCGGGTCAGCGTGCGGTCCAGCGATCTGCCAACACTGAGGCTAGCACACAGCTTTCACTGGCGCTTGAGCAACTTGGCGAGTTGGAACAGAGTATTGAGCGGGATCGTAGGGAAATTGAGATTCTGGTTCTCAAGGCCGGTGTTCTGAGGTCGACCGCAGGGATTGCCGCCGATGAAACCGGTTCAGTTTATGCAAGAATACGTGACTTGTGCGACCGCGTTGAAGAAACGCAGCACCTGTTTCCGGTTCTGAATGGATTGTATTCCTTTCATTTGGTCCGTGCGGAATACGATTTGGCAAGATCTGTCGCAGGGCAATTGCTGGATTTGGCGGCCTCGACCGGTGAGACGCAGCATCAGATGGTGGCACATCGCGCGATGGGAGCGGTATTATTCCATATCGGAGAGTTAAGCCCGGCATATAAGCACTTAAGCAAGGCACTGGACCTCTACAGCCGAGAGCGTGACGGACAGCTGGCTTTTATCTACGGGTCGGACCATGCGGCAATTACCTCATGTTTTCTGAGTTTAGCCGTGTGGATGCGCGGCGACCCCGACGAGGCCCTTAAGATGCAAAATCGAGCGGTGGCGGGGGCTAAACAACTAGAGCACGCTCATAGCATTGCTCAGTCACTGACCTATTTGTGCATGCTTCACCTGTTGCGTCGCGAACCCGAGAAAGTATTGGAGGTAGTTGACGAGCTTGAGGAGATTTCAGCTGGGCATTCATTCACATTCATGTCTTTGACTGCGACCCTCTGGCGAAGCTGGGTTAATGCCTATGTTTCGCCAAAACAAGAAACGATCGATGCGCTACACAATGCGTCGATCGCATGGTGGGAAAGTGGCGCGGGAAACTACAAACCCTTCTTTCTGACCTTAGTCGCGGAGCTCACTTTGAAAATAGGTGACCGGAAAGGGGCTTTGGATATGCTGGCTCAGGCCCATGATCAGCAGCATCGCACAAATGAAGGATGGGCTCGGGCTGAGACGGATCGAGTTTACGCGCTAGCACGTTGCGAGAATGAGTTGGCGGAAAAGGAATTTCTTAAAGCTTTAGATGCAGCGAGAAGCCAGAAGGCAAGGATGTTCGAACTTCGAACGTCCGTAGATTACACAAAGCAAAGTAAACTTTTTGGACAGTCGCGCAGTGCGATCCCTGAACTTCTTACTGCTTTGGATAGGGTAAAAGGAGGTGAGAATACGGCCGATGTGAGTGATGCGCTAAAGCTAGTTGATGAATGATCTGTCATCTGAATCCCTAGTTTTTTCTAGGTTTCACGCCGTTTAATTGATTTCTGAAATTTTGCTTTTTGTTAGATCAAACTCGTAGACTGTCGAATTGCAACTATCACAAAATCCGTACTCTTTCCGCCTCATTTGGCGCGCACAGCGACTGTCTGGAATGTACGCTGCAAACGCGGCATGATCCGACCCCAATGAGTGACCGCTCTGGGTCGTTCGATGCATGTGAGATCGGGTGTTTTCCTGCCCCTCGCTGCAGATTGGGTCAATGACCGATTTGGGGAAAGCCACCCTTTCAGGGCTGGAACACCTTACAGAGCAGAAAACTTCCTCTTCCACTGAACTACGCGCAATTCATCGCGTTTCTCATATTCTGCAATAGCTTCACTGATGTCCCGGTTAGCATGGTCCTCTCGATCTTCTCCGAGATCGGTCATGCGCATGGTAAACCAAGCAGTCATTCCTCCGGGCGGCAAGGTGGCAAATTGGGGGAAAGAGGGATCACTTTTCCCGGCCTGCCATTTTGCGGGCAAGGAGGGATCAAGGACAATACCCCGCGCCATTCCCACGACATCCACATCCCTTGATCGGACTGCAGCTTCAGCCTCCTCTTTGCGTTTGAAACCGCCGGTGACCATAAGGTGAACTGATATCAGTCGACGCGCAGCGCGCGCAAAGTCGACAAAGTAAGGACCCTTCGTCGCGCGTTCTGAGCTGGAAGGTGCCCCGGGGAAATAGGTCCCGCCGCTGATATCCAGAAGGTCGACACCCTTGCCTTCAAGTCCGGCAATGACTTCGAGTGCTTCGTCTTCCGTGAGGCCTCCGTCGAGTTGATCAGTTGCATTCAGCTTTACTGCTACCACAAAGTCGGATGGGACCGACGATCGAACGGTTTCGACCGTTTCAATGAGTAGCTGCATCCGCGCCTGTATCGAACCGCCATAAGCATCGGTTCGGCGATTGAATAGTGGCGACAGAAACTGGCTCAGGAGGAAGCCGTGTGCGGCATGGATTTGCACGCCGCCAAATCCCAATTCCGCCGCACGCAGCGCGGTGCGGGCAAAGCGACCTGGGACGGCCCTTATCTCGGCGATTGACATGGCTTCGCTGCGGAAGTCAGGAAAGTCGATGGCGCTTGGCCCTCTGGGTTTGCTGATCGGATGATGAGCCATTGCCCCAGCATGCCCAAGCTGCAACCACAATTGGGTTCCGTTTGCCGACCCGCGCCGCGCAAGGTCGCGAAACGCCGTTTCGTCAGCTGCACCATCCAGTACCAGATTGCCCGGTTTCTCGGGATACCGCGGATCACCCTGCACCTCGCCGATGATCGACGCGGCAAGCCCCCCTTCAGCCCAGCGTTCATAAAGCCGCATCTGAGCAGCAGTTGGGTTTCCCTGGCCATCCGCCAACGAATCCGACATCGCTGATTTGATGATCCGGTTCTTCAATACATGCCCGTTCGGCAAAGTGAGTGGTGAGAATAGGGAGACGTTCGAAGCGGTGCGCAAGGCGGTTCTCCTTGGGGTTTCCAACTCAATCTGAGATACTTTGGATAAGTTCGTATGATAAGATGGCTATCAGGATCATCTCTTGATAGATTTTGGAACAAATGATGCAAAAGACAGAAATGGAGATCTTTCTGGAAGTTGTTGATCACGGCAGTTTCTCAGCCGCCGCCAGAGTGTTGGGATACACCCCGTCCGCTGTGGGTAAACGGGTGCATCAGCTGGAACAGCGATTGAAGGTGCCGCTTCTTGTCCGCTCGACCCGGCGTATGGCCTTGACCGATGCAGGGCTGCGATATGTGGAGGAAGCGCGGGGTCTTCTTGCTCGCCTGACAGCGCTGGAAGAGGATATTGCCGATGATGGCGACAGGCTGCGCGGCACAATCCGCGTGACAAGCGCTGCGGCTCTTGGCCGCCTGTATGTAGTTCCGCTGGCGATCGAATTCATGGAGCGACATCCCGAGGTTGAGATCGAACTGCTGCTGACCGACAAATTGGTCGATTTGGTCGGAGAAGGTTTTGACCTTGCGATCCGCAGTGGTGCGTTACGCGATTCATCCCTGGTCTCGCGAAAATTGATGGCCAACCGGCGGGTGCCATGTGCCGCACCTGACTATCTCAAACGGCATGGCATCCCTCAGCAACCGGAAGAGCTTACCACACACAAATGTCTGCGCCTGGGCCATGAGAGGCACATTTCGGATTGGGGAATTGTCCGAGCACCACACGGGCATGCACGGCTTGGCCCTGGCTTCATTTGCAACAGCCTGGAAGCTCTCTATGCAGCGTGCTGCGCGGGGCGAGGCATTGCTTGGCTGCCAGAGTTTCTCATCTCCCAAGACCTGCTAGATGGCCAGTTGGTGCCAGTGTTAACTGATTGCACTGAACAAGACGCCGGGGGCGGGATCTTCATTCTACGCCCGGAAACAACCTTCCTGCCGCGACGGGTGCGGGTTTTGATCGATTTCCTGGTAGACCACTTTCCTGGCGTCCGAGCCGATTGAACCCGGGGAAATGGGGAAGCAAAGCTCGTTGAAGCGAAATCCCAATTGAGGAGGGCGCAAGAAGAACTGCATTCATCGGATGCGAGCAGTGACGCGATCTCCTTTGATCCCGCAACCGAAACAGGATATCTGCGCTATTCAGGGTCTCCTGGCCTCAATGGGTAATCCCGCTGAAAAACCAGAGGCCCAAACGCTGGGCGTCATCAGGTCTCTCATTTCTGAAATCGTTGTGTCCTCGGTGGAAAATGACGCCATCCCGTCGAGGTTAAGGGGCACAAAAGCGCCTTCGTCTGAACCAAGAATGTAAGGTGGGGGTGGTGGTAGCGGAGGAGGGACTTGAACCCCCGACACGCGGATTATGATTCCGCTGCTCTAACCAACTGAGCTACTCCGCCATGAGTGAGAGGCGATTTAAGGGAGGTGTGGGTTAGGGTCAAGAGGGAAAACCGTGGAATTACCGGTTTCTTCCCTCTTTCCATTTTCATCATTTGAACCTGTTATTGCGATCCGGCGGTCTCCTGCGGGATTTGATGTGAGGTCGCTACATTTCGAATGAATGCGGCACATTCTGCGGGAGCGGTGATCGGGATCATGTGCCCTCGTCCTTCCAGTTCCTCAACAGCGATATCGAATTGGCGCATCGGCTCGCCATGTTGCCGCGGTGACAGGATTTTATCCTCTGCGCCAAACAGGATGGCCCCGGGAACTGTCAGGGTATTGTAGCGATCGGCTTGGTGCTGGATGCTCGAATCCGCACCAATCACGTCCTGAGACGCGGTAATATAGGCAGACGGGCGCAACCCCAGTGCGCCTCCGGCTTTGTAGATGAAGTCGTCAGGGACATTTTCGGGCGCGAACACATCAGCCAGAACCTGCGGGGCAGTTTTCCGCGCCATGGGCACCGCAATGGTGTTACCAATGAGATTTCGCAGCCATCCGGTGCGTATCTCCAGAGCTTTGAATGCAGCCGGTGTGTCGGGCACTTTGTGGGTGAGCGGGCACAACAGGGCCAGAGCCGAGACGTCCTTGGGATAGTCCAGCGCCATCGCCAGTGAAACCGCCCCACCCAGAGAATGGCCGACCAGAACGGCGTCTGACACGCCCTTGATCTGAAGGAGCTGATGAATCATGCGCGCCTGCTCGGGCAGTGTGCCAAGCTCGGCACTTTCCCGCGTGGAATATCCGCACCCCGGCCGGTCGACCGCGATAACGTGATACTCCTCTGCAAGCAGGTCCATCAGGGCGTAGGTATAATGCTGTAACTGGCCGGACAGACCATGGATCAGAACAATAGTCTGGCGGGCAGGGTCCCCCGCTTCAACATAGTGAATGCTGCCGCCGTCAACCGGGATGACCTTGCCAAGTTGAGGAACCAGTTCCAATCCCTGCCGGGCGAGCCGCCGGGTCCAGAGATGGAGCCCAAGCAGTAGACCACCGATGAGTAGGACTAAGATCAAAAGCACATTCATATCAATTTTCCCCGGTCAATTCAGATGGATCAATTCCGTGGTATTGTTCCAGCCCGCAGCGAGCCATGCGTTTTTTGTACTCGGCCACAGTCCCCGGCCAAAGCGTCGTATTCCGGCCCTCAGCGTCCTGATACCACGAGGTGCAACCACCTGCTTGCCACACGCTGTTTAAGTGGCGTTCTTGCATTTCGCGGGTGAACGCAGCCTGCTTCTCGGCATCCGGAGTTATGATGCTTAGCCCGTCTGCCTTCATCTGTGTCAGCACCTTTCCGATATGCTCCACCTGCGCCTCGATCATCAGCACGACCGAGTTGTGGCCCAGCCCGGTATGTGGCCCGAGCAGGATGAAGAAATTCGGAAACCCCGCAACTGCAGTGCCAAGATTGGCCTGCATGCCGTTGGCCCAGGCCTTGCGCAACGTCTGCCCCTCGACGCCGCTTATGTTCAGCCGTTCCATTGCGTCGGTAACACGAAAACCAGTGCCCCATATCAGAACGTCCGCTTCGGTCTGGCTGCCGTCGCTTGCAATGATCCTGTTTCCCTCGATGTATTCGACACCACTTGGGATCAGTTCGACATTTCTGCGGGCCAGGGCCGGATACCAGTCGTTCGAACTGAGTATGCGCTTGCACCCGATCCGGTAATCCGGCGTCAGCGCTATTTGCAGAGCCGGATCGGAGATGGCGTCTGTCAGTGACTTCCGCCACATTTTCATGGCGAAATTGACGGCCCCCTCTTCGCCGCGAAAGACCCGGTGGCGGAATTCGAATATCCTGTAGATCAGTTCCCGCCGCAATCTGGGCAATGCCTGAAACCGGCCGTAGAGCTTACGAACCCATGGCGCGATCGGTCCGTCCGGGCGAGGAAGGACATAGGGCGGAGTGCGCTGGAAAATCGTGATTTCTTCTGCGGTTTTTGCTATTTCCGGAACAAATTGCACCGCGGATGCACCTGTTCCAATGACCGCCACACGCTTGCCTGACAAATCCCGGGAATGATTCCATTGGGCTGAATGAAATGCAGGGCCGGGAAAGCTGTCGGCGCCCGGTATTTCCGGGATCAATGGAATGTGCAGCGCACCTATCGCAGACACCAGAATGCGCGAAGACCACCTGTGGCCGTCTTCGGTTTCGACATGCCAGCGGCCGCCCGCCCATCTGGCGGACTTGAACACCTGATGAAAGTGGCAAAGATCATACAATCCCTCATCCCGTGCGACACGCTGCAGATAGGATTGAATCTCAGCGCCACCGGCATAGGCAGTGCTCCAGTCTGGGTTGAGGTGTGTCGCCATTGAATACAGGTGCGAGGGTACATCACATGCGACACCAGGATAGGTGTTCTCACGCCATGTGCCGCCGATATCGCCGGCCTTTTCCAATATCGTGATGTCCGAACTCCCACGCTTTCGCGCCTCGATCGCCATGACAAGGCCCGAGAATCCGGCGCCTATGATAAGCATGTCGGTCTGGTGCGTCATGGCGCGCCGATCCTCCGCTGGGCGTTCAGCCTGAAGCGTAACAAAAGGAATTGGATCGCGCAGCCTGTGTGGCAGATGCCGTTGGGTCAATCCGATTGATTGACGTCGGCGACTTTCGGGCAAGGCAGGGTATCCAGCAGTCTGAATACTTCGGTTCGGCAGGACGGCCCGGCCCAGTCCTTCGGAAAAAAGATCGGTGGCAAATCCGGGTGCCGCAAAACGACCCGGCGCCATCTGTGGACAATCAGTGTACGCAAGGTCGCAACTTGCGCCGGGGATGGGTCCCAGCCCGACGGGCGCGTATCGTGGGCACGCCGGACAGCATCACGCAGGCTTTCGCAGGCTTCGCGCAACTCCGGCGGGCAAATGCGGGTCTGCAACCACATGGGGACCGAGCGCGCGGTTACCTCGAACGCCATAAGGCCCTCGCAATTCCGGGGTGGTGGTCCCGACGCCATGGCAATGTTCTTGCCCATGGATGTGTAATCACGGGTCAGCAGCAGATCATCCAGCGTGCGAATACCTGGCCCTTCCTCGGCAATCAGTATGTGCCACGTTTCCGGCGTCACTTGTTCGGTTGCATAGATACGGGGCGTGACTTGGGCGGATTGGGTTCGGCCAAAATCAGTCAGAAAATGCATTGAGACGCGGCCAATACGGGCGCTTTCAATCCATCCATCCTTGCGCAGACGGTGCAACGCGACACGGATCGCTTCGGGTTTGATGCCGATCGGTTCGATGATGCGAGTCAGCGCGCCGCCTGAAATCTGTGCGCCCCGCTCCTGTGCGAGGTCGCCGAACAGCGAGACGATGATCGACCAGACGCGCAGATTGTGCGGGTCAGTCAGATCGGCCACTGCGGTTTCGAACCACCTTTGGTCACTGGTCATGGGACCAGTTTAAACCCTTAGCGCGGATAAGAAAAACACAAACACCGAAATTGAAGGTTCCGATTGGACCATGGTCCTCAATAAGCGTTCATGGTCAGCAACTCGTACTCCGCGACTTTGTCGTCATCCTGATTGGTCAGGGTAACGTGCCAGCGAACCTCGCCGTATTCGTCGGTGCGGCGGGTCTTTTTCCTGACCGTCAGGCGGACTTTGATGCTGTCGCCCGCGCTGACCGGTTTCATGAAGCGCAGGTTGTCCAGTCCGGTATTGGCCAGAACAGGTCCCTCGTTCGGTTCGACAAACAGCCCTGCGGCAAAGCTGAGCAGCAGATAGCCATGTGCCACGCGGCCGGGGAAGAATGGATTCCTTTTGGCCGCTTCTTCGTCCATGTGGGCATAAAACGTGTCACCCGTGAAATGGGCGAAATGTTCGATGTCGTCCATCGTCACGGTGCGGGACGTGGTATGCAGCGTCTCACCGATCGACAGATCTCCGAATTTCCGCGTGAAAGGATGGCTCGGGCCTTTGACTTCGGTCGCGCCGGGAACCCAGGTTTGACCGATTGCGGTCAGCATCTCGGGTGAGCCCTGAATGGCGGTGCGTTGCATGTAGTGCTGGACGCCGCGAACACCGCCCAGTTCTTCGCCGCCTCCCGCGCGACCGGGGCCGCCATGCACCATGTGGGGCAGGGGGGAGCCGTGCCCGGTCGATTCCTTCATCGAGTCGCGGTCGTTGATGTAGATGCGCCCGTTATAGGCCGCAGCCCCCAGCACCACATTGCGCGCGATGTCCGGATCATGCGTGATCAGTGAGGTAACCAGCGACCCCTGACCTCGATTAGCAATTGCAATGGCATGATCTGTGTCGCGATAGCCCATGATGGTCGAGACAGGCCCAAAAGCTTCGGTATCGTGAACGCGATTGGCGTTGTCCGGGTCGGCGCAGTGAAACAGCATCGGCGGGACAAACGCGCCTTTTTCCGTATCCGCGCCTTCGATGGCAAACGACTCAGGATCACCAAAAACCCGCTCCGCCTCTTGCCCGATGATTTCTGCCTTGGCCAGAACATCAGCCTTTTGTCCGTTTGAAACCAGCGCCCCCATTCGGGTCGTTTCAAGCCGGGGATCGCCAATGGTGGTTTTTGCAAGACGGGCCGAAAGCGCCTCGATAACCGGTTGGACAAGCCCTTCGGGGGCGATGATGCGGCGAATGGCGGTGCATTTCTGCCCGGCCTTCGTCGTCATCTCGCGCGCGACCTCTTTCACGAACAGGTCGAATTCAGGTGTGCCGGGTGCCGCGTCCGGACCGAGGATTGAGGCGTTGAGGCTGTCCTGTTCGGCAACAAAACGGACAGAATTCTGCAGGATCACAGGATTCTGCCGCAGCTTCAGTGCGGTATCGGCCGACCCCGTAAAGCTGACCACATCCTGACAGGTCAGGTGATCCAGCATGTCGCCGATCCCACCTGAAACCAGCTGCAGCGCCCCGGCGGGCAGAATGCCGCTGTCCAGCATGACTTTCACGGCCAGCTCAGTCACATAACAGCTGTTGGTCGCGGGCTTCACAATGGCGGGAACACCCGCCAGAAGGGTGGGGGCCAGTTTCTCAAGCATGCCCCAGACCGGAAAGTTGAACGCATTGATGTGAACGGCCACGCCGTGCAGCGGTGTGCAGATGTGCTGCCCCAAAAAGGTGCCGTGCCGCGATAGTTGCTCGACATCTCCGTCCAGATAGACATGGCTGTCTGGCATCTCGCGGCGACCCTTGGAGGCAAAGACGAACATCGTGCCGATACCACCGTCAATATCGATCAGGTGGTCGTTTTGCGTGGCGCCCGTGTTGAAGCTGAGATCGTATAGCGCCTGCTTGTGCGTCGTCAGGGCCTGAGCCAGCGCCTTGAGCATCTTTGCGCGTTCATGAAAGGTCAGCTTGCGCAGGGCCGGACCGCCCGTGTTGCGTGCAAATTCCAGCATGGCCTTGGTATCAAGCGACGAATTTCCGGCGCTTGCAAAAGCCTCACCTGTGATGGCCGAAGCGATGGTTCGGGCGCCTGCGTCGGGTGCGATCCATTCTCCGGCGGCAAAACTGGAAATCTGTTGCAAGGTCATCGGACTCTCCTGTTCCTGTTACACCGCCGGGCAGCACGGTATCGTTAGAATATAATTAACCGAATGATCGGTCAATAAATGAATGTTTAACGCAATGAGGCTGCGACCGGCGGTTGCTCCGGTCGCCGTTTTCAGTGACCCAGTGCGCCCATCTGCTGCGGCAGGTACAATACGACAATCGGGACTAGAACGATCAACGCCAGCCGGAAAATGTCAGCGACCCAGAAAGGTGTCACGCCGCGAAAGATCGTGCCGGTGGACACATCTCCGACCACGCCCTTCAGGATGAACACGTTCAGACCAACAGGCGGAGTGATCAGGGAAATTTCCGTCACAACAACAACGACGATACCGAACCAGATCGGATCATAACCCAGCGAGGTCACCAGCGGAAAGAAGATCGGTACCGTCAGCAACAGCATGGACAGCGATTCAAAAACGCAACCAAGGATGATGTAGATGCCCAGGATCATCAGGATTACGACAAACGGCGAAACGTCATAGGCCGTAACCAGCGCAATCAGCGCCTCGGGCAGACCAGCGAGGTTGATGAAGTTGGAAAAGATCTGTGCGCCGATCAGTACCGCGAACAGGGCGGCCGCCGTAAAGCATGTTTCTTTGAGGACTTCGAAGGTCGATCCGATGGTCAGGCCACCGCGGAACAAGGCGATCAGGAATGCGCCGGCGGCACCCATGCCCGCGGCTTCGGTGGGCGAAAACGTCAGGTTCAGCGGCTCGAAATCGAAGGCGCCGTAAAGCCCGCCGATAACGAGAAAGAACAGCAAGAGCACGGCCCAGACCGAACCCAGCGCGCGAAAACGCTCGCCCCAGTCGGCGCGCTCACCCGCCGGACCTGCTTCGGGGTTGCGCCAGACGGTCCAGCGTACGGCAAAAAGATAAAACAGGATGCCGAGCAAGCCCGGAATGATACCGGCCATGAACAGCTTGCCGATCGAGGTTTCGGTCAGCAGGCCATAGATGACCAGAATAACCGAGGGCGGGATCAGAATGCCCAACGTACCGCCTGCCGCGATGGATGCGGTGGACAGCTCGTCTGAATAGCCGTAGCGGCGCATTTGCGGCATGGCGACCTTGGACATGGTGGCGGCGGTAGCCAAGGACGAGCCGCAGATGGCGGAAAACCCACCGCATGCCGCCACGGTCGCCATGGCGATTCCACCCCGCATGTGACCCAGAAAGGCGTTGGAAACTGCATAAAGCTCGCGCGCCATGCCACCTTTGTTGACGAACAGACCCATCAGGATGAACAGCGGCACAACGGACAAACCGTAATCCTGCGCGGTGTCTGTGATCTGGCGGCCCACCATCGACATCGCGGCTTTGAGCCCGCGCTCATCGAAGATTGAGCCTCCGCGTTCATAGGCAAAGCCAAAGGTGCCCACGAGGCCCATTGCAAAAACGATGGGCAAGCGCACAAGTACCAGAACAAGGACAAGTGCAAATCCGATAAGCGCGGCGGTCATTTGGCATGCTCCGACAGGGTATTGGGGGCAAAGAGATGAAGCAGGCCGGTGATGATCATGACCACTGCCGTGATTGCCACGGATATGGTGATGAACCAGCCGACGAGATAGGTCGGGATCGACAGATATTCAGTCACGTCGCCATAGTCGCGCGCGCGTTCCGCCAGCACCCAGACCCGCTGGACGGGCCAGAACAGCATCACGCCACTGACCAGATAGATCACAGCGTCGCGAATTCGGCTCAGACGCAGACGATGGAATATTCCGTCGGTCAGGTCGACGGCAATATGGCCGTTGGTGACCGATATGATCGGAAGGACCGAAAAGACCAGTATCGCCATCAGGATGCGGGTCAGTTCCGTTGCAGCCTCGATCGGGGAATTGAAGACGGATCTGAGGATCACATCGCAAAACGTCATGATCATGAGGATGAACAACGCTGCGCTGGCTACGAAAACCGGCAAAATGCTGACCCGCCGAACAAGCTGGATGAGAGAGGTCATTTGGCTGCTCCCGAAAGGGGTTGGCTGGGGGCGGCGGCGTCGCGCCGCCCCGCAGACTGGATCAGTTGGACGCCATTTCCGACCGGATCATGTCATAGGCCGCCTGCGCGTCCACGCCGGTTTCGCTGACTTCGGCGATGACTTTTCCGCGCACATCCTCTGCAATGACCGAGAATTTCTCAAGATCGGCGTCAGAGGCTGCGTTGATTGCATTGCCATCGGTGCTTTCCGTTGCTTCGCGACCGATCGCGTCAATCTCGTCCCAGATTTTACCGATCTCCCGGCTCAGCGGTTCACCAAAGACGTTTTCGTCAAGCGCCGCCTGCAGGTCTGCGGGGAGGTCGGCAAAGGTGTCTTCGTTCATGATGAAGGCGAAGGAACCACGATAAAGGCCACCGGGCATCTCGTAAACGTTCTGTGCCACTTCGGTCAGTTTAAAGCCCTTGCGGGATTCAAAGGGCATCACGACACCGTCAGCCGCCTTGGAGGCCAGCGTCTCGTAAACCTTGGGGGCAGGCACCTGGATGCCCGTCGCGCCCAACGCGGTTCCCACGTCGCCACCAACACCACCTGGGATGCGGACCTTGAGGCCGGAAATCTCACCAAGTTCGGTAACAGATGAGCTGGAGTGCAGCTGGGCGGGGCCGTGTGTGTGCAACGCGACGACCTTAACCCCGCGATGCTCGTCCGCGTCTTTAAGGTATTTGTCATAGGCACGCCAATAGGCAACTGATGCAGCCTCGGCCGAACCCTCATATCCGGGCAATTCAATCAGCTTCGTGGTGACGAAGCGGCCCGGCTGATAGCCGTGAAAGATGATCGATGCATCCGCCGCACCATCCATGATCAGGTCCATCTGTGCCGGGGGCGGGGCGATGCCAAGCTTGAGTTCGGCGGTGACTTTGCCGTCTGTGGCCTCTTCAACCATCTCGACGAACTTGGGCCACATCTTGGCGTTGATGCCGTGCGTTGGCGGCGCCCAGCTGGAAATTGTCAACGTGTAGTCGGCTGCCGTTGCAACTGTTCCGCTGACCGCAAGAGCTGCGGTGGCAAGCAAGGTTGAAAGCCTGGTGAATTTCATGACTGGTATCCTCCTCCGAAACATAAGTCATTAATGTGTTAATAGTCAATTTTGTAACTATCAACGGGTTGGTAAATCGCGAAACAGATATCGGGCAGGTTTCTGCTGGGGCCCCAAGGCTTTGGTTTCGCGATTTTTTTCAGAAAGACTGCAAATCTGATCCGTTTGTGCCGGACAAGTTGAACCTTTCCGAGTCATCATTTCCCCCTTTTCTTCACGGGAATCGAGATTCGAAGAATTTATTGACCAACCGTTCGGTTTATGCAAGAAATTTGTAACAACATCTGAAAAGCGGGGAGGTCATGTCAGATACGATTGTTGCGCAGGACCATGGAAATTGGGTCGAAATAACTCTCAACCGTCCGGATCGCCTGAACAGTTTCACTGCTGAGATGCACGCGGCCCTGCGGGGCGCACTGGAAGCCGCGCGTGATAATGGCGCACGTGCGATTCTGTTGACGGGCGCGGGACGTGGTTTTTGCGCGGGGCAGGATCTGGCTGATCGTGATCCGTCAAAAATGGATGGACCGCCGGATTTGGGACAGACAGTGCGTTCTTTCTATGCGCCGCTGGTGCGCCTGATCCGGTCACTGGAGTTTCCGGTGATCTGCGCGGTAAACGGCGTCGCGGCCGGAGCGGGGGCGAACCTTGCGCTGGCCTGCGATATCGTTATGGCGGCGGAATCCGCCAAGTTCATTCAGTCTTTCTCCAAAGTCGGGTTGATACCGGACACTGGCGGCAGCTGGCATCTGCCGCGGTTGTTGGGTGAAGCGCGGGCCAAGGGGCTGGCCCTGACCGCGCAACCGCTGCCCGCGAAACAAGCGGAAGAGTGGGGATTGATCTGGAAATCGTTGCCTGACGATCGCCTGATGGACGAAGCCCGTGCCATGGCCGAACAGTTTGCGAACGGGCCGACTCTGGGGCTTGGTCTGACCAAAATGGCTATTCAAGCCGCAGCGGTTGACACGTTGACCGATCATCTGGAGCTGGAAGCCGACGCAATGAAGGCCTGTGGCGAAAGCGCCGACTATGCGGAAGGCGTCACGGCGTTTCTCGAAAAACGTGCGCCAAAGTTCCGGGGCGAATGATATGACGCCAAAGGAACGCGCCGAAAAAGCCGCCGCGGCGATGTGGGCCGAAGATATTGCGTCAAAATGGGCTGGAATGGAAATCACTCATATCGACGAGGGGACCGCCGCACTTGAGATGACCGTTGCGCCGCATCACTGCAACGGGCACGGCATTTGCCACGGAGGTGTGACTTTCATGCTGGCCGACAGTGCCTTTGCTTTTGCCTGCAACAGCCGCAATCAATCCACGGTCGCTCAGCACAATGTCATCAGCTTTATTGCTCCGGCCCGGCAGGGTGATCGTTTGACCGCAACGGCAACCGAGCTGAGCCTGACCGGGCGCAGCGGAGTATATGACGTAACAGTAACCAATCAGGACGGACGCAGGATCGCGGAATTCAGGGGGTTTTCCCGCGCGATCAAAGGTGCGTTGTTTGATGAGAATTAAGGCGAGGAGGACACCATGAAGGATCTGACCCCGAACAAATCCGATCTGGATCCGATTGAAATCGCGTCAATCGATGAAATCCGCAAGCTTCAGCTGGACCGTTTGAAATGGTCGGTGCGTCACGCATACGACAATGTACCGATGTACAGGCAGCGCTTTGATGAGGCCGGAGTGCACCCCGACGATATGCAATCCTTGGGCGATCTGGCGAAATTTCCGTTTACCTACAAGAACGACCTACGCGACAACTATCCCTTTGGCCTGTTTGCCGTGCCGCGTGAGCAGATCATCCGCCTGCATGCCTCGTCCGGTACGACCGGCAAGCCAACAGTGGTCGGATACACGCAGGGCGATATCGATAACTGGGCGGATCTAGTGGCGCGGTCGCTGCGTGCAAGCGGTCTGCGCAAAGGCGACATGGTTCACAATGCTTATGGTTACGGCCTGTTTACGGGCGGGCTGGGCGCGCATTACGGGATCGAGCGTCTTGGCGCGACTGTCGTGCCGATGAGCGGCGGCCAGACCGAAAAACAGGTGGGCCTGATCACCGATTTCAGGCCGGACGGGATCATGGTAACGCCGTCCTATATGCTCAACATTCTTGAGCAATATCATAAGGTTGGCATGGATCCCCGCGAAACCTCATTGTCTGTGGGGGTATTCGGGGCCGAGCCCTGGACCGACGCCATGCGCAAGGAGGTTGAGCAGGCGTTCGACATGCATGCGGTCGACATCTATGGACTCAGCGAAATTATGGGGCCGGGCGTTGCCAACGAATGCGTTGAAACCAAGGATGGACCGGTGATCTGGGAAGATCATTTCTATCCCGAAATCATTGACCCCGTGAGCGGTGAGGTGATGCCCGACGGCGAAATGGGAGAGTTGGTGTTCACGACCCTTACAAAAGAGGGCCTGCCAATGATCCGCTACCGTACCCGCGACCTGACGCGCCTTCTTCCGGGAACCGCGCGCTCGATGCGGCGGATGGAAAAGATCACCGGACGATCGGACGACATGATCATTCTGCGTGGCGTGAACGTGTTCCCCAGTCAGGTCGAGGAACAGGTCATGGCGACGGGCGGTCTTGCGCCGCATTACCAGATCGAATTGTACAAGGCAGGCCGGATGGATGCCATGCGGGTCTTTGTCGAGGCTCTGCCGGACGCAGCGGACGAGCTGAGCAAAACCGCGGCAGCCCGCATGCTGACCAAGCGTATCAAGGACATTGTTGGTGTTTCCACCGAGATTGTTGTAGGCGAGCCCGGCGATGTTGAACGCAGTCAGGGCAAGGCCAAGCGCGTTGTCGATAACCGGGATAAGGAGTGAGGTTTGGCCCGCACGATAGCCAAAGACCATGACCAGAAGCGCGCGCAGATACTGAAATCCGCCGCGCGCGTCTTTGCGCGTGAGGGGTTCGACCGCGCGTCGATGACCCAACTTGCGCGCGAATGCGGAATCTCCAAGGCCAATATCTATCACTACTACGACAGTAAGGATGCGATCCTGTTCGACATCCTTGAAACCTATCTGCGCGAGCTGCGCGATCTGATTTGCGGGATCGAAATCGAAGGCCTGAACGCTGCGGATCGGCTGCAGAAAGTGGTAGCGGAAATCCTGCTGGCCTATCAGGGTGTCGATGACGAACACAGGGTACAGACCAGTGGAATGTCGGCCCTTCCTGCGGACCAGCAAAAGCTGCTGCGCGGGTATCAACGGGATATGATCGAGTTCCTGAGCGGCATAATCACCGAGATTGCCCCGGACGTGTTCCGGGGTGACGTGAACAAGCTCAGATCCACGACGATGTCAGTCTTTGGTATGCTGAACTGGTACTACATGTGGAATTCCGGGGCCGATACGGCTGCGCGCGAGGACTATGCCAATCTGGTCAGCAATTTGACACTTCATGGTGTTCAGGGTCTCTGACGCGCGATAAATTGACTTGGGTGCCTCCGGGAATGCTGCTTCAATGAGGCAGGGAGGATCGCGATGCAAACCCCGGAAAGTTTCGAGAAGTTCTACTTCACCAAAGTCGGGCTGGGCGAAGCCTGTGGCTGCGCTGAAAAAGTGATCGACGTCTATGAATTCAATCGTAAGGGCGGCGCAAATGATGCTGTGGTCAAAACAGGCAGCGGAAAAAAGCGCGGTTCGTTACGCTCCTGGGCTTTGAAGTTTGGACTGATCAGCCGCTCGCGTGAATGAGTGCGTGGCGGCGGGTTACGCTTGCGCAGGGATTTGAGAATGTGCGCCCGCCGCGCGCGCTCCGGCGTGCGCGGCCCGGCCCAACGGGAGGCGGCGCCGAAGGCGTCAACGACAGGCGGGAGTACCCCAAGTGGGGTAATTTACTCCGGTTTTTTTAGGCCGAGGTTTGTCAGGATTGCGCCGGCTTCCGCGTCCCATCTGGTTTTGAGCTCGGAATTGGATGACTTGCGCAGGCCCATCTCGCGAAGGCTTACCAGCTTCTGTGATGACCCCGTCCCAAAGCTTTCCGAAACACGCGGCCACCAATAGTCAACGGCGTCCTGCATCTCGTTTGTATGACCCTGTTCCAGAAGCTTCACCGCACCCTCCAGCGCAAGTTCGCCGTGATGTGCCTCCACCGGGGCAATGGTCCGGAAGGCTTCGGCAAGCGGTTGATATGAGATCAGGGAAAACTCAGCCAGCTGTACGGCGACGGCACGGCTCATCAGAAGGTTCATAACAACGGCGTCTACCCAACCCTCAATCGGGTAGTTGAAGACCGCAAGCCGCATGTCATGTTCGGATCTGGTCGCGCCGACATCCGCCCCACGATCAAGCCGGGTGGTCCACGGGTGGTGGCTTACATACCGTTCGGCATTGGCGCCAAACTCTCCCATGATGCGCAGGACCCGATCAGCATGGTCGGTCTTTTCCAGAACGATTCTGGCGGCTGCAATCCGCTCTTTGATGCCCGGCCCTTGATTGATGATGTCGGCAAAACCCGCTGCACCGGCCAGCTCACTGTCCACGAATGTCGCCATCAGCTTCATCAGCTCGGCACGATAGCGCGGCGGGACATTGGTGGGGTTGGTCAGAACACCACCGGCGGCCAGATAGCTTTCGATCGTCATGTCTTCGGCCATAGTTCTTCTCCCTTACTGGTCGTAGTCGACGACAACGGTGTCTGTCAGCGGGAAGGCCTGGCAGCTCAGCACATAGCCTTTCTCTACCTCATAATCTTCCAGCGCATGGTTCGCGACCATCTCGACATCGCCCTCGATGACTTTACAGCGGCAGGTCGAACACACTCCGGCTTTGCATGCATAAGGTGCATCCATGGCGTTTTCCAAAGCCGCGTCGAGGATCGACAGGTCCTTGGGCATGGTGATGGTTTGCGTTGCCCCATCCAACGTGATCGACGTCTTGGTCTGGTTGGCGCTTGTCGCGGCATCCGCCGACACGACCTTGCGTTTCGCCCGTCCGGGTTGGGCGCTTGCAAACAGCTCGAACTTGATCTGACCGTCGTCTAGACCATGCGCACGCAGGGCTGCGGCGATACCCAGCATCATCGGTTCAGGGCCGCAGATAAAGGCTGTGTCGACGTTTTCGATATCGATCCAGTGTCGGAACAGCTCGGCACATTTTTCCTGCGTTACCAGCCCGGTGAACAGGTCAATTTCCTGCGCATCGGATTCCAGCACATGGATCACGTTCAGACGGCCCATATAAAGGTTTTTGAGGTCTTCCAGTTCCTCGCGGAACATGATCGTGTTCACGCCCTTGTTGGCGTAGACCAAGGTAAACCGAGCATCGGGTTCGCGCGCCAGAGTCGTCTTGAGGATCGACAGAACCGGTGTAATGCCCGAGCCGCCCGCAAACCCAAGGTACTGTTTTTCAGCACCGGGAGTGATGGCCGTGAAAAAGCTGCCCATTGGCGGCATGGCCTGCAATCTGTCACCGACTTTGAGTTCTTCGTTGGCCCAGGTGGAAAAGGCACCGCCGTCGACGCGCTTGATGCCCACTTGCAGCACCCCGTCATCCTTGCCCGCGCAAATCGAATATGACCGGCGCAGTTCCTCTCCGTCGAAGTCCCTGCGGAATGTCAGGTACTGCCCCTGGGTGAACTCGAACTCTTCGGCTGCACCGTTGACCGGTGCAAGCGTGACCACCACTGCGTCACGGATCGTTTTATGGATGTCTGTGACTTCCAGTTCGTGAAAGCGTGCCATCCGGCTGTTCTCCTTTTCTAGGGCTCAGATACACTTGAAATAATCAAATGGTTCCAGGCAATCGGTGCAGCGCCAGTGGGCCTTGCAGGGGGTCGAACCGAATTGACTGACCCTTTCTACTGCCTTGCTGCCGCAATTCGGGCATCGCTCCGGCCCACCCGCGGGCTGGGGTGGAGCGATGCCATATTCCTCAAGCTTTGCGCGGCCCTTCTGACTTAGCCAGTTGGTCGTCCAAGCCGGAGAGATGCTTGTTTCCAAACGGATATCGTTGATGCCGTGATCGCGCAGGGCCGTTTCGATATCCATGCTGATCACCGATGTCGCCGGACAACCTGAATAGGTTGGCGTCACCGTGACCTTCAGTGTTTCCGCATCCCATTGAACATCGCGCACGATACCCAGATCCACGACCGAGATCACCGGGATCTCGGGGTCGGGAACGGTATCGAGCCACTCCCAAATCTGATCGACCGAAGCGCGTGTCATCGTCATTTACCAACTCGCATTCGGATAGGCGCGTTGCAGCCACTGCATCTGCGTCAGAAGATGCCCAAGGTGTTCGGTATGCATCCGTCCGTCGCGCCCGCCCTTGTGGGCAAAACGGCTTTCCGGAATGGTCAGCGTCGCCTCAGTCAGCACGCGCCCTACAAGGGCGTCAAATTCTTCGCGCAACCCGGCGGGATCAGGCGCGATACCCGCGGCGGACATTTCTGCATCCACGTCATCGCCAGCAAACATCTCACCGACGTAGGGCCAGAGGTAGTCCAGTGCATCCTGCATCCGGGCGTGGCTTTCCTCGGTTCCATCGCCAAGACCGACCACGGTATCGCCCGAGCGTTCCAGGTGATAGGCAACCTCTTTGCTTGCCTTCTCTGCAATTGCGGCAACACGTTCGTCGGATGATTTCATCAGACGACCCAGCATGATCGAGTGCCAGGCATCGAACAGAAATTGGCGCATCAAAGTGCGGCCAAAGTCGCCGTTGGGAACTTCGACCAGCAGCACATTGCGGAAGTCCCACGCATCACGCAGAAACGCCAGATCATCGGCGCTTTTGCCTTCGCCCTGAACATCGCCCGCAAGACCCAGCCACATCTGGGTTTGTCCAATCAGGTCCAGCGCCGTGTTGGCCAAAGCAATGTCCTCTTCCAGCACAGGTGCATGACCGCACCATTCGCTGACACGGTGGCCGAGGATCAGGGTGTTGTCCCCCATCCGCAGCAGGAATTGCAGGAATGCCTCATCGCGGGTCATTACATTGCCCCCACTTCTTCGGGGATGTCGAAAAAGGTCGGATGGCGGTAAACCTTGCTTTCGCTCGGCTCATACAGAGGGCCTTTGTCGCCGGGCGAGCTTGCCGCGATGTTGTTGGCCTCGACCGCCCAGATCGACACGCCCTCGTTCCGGCGAGTATAGACGTCGCGGGCATTCTTGATCGCCATCTCTGCGTCAGGGGCGTGCAGCGAACCGACGTGCCGGTGGCTCATGCCGTGCTGGCCACGGATGAAGATTTCCCAAAGGGGCCATTCGTTTTTCATGTGCAGTCCTCCATACGAGTGGGGTTATTCGGCGGCCAGGCCGGTGGCTTTTTTCTTGCGGGCATGCGCCAGCAAACCGTCGCGCACCCATTTCCCGTCGTCCCAGGCCTTGTTGCGCGCTGCCAACCGGTCAACGTTGCAGGGGCCATTTCCCCGCACAACGTCGAAGAATTCGGACCAGTCCGGGTCTGAATAGTCGTAATGGCCGCGCTCTTCGTTCCATTTCAGGTGCGGATCGGGGATCGTCAGCCCCAGATATTCTGCCTGAGGTACTGTCTGGTCCACGAATTTCTGGCGCAGTTCATCGTTGGTGTTGATCTTGATTTTCCAAGCCATCGACTGGGCGCTGTGGACGGATTCCTTGTCGGATGGTCCGAACATCATGAGGGACGGATACCAAAGCCGGTTCAGGGCGTCCTGCGCCATTCGCTTTTGCTCAGGTGTGCCTTCGGCCATTTTCCGAATGGCATCGTAGCCCTGCCGCTGGTGAAAACTCTCTTCCTTGCAGATGCGGATCATCGCACGCGAATAGGGGCCAAACGAGGTTCGCTGCAACGGCACCTGATTCATGATCGCCGCACCATCGACCAGCCAGCCAACCGCGCCGATATCGGCCCAGTTCAATGTCGGATAGTTGAAAATGGACGAGTATTTCATACGGCCATCCAGCAGCATTTCCGTGATCTCATCGCGCGACACGCCCAGCGTTTCGGCTGCGCAGTACAGATACAGGCCATGCCCTGCTTCGTCTTGTACCTTGGCCAGCAGGATCGCCTTGCGTTCGAGTGTCGGCGCGCGGGTGATCCAGTTGCCTTCGGGCAATTGTCCGACGATTTCCGAATGCGCGTGTTGGCCAATCTGGCGGATCAGCGTCGCGCGATAGTCGTCCGGCATCCAGTCCTTTGGCTCGATCTTGATATCTGCGTCGATTTTGTCCTGAAAGGCACGTTCCTGATCCGTCATCTCTTCACGGGATTTGACGCCGGTTCCAGCTGTCTTGATCATCTGAGCGTACATATCGGATCTCCTCACGTTTTCTCTGTCGCGCGGCGAATGTTATCTGTTCCCGCTGTTCAGCCCGCGCCTTAGACGCGTTCAAGTATAAGTGCGGCCCCCTGACCAACCCCAACGCACATGGTGCAAAGCGCATAGCGCCCGCCTGTACGCTGCAGTTGATAGGCTGCGGTCATCACAAGACGTGCGCCGGACATGCCCAAAGGATGACCGATGGCAATCGCGCCGCCGTTGGGATTCACATGGGGTGCATCATCGGCGACACCAAGTTCGCGCAGGGTGGCCAGGCCCTGAGACGCAAAAGCCTCGTTCAATTCTATCACATCCATCTGGTCGATGGTTAGCCCGGCGCGCGCCAGCACCTTGCGGCTGGCAGGTACGGGACCAATTCCCATGACGCGCGGTTCAACGCCTGCAACAGACATGCCTACGACGCGGGCAATCGGCGTCAGGCTGTTCTTGGCTGCGGAAGCCTCGTTTGCCAGCAGGATTGCCGCGGCACCGTCGTTCACGCCCGAGGCGTTTCCGGCCGTCACTGATTTGTCTGGCCCGTTGACGCCCTTGAGCCCGGACAGCTTGTCGGCGCTTGTGCCCGGTCGGGGATGTTCATCGGTGTCCACGATGATTGGATCACCTTTGCGCTGTGGGATGGTGACCGGGGTGATCTCCTCCTTGAACACCCCGGCCTCATGCGCCGCGGCCCAGCGGGCCTGGCTGCGTGCGGCAAATGCGTCCTGATCGGCGCGGCCAATATCATAATCATCGGCCACGTTGTCAGCGGTCTGTGGCATCGAATCCGTGCCGTACATCTGCTGCATCTTTTTGTTGACGAAGCGCCAGCCGATGGTGGTGTCGTAAACCGCGTTTGAGCGGGTGAAGGCGCTTGTTGCCTTGGGCATAACGAACGGCGCGCGCGACATGCTTTCAACGCCGCCTGCGATGGCCATGTCATAATCACACGCTTTTATAGCGCGCGCAGCCATGCCCACAGCGTCCATTCCTGATGCGCACAGCCGGTTAATCGTGGTGCCGGGAACCTCGACCGGCAATCCCGCCAGCAAGGCGGCCATCCGCGCGACGTTCCGGTTGCTTTCCCCGGCCTGATTGGCATCGCCAAAAATGACGTCATCGACACTAGACCAATCCACTTGTGGGTTTCGCTCTTTCAGAGCCGCAAGCGGAATAGCTGCCAGATCGTCCGTGCGAACCTGTGACAGCGCACCGCCGTAGCGTCCGATCGGGGTCCGTTGTGCGTCGCAGATAAAGGCGTCCATGCGTCAGAAACTCCAGTCATGCGTAGGGCGTCATTAAGTGACCGATTGGTCGGGTAATACGCGAGGAAGCGATTCGCAGCAAGAGAAATGTAACGAGTATGATGTAAAGGCACTAATTTTGTAACATATCAGGATGAGATCAAAAAAAGACCCGCCTGAAAGCGGGCCTTCTTTTTGGGCAATTGGCCGAGGGTCAGAGTTGCCCGGCTTCGTCCAGAACTTTGCGGGCCACACGGAAACATTCCAGGGCCTGTGGGACGCCGCAATAAATTCCAACCACATGAATAATAGCGCGAATTTCCTCTTTGCTGACGCCGTTGGTGATTGCGCCCCGGCAATGAATTTCCCATTCGTGCATCTTTCCCAAGGCGCCGATCATGGACAGGTTCATCATCGAGCGCGTTTTTGCGTCGATCACGTCATCTCCCCAGCCGAAGCCCCAGCACCAGGCTGTCATGGCTTCCTGAAACGGGCGCGTAAAGTCATCGGCAGCGGCAAGATTTTTTTCGACATATTCCGCGCCAAGTGTGCCTTTGCGCTGTTCCAGCCCTTTTAGGAAAAGGTCTTCGTCAAAGATGTCTGCCATTGGGGTCTCCGTGATACTCGGTGTTATGGGATCAGGCTGTCAGCCGATGTTTATATAGGTGATCGTAGTGCGGCTTCATCCGGCGGTGTACCTGTTTCACCCGATCCGGGGCTTCATCCAGCGAAATGTGTTTGCGCGGCTGCGGGGTCAGCCCGGTGGACTTGGCGAGATTGCCGTGAAACGAGCCGCCATCCCACCAGCTATGGGCCGACGGATCCCCACCCGCTTCCCAGCTGAGGGCCTCTTCGATGAACGGTATCCTCATGTTTTCGCAGAATTTTTTCGTTATACTATGAGGATTTTCCAGCAAGTCGTCGCTGTCGATTACGCAAGGTGGCGTACCGTTCAGGGCGGTCAGCAGGTCAAACAGTGCACGCTGTTCGGGAAAGCCGACCTCGCCTTCGGCAAAGTCCGGCCATTGCTTGTACATCGAGGTGATCGTCTTGGCCGGATCGCGGATCAGGAAAGCGTGGTTGAAGTTCGAAAGAAACTCAGCATCCCACATGTGATTGATATAATGGGGGAAATCCTTCATGAAGACCGGCCCTTTGCGGGCGCGGTCCTGCACATCCGCCCAAACGGTTTCCAGTGTCAGGCCAGGTGTTGTTTTCTCGCCCGGCTGAAAGCGGTGCCACAGGGGTTCCTCGCCCTGATACCAGGCTTCGCCAAAGGGTTCGTGCAGGCAGTCCAGATCGCCGCGCTGTCGCATCATCCATTCGAAGGCGGTCGAGGTCGAGCGGGGAACAGCCCAGAGGGCAAGGATTTTGTGCATTTTGTACCTGTTTCTGAGGGGGTTTCTTCCGGTTTGTACAACCTGTTTGTGCGCCTAGAGGCTTTGTAACAGTCGCCCGCGCGGCGTCTCGGGGGCAAGGCCCAGCGATTTGAAGATGCGCCAGTAAAGCGCGATGTCGTGACCGATGACCGGTTTGCCCAGAGCGGTTTCCAACTCGTCCGCCAGATGCAACGGGCGTTGCGGTAAACCGCCGGGGCCAGTGCGGAAGTTGCACATACCGTTAATCAGGATCGCGTCTGCTTGCGGGGCCTGTTCGGCAACATATTCGAAACTCTTCCGGGCCAGATCACCGTCAAATACCCAGCGATAGGAGTTGACCTCTTCCTGATCGGCGAACCAGCCCTGATCGTGGAAGTTGCCCGCATAAAGCACGTCGAACCCGGCCTCGCGCAGAAAGCCGACCGTACCCTGCCACCATTCGGGCCAGTGATAGGCGGCGTTGAGGGCGACCTTTTCCACATTCATCTCGCGCAGGGCCTCGACCATGGCGTAACCGGCCATGTGAAAACGGATGCCGTGTTTGTCGGACAGATCCTCGCAATGCTGACGTACGCCTTCGACCCCCAGCCCGCAGGCATGTACCCAGTTCGAGCCGACCTGACCGCAAACATCGACGCCATTGCGGGACATGCAGTGGACGAAATCTTCGAGCATGCCAAAGTTCTTTTTGCGTTGGTCCAGCCCGTGCACATAGTCGGGCACATGCAACATCCAGCCATGCACGCCAACCGTCTCGGGGCACATGCGCAGGAAGTCCGAAGGGGCCGCGTCAAAGTCGAAGGGCGGAGATGTAAAGCCCACCTGATAGGGGAACAGTTTGTGTTCGGGGCGCCATTCGCCGGGCATGAGCATGGGGTTACTCCTTGTTCGCTATGGCGGGATCGGCCTGGAAGCTGTGATGTTTGGGAATGTCATCCGACAACTGCAGCCACGAAACTGCGCTGCCCATGACCACATGGGCGTCCGGGGCGTAACCTACATCATCATCCAGTGTTGCCGCGTGAATGTGGATTTCGCCCGGCCATTTGTCGGACCTGAAATACAGACGTGATCCACATTTGGGGCAAAAGCCACGATGGGTGCCGGGGGAACTTTCGAAATGGTTGACCTCACCCACCCATTCGACGGTTTCAGGGACCAGCCCGACAAACGTCGTGAAGGGAGAGGACGTGGCCTTTTGACAGTCGCCACAATGGCAGGACAAACGGCGCGTCACGGTCCCGGTCGAGGACCACGTTACTGCGCCGCACATGCATTGACCTGAAAGGCGGGTCATTCCGGGTGCTCCGGGACCAAGAAAAATCGAAGAATTTTCTTGGCTGTGGCGACTGTTGGTTTCATGTTTCCACACCCTCGCGCATCCATTGTTGCAAGCGGGCGATCGAATGTTCCGACATCACGCCACAGCCGGGGTCCAGCACCAGAGGGCCCGGGCGATAGCCGCGGGATTTGAGGCCGCGGTGGACGCTTTCGACCAGACGGATGTCTTCCTCGACGGTGGTTTCACGATCCTGTACGGCCAGTTGCCGGATCACCGCGCTTTCCGAGCCGCCCTCGGTGTACCAGCCGCGCCAGACGGTGCAGTGGTCGGCATCACCTGCGCGCCAGTGATAGGTGTTCAGCACATTGCCCGGGTAGCACTGGAACGAGAACATCGGCCACAGGAACCACGACTGATAGTCGCCCGCATGAGGAACTGACAGATCGATGGGATAGGTCATCTTGTCGAGGCTTTGGCATTCCGTCGTGTGGCGCAGGACATAGCCGCCGCCTGCGTCGGGCTGGATGTCATAGGTCTCGGGCTTGACCACGCCTTCGGCAAAGGTCGGGTGGTTGGTCGGGCAATGGTAGCATTCCGAGTAATTCTCGACACTGACCTTCCAGTTGCAGTTTTCGGGAATCTCGACCCATTCCAGCGGTTCCAGATCGTCGATATGCGGAACAAAGGCGCGGATTTCCTCGCGCACACCGGGGTACCATTCGTCCATCGGGGCGGCGTCATCGTCGAGGTTGACGAAGATGAAACCGTTGAAGACCTCGGTGCGGACAGAGGTCAGGCAGATGGCGCTGCGGTCGAACCCGGGGACGGATTTGATGTTGGGACCGGCGCGCAGCTGACCGGATAGCTCATAAGTCCAGGCGTGGTAGGGGCAGACCACGACGCGGGTGTTGCCTGCGCCCGTCACCATCTCATGCGCGCGGTGCTGGCAGACATTGTAGAAGGTTCGGATCTCTCCGTCGCGGCCGCGAATGCAAAAGAGGTTCTGTCCGGCGATCTCGAAGGCGAAGTAATCCCCTGTCTCGCGCACCTGTGCGACGTGTCCTGCGAATTGCCACGTTCGGGCCAGTAAACCCTGCATCTCCTGCTCGAAGATCGCTGGGTCAGTGTAATACCGGGCGTCCAGTGAGTGGGTCAGGGGTGCGTTCATTCGGGCTCCTCCGCGTAGAGGCCAAGTTGGTGTCTGCGTTGGTGAAACCGTTCCACCCGCTCGACGATCTCGTCGCTGGAGACGGCGATCACGAAGGACAGCAGCGTTTCCAGCAGCGCGATGGTCGAAACGGAGGACGGGAAAAATTGCGGCGTGTCGGCGGCGACGACAAAGCCGTGATGGGCGTTCAGGATGATCGGGCTGGCCGGGCTGTCCGAGAGGCCGACAACGGTCAGCCCCTGTTCGCGGGCCAGCTTCACGGCCTCGATCACTTCGGTGCGGTACGGTTTGCAGGTGATGGCGATCAGAACGTCCTGCTTGTCAGCCCACGCCAGATCGTCCACCGGGGTCGAGCCGGGGCGGGGGATGGCGTGGAACTGTTTCATCCCCGTCGAGGCAAGGTAGGTGAAGTTGCGGGCGTTCGAGTTGTTGACGCCGACGCCCAGCGTAAAGATTTGGCGCGAGTTCCAGATATCTTCGGCGGCGGCCTTCAGGCGTGCGGCGTCGATACCCGCAAATGTTTCTTCGATGTTGCGGATCGCGGACCCGACCATATCGGCATAGAGCCCGCCCAGTTCCCCCGACTTGCCGATGCCCTGCAGCCAGCGGGCGCGGTCCGGAAACGACACCGCGCCTTGTCGAATCGCTTCGCGGAAGGGAGCGCGGAAATCCTCGTACCCGTCAAAGCCGACCTGCCGCGCCATGCGCACGAAGGTGTTGGGTTTGACATTGGCGGCCTCGGCGATCTCGCGCACCGTTGAAACCCCAACATCCGTGGGGTTTTCCAGCACATAGCGCGCGGCCTTCTGCGCCTCGGGCGTGAGGGCGTCCCATTCCTCGGTCAGGCGATCCAGAACGGATGATGATACATTTGTGTCATTCATGATTGACGATGGTACATTTGTGGAATTAGCCTGTCGAGCAGAAACGCGACTCGGGAAGAGGAAAAATCATGTCCGGGAAGGAACTGCCGTCACAGGCCCGCGTGGTGATCGTGGGCGGAGGTGTCATGGGGGTCGGTCTGGCCTATCATCTGGCACATGAAGGTTGGACCGATGTGGTCCTGCTGGAAAAGGCCGAACTGACCAGCGGCAGCACGTGGCATGCGGCCGGTCAGATCACCCATTCGACTAGCTCCTTCGGGCTGGGCAAATGTGTGGATTACAACATTGGCCTGTATTCCGGCGCATTGGAGGCCGAGACAGGTCAGGCAGTGACATGGCACGGCTGCGGGTCCTTCCGGCTGGCTTATACCGAAGACGAGATGGACTGGCTGCGCCACACGCTGTCGGTGGGTCGGTCGCTGGGCTTCAACATCGAACTGGTGGGGCCGGAAAAGGTGGCCGAGCTGCACCCGTTCTACAATCTCGAAGGCGTGCTGGGCGCGCTGCACACACCTGATGACGGCCACGTGGACCCGACCAATGTGACCATGGCGATGGCCGCCGGGGCGCGTCAGCTGGGGGCGAGGATCATCCGTCATTGCCGGGCGACGAACATCACGCAGGCCAAAAACGGCGAATGGGTGGTCGAGTCTGAGAAGGGCACGATCCGCTGCGAGCATGTGGTGAATGCAGGCGGTACCTATGCCCGTCAGATGGGCGAGTGGTCGGGGCTGCAACTGCCGATGACTTCGATGACGCACCACTATTTCGTGACCGAGCCGGTGCCCGAGTTCGAGGGGCTGGACAAGGAATTGCCGGTTATCCGCGATGACAAGAAAGTTTCCGGCTATATCCGGATGGAGCAAAAGCGCGGGCTGATCGGGATTTACGAGAAAGAGAACTCGAATTCCGTCTGGCACGATCATTGCCCATGGGATTACGAGAACTGGCTGTTCGACGCCGATTACGACCGGATCATGCCGTGGCTTGAGGAAAGCCTGAATCGAATGCCGATCTTTGCCGATCTGGGCATTCAGCGCGAGGTGCACGGTGCGATTTCGCACCCGCCGGATGGCAACCCGCTGATCGGACCTGCGCCTGGAGTCCGGAACTATTGGTGCTGCTGCGGGACGCAAATCGGCATCGGCTGGGGGCCGGGTCTGACCCGCGAACTGGCGCGCTGGATGGTGCATGGGGCGGCGGATATCTCGATGCGCGACTACGATCCGCGCCGGTTCGGGGCTTATGCAACCAAGGGCTGGCAGGTCACCAAGGCGCATGAGGATTACAAGCTGCGCCACGAGATTCCATTCCCGCATTTCAACCGGCTGGAAGGGCGTCCGATCAAACCCTCGCCACTCTACGAACGGCTGAAGGACAAGGGCGCGGTTTACGAAGAGGTTTATGGCCATGAACGCCCGCGCTGGTTTGCTAAAGACGGTGTCGAACAGCGCGATCACTACTCGTTCCGCCGCAACGTGGTGCACGACATGGTCGGGGCTGAATGCAAGGCCGTGCGCGAGGCTGTGGGGATCATGGACATCTCGGCCTTTACCAAGGTCGAGGTGACGGGACCCGGTGCCGGGGCGCTGCTGGACCGGCTGGTCGCAAACCGCCTGCCACAAAAGGTGGGGGGCATCGCTCTGACCCATATGCTGAACCGCCGTGGCCGGATCGAGTTGGAAACCACGGTCGTGAAGCTGGACGAAGAGCGCTATTACCTTGTCTGCGCGGCCTTCTTCGAACAGCGCCTGCTGGATCATCTGAACCACCAGCGCGCGGATGAAGATGCCCGGATCATCCTGCGATCCAACGATTGGGCGGCGCTGAGCCTGAACGGCTCAAAGGCGCGCGAGGTTCTGGCCGCCTGCACCGATGCGGACCTGAGCAATGCCGGATTCAAATGGTTGACCGCGCAGGAGATTGAGGTGACCGGGCGCAGACTCTGGGCGTTCCGCATGTCCTATGCCGGGGAGCTGGGATGGGAGTTGCATATCCCGCGCGACAGCGCGCTGGCGGTCTATGATGCGCTCTGGGCGGCGGGTGAGGCGCATGGGATCACTGATTATGGCTCCTTCGCGATGAACGCGTTGCGGATGGAAAAAGGCTTCAAGGGCGCTGGTGAGTTGACCAATGAGGTGACACTTGCCGAGGCGGATGTTCTGCGCTTTGCGCGCACCGACAAGGACTACCTGGGCAAAGACAAGACCCTGAACACCGATCTGCCGTGGGTCTGCGCCTATCTGGAGATCGAACCGGATGGGGTCGAGGATGGCCATGGCGGTGAGGCGGTGCTGTTAGAGGGCAAGGTGGTCGGCTCGACCGCTTCGGTTGCCTATGGTCACACCGTCGGCAAGATCCTTGCCTTTGCCTATGTCAAACCGCACGCCAACGTGCCGGGGACGCAGATCGAGGTTGTGATCGCGGGACAGCCACGTAAGGGGCGCGTTCTGGGCGAACCCGCCTATGACCCGCAGAGCCTGCTGCCAAGGGCGGACGTCGCCATGGAGCCTGCGGAATGAAACCACAGCTTCATCTTTTCCAAAATACTCCGGGGGAGACGCGCGAAGCGCGGCGGGGGCAGCGCCCCCCGATACCCGCAACAGGAGCGCAACAATGACTATTCCCGCAACGATGAAGGCTATGGTCCTGACCGGACACGGTGGTCTGGACAAATACGAATGGCATGAGGATTGGCCAACCCCGCAACCGGGACCGATGGAGGTTTTGATCCGGGTGGGTGCCTGTGGGCTGAACAATACGGACGTGAACACCCGATCGGGCTGGTATTCCAAAGCAGTCAGCGAGGCGACCACCGGCGGCGCCTATGAAGAGGTTGCCGAAGAGGACCCGACATGGGGCGGCCGACCCCTGACCTTTCCGCGCATTCAGGGGGCCGATGCCGTGGGCACGGTCGAGGCGGTTGGTGACGGCGTGGATGCGGGTCTGATCGGACGGCGTGTCATGGTGAATGGTTGGCTGCGCGACTGGTCCGAGCCGGAGAACATGGACAGGACGGGTTATTACGGGTCGGAATGCGACGGTGGTTTCGCGCAATACGCGGTGGCGGATGCACGCGGGGTGGCGGCGGTGGAAACGCCTTTGTCGGATGCCGAACTGGCCACCTTTTCCTGCTCGTACACAACCGCCGAAGGGATGCTTGCACGGGCGGGTGTCGGGCCAAGAGATACCGTTCTGGTTCCGGGAGCGTCCGGCGGCGTGGGCGGTGCCTTGGTTCAACTGGCCAGATTGCGCGGGGCGCGGGTTATCGCCATGGCGTCCGAGGCCAAGCAGGGCGAGGTGGCCCGACTTGGCCCGGATCGCATTCTGCCACGCGCGCCGGGTGACCTGCGTGCGGCGCTGGGCGATGAAAAGATCACCGTGGTCGCGGATGTTGTCGGTGGAGATTACTGGCCCCGGTTGATCGAAATTCTGGAACGCGGCGGGCGGTATACCTGTTCGGGTGCGATTGCCGGACCCATTGTCGAGTTCGATCTGCGCACGTTCTACCTGCGCGATCTGACCTTTACCGGCTCGACCGTTCTGCCACCCGAGGTGTTCGAAAATGTCGTGCGCTATATCGAACAGGGTAAGCTGCAGCCGGTTCTGGCGGCGACCTATCCGCTGAGCGAGCTGCGCGAGGCGCAGCAGGCATTTATCGACAAGACACATACCGGCAACATTGTGGTGATCCCATGACACTGGACGACGTTCTTGCAGCCGCGCAGCGCCTGCATCAGTCACACTCGGCTCTTTCCGAATTCGGGCCCTGGCCCACCGATCTGTCCGCGACAGACCTGCAACCCTGCGCGGTTCCGGCGGCGGACCTGGTGAGGGATTTTGAACGCCCCGGAACCGGGCGGACGCAGGCGCTGATCGATGCCGTCAGGGCGACGACGCATCTGGCGCATTGGAAACGGACCTATACCGAGGAAGAAGTCGGGGCAGACTTCCTGCAACGCTATGGGTATTATGAGCTTTTTGGCCCCACCGGACATTTCCATTCGACCCAGCTGCGCGGTTACATAGGTTATTGGGGTGCGGGCCTGAACTATGACTGGCACAGCCATCAGGCAGAGGAACTGTACCTGACCCTTGCAGGCGGTGCGATGTTCCGCATCGAAGGTAACGAGGCGTTGGTGGGGCAAGACCAGACACGGGTCCATGCCAGTTGGCAGAGCCATGCCATGATCACTTCGGACCAGCCGATCCTGACCTTTGTCCTGTGGCGGGGCGAGGGGATGGCCGATCTGCCGAAGATGGACGCCGCATGAAAATCACCCGTATCCGCATCTTTCAGACTGGCCTTCCCTATGTGGGCGGGGCCTATGTCTGGGGGGCGGGCAACGCCATCGAAACGGCCATCGCCTCGGTCGTGGTGATCGACACCGACGCCGGTTTGCAGGGATGTGGCGAATTCACGCCCTGTGGTGAAAACTACATGGTGGCCCATTCCGAAGGTGTGTCTGCGCTGGCCCGGCTGGTGGCGCCGCATCTGTTGGGCGAGGACCCGCGTAATGTGGCGCGTATCGAACAGATCATGGACCATCTGGTGCAGGGGCATGGCTATGCCAAGTCGCCCTTCGACGCGGCCTGCTGGGATATTCTGGCGCAATCCTTGAACGCGCCGCTTTATACGGTGTGGGGCGGCAAACTGACCGATGGGGCGCCGATGTACCGGGTCGCGCCGCAAAAGGGCACCAAAGAGACCGTCGCTGAAATGAACGCGTACCGTGAACAGGGGTACCGCCAGTTCCAGATCAAGGTCGGTGGCGACTGGGCAGCGGATATCGAGCGTATCCGGTCGACGGTGCCGCTTCTCAAGCCAGGCGAAAAGGCAATGGCAGATGCCAATCAGGGTTGGCGCGTCGACAATGCGCTGCGCGTGGCGCGCGCCACGCGGGATCTGGACTACATCCTAGAACAACCCTGCCGCACCTACGAGGAATGCATGCAGGTGCGCGCCCGAACTGACCTGCCGATGAAGCTGGATGAATGCGTCACCGGCATGCCCATGGCGCAGCGGATCGTGGCCGATCATGCGGCCGAACTGGTCTGCCTGAAAATCTCGAACCTTGGCGGTCTCAGCAAGGCCAGACGGGTGCGGGACTATCTGGTCGAAAACCGCATTCCCGTGGTCGCCGAGGACACTTGGGGTGGCGAGATCACCACGGCCGCGCTGTCCCATTTCGCCGCCACGACGCCGACCGAGTACCTGCACAACACCACCGATTTGATGAACTACAACACCCGCTCGACCGGTTTGGGTGGGGCGATTGCGCGAGGCGGCAAACTGTATGCTCCGGACACGCCGGGGCTGGGCGTGACACCTGATTTCGACAGCCTCGGCCCCCCAATTGCGGAGTTCACCTCATGAAAATCACCCGTATTTCGGTCTACCATGCCGACCTGCCGCTGGAGCACCCCTATTGGCTGTCCGGCGGGCGGCTGAAATTCGAAGTGCTGGACGCGACTTTCGTCAAGGTCGAAACCGATGCGGGGCTGACTGGCTGGGGCGAAGGCACGCCATGGGGCCATACCTACGTCCCGGCACATGGTCCGGGCATCCGCGCCGGGATCGCGACGATGGCATCTTTCGTGCTGGGGCTGGACCCGCGCAAGGTGCTCGAGGTCGAGCGCGCGATGGATCTGGCCCTGCCCGGGCACCTTTATGCCAAATCGCCGATCGACATGGCGTGCTGGGACATCGCCGGGCAGGCGGCGGGCCTGCCGATCGCCGATCTGATGGGCGGCGGATCGCGCACGCCTGCCCCTATCGCCTCGTCGGTCGGGGCCAAGACCGTCGACGAGACCCGCGCCGTCATGGAGCGTTACCGCGACCGTGGCTACTGGGTGCATTCGGTCAAGGTGGGCGGCGATGTGGAGCGCGATATCGAGCGCATACGCGATGTCGAGGCGCACCGCCCCCGTGGCGAGCGCATCCTCTATGACGTCAACCGCGCCTGGACCCGGCAACAGGCGTTGCGGGTGATGAAGGCGACCGAGGATCTGGGTGTGATGTTCGAACAGCCCGGCGAAACGCTGGACGATATCGCCGCCATCCGCGCCTTGCATGCCGCCCCGGTCAGTGTGGACGAATGCCTGGTGACGCTTCAGGATGCTGCCCGCGTCGCCCGTGACGGTCTGGCCGAGGTGTTCGGGATCAAGCTGAACCGCGTCGGCGGACTAACCAAGGCCGCGCGAATGCGGGATATCGCGCTGGCGCATGGTATCGACATGTTCGTCATGGCCACTGGCGGCTCGGTTCTGGCCGATGCCGAGGCGCTGCATCTGGCTGCGACCATCCCTGATCACAACCGCCTTGGCGTCTGGGCCTGTCAGGACATGCTGAGCACCGATATCGCAGGCGGCCGCGGACCAAGAAATCAGGACGGTCACCTGATCCTGCCCGAAACACCCGGCCTTGGCGTCCACCCGGACGAAGATGCTCTTGGCCCACCTGTCGCAACCTATGAGGCCACGCGATGATCCGCCCCTTCATCTGGCCAGAAATACACTGGGGGGTGAATTGGCCGCAGGCCAAGAAGGGGGCAACGCCCCTATCCCTCCTGTCCCCCATCCCTGAGAGACATCCATGAAGATCACCCGAGTTTCCCTGTGGCACGTGCCGCTCAGCAGTCACCAGCCCTATTACATGGCCGACGGCAAGACCTGCGATACGGTCGATACCGTGATCGTTGCCCTGGACACCGACGAAGGGCTGACCGGTTGGGGAGAGGTCTGTCCGATCCCCCATTACCTGCCCGCTTATGCAGGCGGTGTCGCCCCGGCGATAGAAGAGATGGCGCCGGTGCTGCTGGGGGGCGATCCGATTGGTCCCGAGGCGCTGATGGCGCGGTTGGACCGGCATCTGCAAGGGCATGTCTATGCCAAATCCGCCATCGATATAGCCCTGTGGGATCTGACCGGTCAGGCGGCGGGATTGCCTCTTCACACGTTGCTTGGGGGGCGGCGTGCTGAAACTATGCCCCTCTATCACTCCATTACCTGCGTCGCGCCGGATGAAATGGCGCGGATCGCGCGTGACGCGCTGGCGAAGGGCATGACCCAATTTCAGGTCAAGCTGGGTGCCGATGGCGACTGGCAGGCCGATGTTGCCCGGCTCCGGCAGGTGCGCGAGGCGGTGGGTGACGGGCCGCTGGTCTACGGTGACTGGAATTGCGGGGCCTCGTCGCTGGATGCGACACGGGTCGGGCGCGCGGTGGCTGATCTGGATGTCATGCTGGAACAGCCCTGCGCCACGATCGAGGATTGCGCGCGGGTCCGCGCCGCAACCGGATTGCCGATGAAGCTGGACGAAAACGCCCATGACACTGCAAGCCTGCTGACAGGGCACCGGCAGGGATGCATGGACGCGGTGGCGATCAAGCTGTCGAAATTCGGCGGGCTGTCACCGTCAAGGCGCGCGCGCGATCTTTGCCTGCATCTGGGGGCGAAGATGTGCATTGAAGATACTTGGGGGTCGGACATCACGACCGCCGCGCTGCTGCATTTGGGGGTTACGACCGATCCGGCGCACCTGATGAATGTCTGTGACCTGTCGGGCTATGTCTCGCCCCGGCTTGCGCCAGACGGGCCGGTGCGGGACGCAGGCAGGATTGCACCGCCAACGGGCGCAGGGCTTGGCGTGGCGCCCGACCGGCAGGCGCTTTCGGCGCCGCATATGATCCTTGACTGATTTTTGACTTTTTGGTCAAAATTGAAAATCCACACGGCAACAGGACAAAACCCATGGACAAAATCCTTACACAGACCGATTGGGCGGAACGGGCCAGAACGGTTCTTCCGGGTGGCGGGTTTGGCAATTTCGACCCGTCGATCTTCGTTCGCGATGGCAAAGGCAGCCGCGTCTGGGACGAAAACGGCAAGGAATATGTCGATCTGCTGATCGGGTCCGGCCCGATGCTGCTGGGCCATGGCCATCCCGAGGTGCTGGAGGTGGTGGCCGAACAGATGCCAAAGGGCATGACGTTCTTTGCCAACAACGCCCGTGCCATCGAGCTGGCCGAGGAAATCTGCTCTGCCGTTCCCTGTTCGGAACAGGTGCGCTATGTCTCGTCCGGTGGCGAGGCGGACATGTATGCGATCCGGCTGGCGCGCGCCTTCACCGGTCGGGACAAGATCGTGAAATTCGAAGGCGGCTATCACGGCATGAGCGCCGAGGCACAGATGAGCCTTGCGCCCGCGAAGATGGTGAATTTTCCGCAGGCGGTGCCGGACAGTGCCGGAATTCCGGAAAGCGTCCGGTCGGAAATGCTGATCGCGCCGTTCAACGATCCCGATTACATCCGGTCGCTGCTGGCGGAACACGGCAAGGACGTCGCGGGTATCATCGTCGAGCCGTTGCAGCGGATCATCCCGCCTGAACCCGGCTTCCTGCAATTGCTGCGGGAAGAGGCCGACAAATACGGCATCGTGCTGATCTTTGACGAAGTGGTGACGGGGTTTCGCTTTGCCTATGGCGGGGCGCAGGAGCTTTACGGCGTCACGCCGGATATTGCGACCTTGGGCAAGATCATCGGCGGGGGCTTTCCGCTGGCGGCCATCGCGGGGCGTGCCGATATCATGGCGCATTTCGACAAGGCCGCGGTCGGCGCGGAAAAGTGGCTGATGCAACTGGGTACGCTGTCAGGCAACCCGGTCGCCGCCGTCGCGGGCCTCAAGACCATGGAAGTGCTGCGGCGCGACGGGCAATACGACCGGCTGCGGGCCAATGGTCAGCGTCTGATGGACATGGCGAAGGCGGCGCTTGACGGGCAGGGCATCGCCCACCGGATCGTTGGCGACCCGACCCTGTTCGAGATCGTGTTCACGACCGGAGATATCCGCGACTATCGCGACGTCTTTGGCTCGGACACGGCCAGGGCGACGAAGTTCAATGCGGTTCTCATGGAAAACGGCATGTTCAAGGCGGCGGGCAAGACCTATCCGTCTCTTGCCCTGACCGATGCTGATTTTGAATTGTGCGAAGCGGCCTATGCCGAAGGGGCAAAAGCCATCGCCGGGATGTAAACGACGGTTGGTCCCGCCGCCTTTGGCGGCGGGATGGCCGGTTCAGACGACGTCCGCCATCACCAGCCGGATGATATCCTCGCGCCGCATACCACGGGCGGCCAGCTCGTCGTCGCTCATGTCGGACAGCGCCTTGATCTGGCGCACCTTCGAGTTCGCTTCGCCAATTCGGGTAAGCGCATCAAAAATGCCCACGAAGATGTCCGCAACAAGTGCGAACAGGGTGATGACGGGGGAACGGTGTGTTGTCGATTGTGCCATGTCCTGAACCTCGGGCGGCGTATGTGCTTGCGGGTTCCGTTTACGCGCCCATGGCAACGCCAGCCAGCCGTGATTGGGAATAGCAGCCGTGCAGCAGGTGCAAATCTGCGGCAGAAATGTTGGTTTTCGCGAAGGCGTTGGTTTAGTCACTCAACCCATAGCCCACGCGAAAACTATGCGATTTCACACCATGGCAAAGATGCGCGCAGGGCCGCCTGTCCCGCCGCGATGCGTCGGAGCGCCGACAACCAGTGTCGCGCCACTGGCGGGCACCTTGTCGAGATTGGCGAGGTTTTCGATGCCATAGCGATTTGTTGGCAGCCACGCATAATGTGTCGCGAAATCCGCCGAAGGCCCGTGATCCAGTGACAGTGTATCAACCGCTATCGCCACGGCCCCGGTATCGTCCATCAGCATCTGGGCGGCTTCGACGTGGAAACCGGGGAAGTGCATTTTTCCTTCTGCATCGGCATTGCGATAGTCGCTGCCACCGGTTTTTCCGGACCAGCCTGAATACATCGCCACGCAGGCGCCATCGGGGATCGGACCATTGGCGTCGATCCACGCCTTCAGGTCGTCTGGCGTGACCTGCGCATCGGCATCTTCGGCGGCGCGTGCGACAATATCCACAACGCATAGCGGACAAATCAGGTTCGAGACCGGAATCTCGTCAACCGACTGGCCGTCCGCCGAGAAATGCAGCGGTGCGTCAATATGGGTCCCGGTGTGTTCGTTGACCGCCAGATTGAGCAGGTTGAAACCGTGCTCCTTGAGATTGAAACCTTGCGTGGTCTCGATCCCCGGTGCGCCGAAATAGGTGGGGAAGTCGGCGTCGTAGACATGTGTCATGTCCACGACCTCTCCATGTCCTTGCGCCATCGCCGGTGGTGCTGTCACCGCACCCAGAGCGGCCCCCGCCGCCATCATGCCACCGGCCCTGAAAAAGGACCGACGAGACAGCATCCGGTCTTTGACAGAATTCATTACGCAAACGTCGCACATATTCGTTCTCTCCCCTGGCATATTGGTGCGACGCCCCGTTTCAGATACATCGCTTGGGAAAGAAGCTAGCATGATCTCCGCGAATTCTACGCGGGTTGAGGTAACATGTGCGTTTGTCGTTGCCTCGGTCAGCCCTGTTTCGCCTGTTCAAAGAAGCGGGCGATGCTATCGGCATAGACCCTTTGATCGGCGGGTTCGGCCAAAGAGGCCAGTGCGCGCTGGCAAACATCCGGCCCGAGAGTGGCAGAAATTTCTTCGGTCAGGGCGATGACGAACTCTTTGGTCATCTCGGGGTGGTGCTGGGTGGTATAGATGTGGCGGCCGATGGCGAAACCGGTTGTTGCGGCCTCGGTCGAGCGCGTCAGGTTCACCGCGCCCTCCGGCAGTTGGGTGACCTGTTCCGAATGACAGCCATACAGGCGCATCTGGTCGGGCAGGTCATCTGCCCAACCCGGTCGTGACAGAACAGGGTTGACGGTCAGCCCGTGCACCCAGCCGCCGGGATTCCAGTCGACCGTGCCCCCAAGTGCCATCGCGATAGCCTGATGACCGAAGCAGGCGCCAAATACCGGCTGTCTGCGCCGGTGCATGTCCCGGATCAGGTCCAGAAGCCTGAGAACCCAACCCTCGCCGCTGCGTACCGAGGCTGGGCTGCCAGTGATCATCGCGCCGTCAAAATCCGACAGGTCTGTGGGAAAGATGTCGTCCTTCACGGAAAATACAGTGGTCTTCCAGTCGGGCCGGACCAGTTGGATGAGTGTAGTGAAGGCTTCACCATCCTTGGGGTGGGCCTGCGCAAAGGCGCTTTCGTCGGTGTTGGTCATCAGGATGGCGAGGTGCATTCTTGTTCCCGGCAGGCTGTTTGTTGGGAGAGGTCGCCAAACGGGTTACTTCCGGGATACCGTCTTTTCAAGATGCCAGGCCAGTGCGCGGGACTGACCGTCCGTCACCATTGGCAAATGGGGTTGATATTGGGCGCGGTCTGGGTAGTTTGCTGTGAAACGGAATTCCGCAAGGCGGAATTCTATATGTCAGATGCGATATTGCGATCTGAACATGGGATGTAATTCAGGGCGGCCCGACAAAGCGCCCGACCGTTTGAGGAGGCGTGGATGTCCGAGGCTATTGAATATGAACTGATTGGTGACATTGCGGTGCTTGCCGCCAACAATCCGCCGGTCAATGCGCTGGGTGTCGATGTCCGGCGCGGGCTGCAGGCCGGGATAGAGCGTGCCGAAGGTGAAGGCGCAAAAGCGGTTCTGATCTATGGCAAGGGCCGGACCTATTTTGCTGGTGCAGACATCCGCGAGTTTGGCAAACCGCCGCAGGACCCGTATTTGCCCGCGCTGTGCACCCGGATCGAGGCGTCGCCCCTGCTGGTCGTGTCCGCGATACATGGCACCGCGCTGGGCGGTGGACTTGAGGTGGCGCTGGCAAGCCACTATCGGGTCGCGCTTCCTTCGGCGAAGGTGGGCCTGCCCGAGGTGAACCTTGGCATTCTGCCCGGTGCTGGCGGCACGCAGAGGCTGCCTCGGGTGGCCGGGGTCGAGGCGGCGCTGGACATGATCACGTCGGGCCGTCATGTGCAGGCCGCTGAGGCCGCGCAGCTTGGGGTGGTCGACAAGGTGCAGGATGGCGATCCGCGCGAGGTTGGTCTGGCCTATGTTCGGGAGTTGCTGGACAGCGGTGCAGCGCGCCGCGCCGTGTGCGACATGCCCGCCCCTGCACCGGTCGATTTCGATGCGGTTTATGAGCAGGTCCTCAAAAAAGGGCGCGGCCAGCTGTCCCCGGCGGTTGCCGTTCGCGCGGTTCAGGCTGCTTGTGAGGCCGAGAGCTTTGATGCGGGGATGAACCGGGAACGCGAGCTGTTTTCGGAACTGATGGCCTCGGATCAGCGCAAGGGACTGATCCACGCCTTTTTTGCCGAGCGCGCGGTTGGCAAGCTGCCGGAACTGGATGGGGTGGAGCCGCGGGCACTGCACCAGATCGGTGTGATCGGCGGCGGTACGATGGGTGCCGGAATCGCGACGGCGGCCCTGTTGTCGGGCCTGCAGGTGGTTTTGCTGGAGATGTCAGCCGAGGCGGCGCAGGCAGCCAAAGGGCGGATTGCTTCGAACCTGAGCGGTGCGCTGAAGCGCGGGAAAATCAGTCAGGAGCAGCATGACGAAATCCTTGAAAACACACTGACTCTGGCCACGGAATATGAAGCGCTGAGCACCGTCGATCTGGTGATCGAGGCGGTGTTCGAGGACATGGAAGTCAAGAAACAGGTCTTTACCCGGTTGGATGCGGTCTGCAAACCGGGGGCGGTGCTGGCGTCGAATACGTCCTATCTGGATGTCAACGAAATTGCGGCCATCACCAAACGACCCGAGGATGTGATCGGGCTGCATTTCTTTTCGCCCGCCCACGTGATGAAGCTGCTGGAGGTGGTTGTCGCCGACAAGACCGCGCCGGATGTGGTTGCGACCGGCTTTGCCCTTGGCAAGCGGCTGAAGAAGGTATCGGTGCGCGCAGGGGTTTGCGACGGTTTCATCGGCAACCGCATTCTGAGCACCTATCGCACCTGCGCCGATCACATGATCCTTGATGGGGCCAGCCCCTATCAGATCGACAAGGCGTTGACCGGTTTTGGCTTTGCCATGGGTCCGTTTGCCGTGGCGGATCTGGCCGGATTGGATATCGGCTGGGCGGTGCGCAAACGTAAACGGGCCGAGGGGCTGGACCCGGGCGCGCGCGACAGCACTTACGCGGACAAACTGTGTGAGGATGGTCACTTCGGGCAGAAAACCGGCAAGGGCTATTACGTCTATGAGGCCGGAAAGCGCGGCGGTGTGCCGAACCCGGACGTGATGCCTCTGATCGAGGCGGATCGCACTGCGCAGGGGATCACGCCGCGTGACTTCTCGGATGAAGAGATCGTGCGCCGCTATATGGCCGCGATGGTCAATGAGGCGGCTAAGGTGGTCGGTGAGGGCATTGCCCGGCGCCCGCTGGATGTGGATGTGACGCTTTTGTATGGCTATGGTTTCCCACGTTATTGGGGTGGGCCGCTGAAATGGGCGGACATTCAGGGGTTGCCCGGTTTGCTGGCCGATATCCGGAATTGGGCCGAGGAAGACAGCCATTTCTGGCAACCCGCACCGCTGCTTGAGAAACTGGTGGCGGACGGGCGAAGCTTTGATGATCTGAACAAGGAGTCTTTGTGATGAAACAGGCTGTGATCGTATCCGCAGCACGCACGGGTTTGGCCAAGTCCTTTCGCGGGTCGTTCAACATGACCCATGGCGCGGAAATGGGTGGTCATGCCGTTCAGGCAGCTGTCAGCCGCGCTGGACTGGACGGTGCCGAGGTTGAGGATTGCATTATCGGCTGCGGCTATCCCGAAGGTGAAACGGGCAGCAATATCGGGCGGCAGATCGCCATTCGGGCAGGCTTGCCGGTGACGGCCTCTGGCATGACCGTGAACCGGTTCTGTTCGTCCGGGCTGCAGACGGTTGCGTTGGCCTCGCAGGCAATTACCGAAGGCGGCTCGGGTCCGATGGTTGCGGGCGGGGTCGAGAGCATCTCGATGGTGCAGCCACAGGCCCGGCGGGCGCAGGACAAATGGATCGAAGAGCATAAGCCTGCGATTTACATGACGATGATCGAAACCGCCGATATCGTGGCCGGCCGCTATGGCATAAGTCGCGAAGAACAGGATGAATATGGCCTGAGGTCGCAGCAGCGGATTGCGGCGGCGCAGGCTGCTGGCAAGTTCGATGACGAGATCGTGCCGATGCAGGCCACGATGGGTGTGAAGGACAAGGAAACCGGCGAGGTCTCGACCCGCGAGGTGACGGTTGACCGGGATGAGTGCAATCGCCCCAACACGACCTTGGACGGTCTGGCCGGGCTGGATCCGGTGCGCGGTGAAGGCAACTATATCACTGCGGGCAATGCCAGCCAGCTGTCGGACGGGGCGGCGGCTGTGGTTCTGATGGACAGCACCGATGCTGAAAAACGCGGGCTTGAGGCAATGGGCGCCTTCAAGGGGTTCTGTGTCGCGGGCTGCGAGCCCGACGAGATGGGGATTGGCCCGGTCTTTGCGGTGCCGCGTCTGCTGGAGCGGCATGGGCTGAAGGTTGAGGATATCGACCTGTGGGAGCTGAACGAGGCGTTTGCATCGCAGGCGCTGTATTGCCGGAACAAGTTGGGCATTGATGACGAAATCTGCAACGTCAATGGCGGCTCGATCGCGATCGGGCATCCGTTTGGCATGACGGGCACCCGGATGGTTGGCCATCTGATGCGCGAGGGCAAACGGCGCGGCGCGAAGCTGGGTGTCGTGACGATGTGCATTGGCGGCGGCATGGGCGCTGCAGGTTTGTTCGAGATTTATTGATCAGGGGCGCCGGACCCACCCATCGAGGGCGGGTCCGGCGCGGCCCGGCGTGGTACGCCGGGCTTGCACTGTACCACTTGCGGCTTTGGGGAGGAGAGCAGGGATGGATTTGAACTATACCGCCGAAGAACAGGCGTTTCGGGAGGAGGTGCGCGGCTTTCTGGCCGAGAAACTGCCCGCAGACGTTTCCGACAAAGTGCAGGCGGGGCAAAGCCTGGGCAAGGAAGGGCACGAGTGGTGGCACGCCACGCTGAACGAAAAGGGGTGGCTGAATTTCAACTGGCCCAGCGAGTTTGGCGGGGCAGAGTGGGATGCGGTTCAGCGCCATATTTTCGAAGAGGAATGTGCCAAAGCCCATGCCCCGCGCATCGTGCCGTTTGGCCTGTCGATGCTGGGGCCGGTGTTGCAGAAGTTCGGATCGAAGGCGCAGCAAGACTATTTCCTGCCGCGAATCCTGAATGGTGAGCATTGGTGGTGTCAGGGCTATTCCGAGCCCGGTGCCGGGTCCGATCTGGCCTCATTGAAAACACGCGCTGTGCGGGACGGGGATCACTATGTGGTCAACGGGCAAAAGACCTGGACCACGCTGGGGCAGTATGCCAACTGGATTTTCTGCCTTGTGCGCACCGATCCGGACGCCAAGCAGCAGGAGGGTATCTCGTTCCTGCTGATCGACATGGACACGCCGGGGATCGAGGTGCGGCCCATTGTACTGCTGGATGGCACGCCCGAGGTGAACGAGGTGTTTTTCGACGACGTGCGGGTGCCGGTCGAAAACCTTGTCGGGGAGGAGAACAAGGGCTGGACCTATGCCAAGTATCTGCTGACCCATGAGAGGACCAACATTGCGGGCGTGGGATTCAGTCAGGCCGGGCTGGATGCCGTCCGGCGTATTGCGGGGATCGAGTGCGCCAACGGACGGCCTCTGATCGAGAACCCGCATTTCGCGGCGCGGCTGGCGAAGATCGAGATTGATCTGATGGCCATGGCGACGACGAATATGCGGATCATCTCAAAGGCGGCTGCGGGGCAGGCGCCGGGAGTGGAAAGCTCGATGCTCAAGGTCAAGGGAACGATCATCCGGCAGGAGATCAACGATCTGACGCGGCGCGCGGTCGGGCCTTATGCGATGCCTTTTGCCTCGGAAGCGGTTGAGGGGGACAACGATCCGGTCGGACCGGATTACGCGGGCCCGGTGGCGGCGCAGTATTTCAATAACAGGAAACTGTCGATCTTTGGCGGGTCGAACGAGATCCAGCGCGGTATCATCGCCAAGGTCAAGATGGGGGGCTGAACGGATGGATTTCAATCTGACCGAAGAACGGCAAATGCTGCAGGATACGTTGCGGCGGTATCTGGCGGACAAATACACGACTGCTGTGCGAAATGAGACGCTGGACAGTGACGCGGGCCTGAATTCCGCAATCTGGAGCGAACTGGCCGATCTGGGTGTGATCGGCGCGCTGTTTCCAGAATCGGACGGCGGGTTCGGCGGTACCGGGTTCGACATATCCACGGTTTTTGAAGAGCTGGGTCGCGCGGGTGTTGTGGAGCCATTTCTGGATACGGCCATTCTGGGCGGGCATCTGATCGCGTCGCTGGGCAGTGAGACACAGAAGGGCCTGCTGGGCGATGTGATCGCGGGTAGCCTGCATCTGGCACTGGCTCATGGCGAACCTGCCAGCCGCTATGATCTGAGCCGGGTGGAGACCTCGGCAAGGGTCGACGGGGATGACGTGGTTCTGAGTGGGCGCAAGGCGGTTGTGGTCAATGCCGAAGCCGCCGGTTACCTGATCGTCTCGGCACGGGAAAATGGCGGGTTCTTTGATCTGGACGGCATTTCCCTGTTTCTGGTTCCGGCAGATGCACGGGGTATGAACCTGCGAGGCTATCCGATGCTGGCCGGTGGCCGCGCGGCTGAGGTTACGCTGGACGAGGTCCGGGTTCCCTCGACGGCTCGCCTTGGCGAGGCCGGGCAGGGCTATGCGCCCCTGATGACGGCCATTGCCGCTGCCAATGTCGCGTTGGCAGCCGAGGCCTTGGGTGCGATGGAAAGCGCGGTGGAACTGACCCGTCAGTACCTGCTGACCCGGCAACAGTTCGGTCGCCCGATCGGGACGTTCCAGGCGCTGCAGCATCGCTTTGCCGATCTGTTGATCGAGCTGGAACAGGCGCGATCGGCCGTCATCAACGCGGCGGGTCATCTGGAGGCCAACGATCGTGATCTGCAGATTGCGGCGGCGCGCAATCTGATTGCGCGGGCCGGGCGTCTGGTTGCGGAAGAAACCATTCAGATGCACGGCGGGATCGCGATGACGCAGGAGTATGAGCTGGCCCATATCGCCAAGCGCATCGTCATGGCAGATCACCGGTTCGGCGATGCGGATTATCATCTGGAGCGTTTCATTGCCCTCAGTGCAGCCTGACAAGGATCGACCCGGACCCAGACGGTCCGGGTGCCAGAATGCCGTAGGATTCGAGATTGACATGTCCGATCCCGAGGGCTGCGCACGGTGCGATCTGAAAATTCGCCCGGATCACCTGAACGGCCAGGATTTGTTGCATGGTGGGATCATCGCCATGTTGCTGGATGTAGCCTGCGGAAATGCGGCCTCGGCCTGGTTTGACCGGGATGCGCATCCGATGGTGCTGACCGTATCGCTGAACATCAGTTATGCGTCGGCGGTGAACGAGGGTCGGGTGACGGCCATTGGGCGGCCTGTCGGCGGTGGGCGGAAGCTGGCACATATTTCCGGTGAGCTAAGGCATGAAAACGGTGATCTTGTTGCAACGGCTGCGGGAGTGTTCAAGCGAAAGACCGTGGCGAAACAGCGGTAGAGCCTCGGATTCAGAGCCGGAGGAGGGTTCGCGGAGATGAGCAGTTGGCATGACTTTCTGGCGGCCCGGATCAAGGATCGGCCGGATGCCCCCGCATTCGAGGATGATGGGGGAACCCGGTGGAGCTATGCCGATCTGGACCACGCGGCGGGGGATCTGGGCCGGGCGCTGACGGATGCTGGTGTTCGCCGCAATGACCGGGTCTTGATTCTGGCTGAAAACTGTTGCTCTGCGGTGGCGGCCCTGTTTGCCTGTTCGCGGATCGGGGCCTGTGCGATGCCGGTCAATGCACGCCAGACGGCCGGTGAGGTCGGGCGCATTATCGAACACACAGAGCCTGTGGCCATTCTGTTCACCTCGGCATCTTCGGCAGAGGCGGCAGAACATGCCCGGCGGCTGGATGCCATACAGATCAATGGCGCGTTCGGAGCGTTACACATGGCACGCCCAAATCCCAGCCTTCCCGACCCTGTTCTGGCTGATGTGGCCGTCATGCTGTTCACCACCGGAACGACCGGCGCGCCCAAGGGGGTCATGCTGACCCACGAAAACCTGTGTTTTGCGGGTAGGTCCTCGGCGGAGCTGAGAGGTCTGACCGGGGATGACGTGATATACGGTGTTTTGCCCATCACACATGTGTTCGGTTTGGCTTCGGTCGTGACGGCCGCCATCTGTGCCGGTGCGCTTGTGCGCCTTGAGGCGCGGTTTTTGGTGGCAAGAACGTATGAGGCGCTGAATTCCGGGATCACTTTGTTTTCGGCGGTTCCGCAGATGCATGCCCTGCTGATGCAGTACACCAAGGAACAGGGGTACGACAGGCTGCCAAACAACACCCTGCGCTATGCCTCGTCCGGGGCGGCACCGCTTGATCCGGCATGGAAACGCGAGGCCGAGGCCTTTTACGGGATCGCGCTTCAGAACGGGTACGGGATGACGGAAAGCACGGCTGCCGTCAGCATGTCCCGCAATGCATTGGGGGACCCGGATATCTCGGTCGGCCCGCCGATACCGGAGGTGGAGGTGCGTGTCGACCAGACCGTCGAGGGCGGCGGGGACGGTGTGGGCGAGGTTCTGCTGCGCGGTCCTAATGTGATGAAAGGCTATTATCGCAATCCGGATGCAACGGTGGCCGCGTTTGACGGCGTGTGGCTGAGGACCGGCGATCTGGGCCAGTTCGACGAACGGGGGCACCTGCATATCGTGGGTCGGTGCAAGGAGTTGATCATTCATGGCGGTTTCAACGTCTACCCGCCCGAGGTTGAGGCGGCGCTGAACGATCACGCCCTTGTGGTTCAGTCGGCGGTCATTGGACGGATCGTGGATGGCGACGAGAAAGTGATGGCCTTTGTGCAGGTCGCCGACGACTCCGGACTGACCGAGGCCGAGCTGCTGGATTTCGTTGCGGATCGGCTTGCCGGTTACAAGCGGCCCAGCCAGATCGTTGTGACCCGCGAATTGCCTGCCTCAGCCACCGGCAAGATACTCAAGCACCAACTGCTGAAGGTTTTTGCCAACAGGTTGCGATAGGCGCAACCCGTATGCTCCCGCGTCCGCGCGAGATCGGCTTTGCCAATCCCGCTTGCGGCCTTGGGCCCGGCATCGCGCAAGGCGCGATGCCGGGCCCAACAGGAGGAGGCGTTCCGCAAGGAACGTCGACGACTGGCGGGAGACCCCCGGGCTATCCGTTAAAGCGCGCTTTCCGCGGCTGTGCGCACGGCGCGGATGTTGTCCCCGTACACGTCTGGATTGCTGACCGAGCCGCCCTTGAACACGGCGGAACCGGCGACCAGAACATCCGCTCCCGCCGCCGCAACCAGCGGAGCGGTCTGCGGATCGACGCCACCGTCGATTTCGATATGAACCGGGCGGTCACCGATCATCTGGCGCAGACGGCGGACCTTGTCGGTCAGGTCGATGAACTTCTGCCCGCCAAAGCCCGGGTTCACGGTCATCACGCAGACCAGATCGGCCAGATCGAGCAGATGCTCGACAGATTCGGCCGGGGTGCCGGGGTTCAGTGCTACACCGGCTTTCATTCCGGCTGCCCGGATCGCCTGCAAGGTGCGATGGGTGTGCGGCCCGGCCTCGATATGCGCTGTCAGGATATCGGCGCCTGCATCAGCATAGGCCTGAATATATGGATCGACCGGCGTGATCATCAGGTGCACATCCATCACGGTTTTCACGTGCGGGCGGAATGCTTTGACCGCAGGGGGACCAAAGGTGAGGTTGGGAACGAAGTGCCCGTCCATCACATCGACATGGACCCAGTCGGCGCCCTGCGCCTCGATGGCCTGAATCTCCTGCCCGAAATTGGCGAAATCGGCGGAGAGGATCGAAGGGGCGATCTTGATCTTGCGGTCAAAGCTCATGGTGGCCTCGTAACATGAATGAGTCGGAGGCGCGTATACCTCTGTTCCGGCAAAAGGGACAGGGCTAGGCCGCGATTGAAGGCAGCCCAGCTTTGCGGCGCCCCTCCTCGGTCTTGAGTGAGAAGTCCGCGCCCAGATATGCGTCACCGCCCGGACCGCAAAGGAAGGCGAGCGCTTTGGCGACCCAATGTGGTGGTATGTGGGCGTCAGGATCCAGTTGGCTGACGGGATTTATCCCGGAGGCCCGGATCGACTTTTGCATCGACGTTGCCACAGTTCCAGGACTCAACCCGATGACCCGGACGCCGTGTGCCCGATACTCCCGATCCGCGCAACGCGTGAGCGACAGGACGGCGGCCTTGGTCGCGCAATAATGGCTCCAGCCTTCGAGCGCGCTGGTGGCTGCCCCGGAAGACAGGTTCAGGATGGTGCCGCCGCCCGCCGATTGCATCATGGGAATAGCGGCGCGCAGCCCGTGATAGACGCCCATTAGGTTGACATCGACGACCTGCCGCCAGTCGTCCGGTTCGCTTTCTGTCAGCCGGGCTATCGGATCGATCATACCGGCGTTGTTGATCAAGACGTCGATTCCGCCGAATTCCAGGCTCGTCTGAGCTATCAGGTTTTCAACTTCAGCCCGGTTTCGGACATCGCAGGATATGGCAATCGCCTGATCGCCTATCTCGCGGGCAAGCTGGTCGATTGCCCTGGTGCTTCGAGCGGCGAGAACGACGTTCGCTCCGAGTTCGGCAAAGTGGAGGGCGGTTGCTGCGCCGATGCCGCGGCTCGCGCCTGTTATCACGGTGGTCTTTCCCTGAAGATGGGTCATGTGCTTCTCCGATTTTCGACAGCCGCAATCTAGAGCTGGCTAATCATGCAGAAAAAGACGTTGAGTAGTATTATTCTCGTGCGTATTTTGCATGAATGGAGTTGAGCGCCCTCAAAACGGTTACGCTGGTCGCACGGCTTGGCAGTTTTGCATCCGCCGCGCGGGTGCTTGATGTTGACCCATCTTCGGTGTCCCGGCTGGTCTCGGGAGTGGAGGGTGAGCTGGGCTTTCGAGTGTTCCAGCGAAGTACCCGGCATTTGTCTCTGACTGATGCGGGTGAAAGTTATCTGAGGCGGATTGAGCCATTGCTGGAAGAACTGGATGCGGCGCAGGATCTGGCGGCAGAAGGAGCGATGCAGCCGAAGGGGCGGCTGCGCCTGACCACATCTGTTGCGTTCGGACAGGTTTGTTTGGTTCCGCTGCTTGAACAGTTTCGCACCACGTTGCCAGAAGTAGAGCTGGAGTTGATCCTGACGGACGAGAATGTGGATTTGATCTCTGACCAGATTGATCTGGCGATCCGGCTTGCCCCCGCGCCGGGTGGAAACCTGATCAGCAGTCGCCTGATCACAACGCGATATCGCGTCTGCGCATCGTCATCCTATATTAGGGCGCATGGCCGGCCGGAAACTCCGGACGAACTGTCAAAGCGGGATTGTCTGGGGCTGGCTTTGCCGAACCACCGAGAGCGCTGGCTGTTTCGTGATGCCGCCGGTTTGGATAGTGATGTTTTCGTTTCCGGGCCGGTAATGATCTCGAACCCGCTGGCACTGCGTGAGGCGGCGTTGTTCGGGTTGGGGCCGGCGTTGCTCGCGGACTGGCTGGTCCGGGACAGTCTGCAACGCGGCGAACTGATCGATCTGTTCCCGGATAGGCAGGTCACCGCAACGACCTTCGATACAGCCGCATGGATGTTGTATCCCAGCAAGGCACATCTGCCCGCGAAGACCCGTGCAGCCGTGGATTTTCTGCGCAAGCATCTTCGGTAGCTTGCGGAGCACCGTTACAAAACTTTCACCCCACTGACACATAGCCGTTGAGTCCAGTCTGTAGCTGACCGCCCAACATGAACTGGGGGTGGCACGTGCTGCGCATAGAAAAACTGACCAAGCGTTTCGGCGAAAATGTTGCCGTGGAGTCTGCGACGCTGGATGTCGACAAGCCATGCATGATCGGGATCATCGGGCGCTCAGGCGCGGGCAAGTCGACGCTGTTGCGGATGATCAACCGGCTTACGGACGCAAGCGATGGTCAGATCCTGTTCGAAGGTCGCGACGTGACCCGGCTGAAGGGTCGGGACAAGCGCGCGTGGCAGGCGGAATGCGCGATGATCTTTCAGCAGTTCAATCTGGTGCCGCGCCTTGATGTCGTCTCCAACGTGCTGCACGGCACGCTGAACCGCCACTCGACGCTGGCCACGATGTTCAACCTGTTCCCGATGGAAGACATCCACCGGGCCATCGACATTCTGGATCGTCTGGGCATTGCCGAACACGCGCCCAAACGGGCCGAGGCCCTGTCGGGTGGTCAGCAGCAGCGCGTCGCCATCGCGCGGGCGCTGATGCAGGACCCAAAGATCATTCTGGCGGACGAACCCATCGCCTCGCTGGACCCGATGAATGCGCAGGTGGTGATGCAGGCGCTGCGCCGCATCCACGAAGAGGATGGCCGCACCGTTATTGCCAACCTGCACACGCTGGACACTGCGCGCCGCTATTGCGACCGCGTTGTTGGTATGCGCGACGGGCGCATCGTGTTCGACGGTCTGCCGGAACAACTGACCACCGGTGTTGCCCGCGAGATTTACGGCGCCGATGCCAGCTTCTCGGAAGAGGCGACCTCGACCGAGATCGAGACGCTGGATGCGACCCAGAAGGCCCTGATGGAAGCCGAGGCCACCATCTGAGCCACCCCAACCCCTTTCATCGCCCGGCCCGATGAGAGGCCGGGGTAATCAAACTGGAGAGAGACAGATGAAAAAACTGATTGCCGCCCTTGTTGCGACAACTGCCATTGCCGCCCCGGCCATGGCCCAAGAGATCAGCGAGTTCCGCATTGGTATTCTGGGCGGCGAAAACGCTCAGGACCGTCTGAACAACAACGAGTGCCTGCGCGTGTACACCGAAGAGGCGCTGGGCGTGCCGACCAAACTGTTCGCCCCGGCCGACTATAACGGTGTGATCCAGGGTCTTCTGGGCGGTACCATCGACGTGGCATGGTTGGGCGCTTCGGGTTACGCCAAGACCTATCTGTCCGATCCCGATGCAGTTGAGCCGGTTCTGGTCAAGGTCAACACCGATGGCGGCTATGGCTATTACTCGGTTGGCTTTGCCCGCAAGGACAGCGGCATCACCTCGCTGGAAGACATGAAGGGCAAGACCTTTGGTTTCGGCGATCCGAATTCGACCTCGGGTTACCTGATCCCGTCCATCGAAATTCCTCAGGCCACCGGCGCGACCATGGACTCGGGCGACTATTTTGGTGAAGTGAAATTCACCGGCGGTCACGAGCAAACCATCGTTGCCGTTAACAATGGCGACGTACACGCCGGTGTGACTTGGGCCGATGGTCTGGGTGAATGGGAAGATGGCTATCAGTCGGGCGCGCTGCGCCGTGCGGTGGATGCCGGTCTGGTCGACATGAATGACATGGTCGAAATCTGGAAATCCAAGCCGATCCCGGAAGGCCCCGTCGTTGTCCGCTCGGAGTTGCCTGACGAAGTAAAAGCCAAGGTAACCGCTCTTTGGGATACCCTGGACGAGAAGGACCGCGAATGCTTCTACGGTGTGGCTGCGGGTGAAGCCAAGAGCTTTGATCCGATCTCCCATGACGCCTACGAAGTCATCATCGAAGCCCGCAAGCTGAAGTCCAACTAAGCTTTCACTCTATGCGGGGTCCGGTGCAAAAAACCGGACCCCGTTTTTCCACTCAGGAGCATTCCATGACAGACCTGACTGCCGGGTCCCCGGGCGTCGATCAGATCCGCGACGAATACACTGCGATGACCCGACGCAAGAGGGTCTATGGTGGTATCCTTCTGATCCTGTTTGTGGCCTTGATGGCCGCCGGTTTCCGCACCGCCGACAGCCGCAACGCCGGAAGCTTTAGCGATGGCTGGCATCGCGTGCTGGATTACCCTTCCGAGGTGCTTGCCGAGGCGTGGGAAAAGATCGGTGAGATGCCCGCGCATCTCGTCACCTTCTTTCCGGCGCTGGTCGAGACCCTGAATATCGCCGCCGCGGCGACGTTGATCGGCACGATCGGGGGTACCTTTCTGGCGCTGATGGCGACACGCGGAATGGCGCTGTGGCCCTCTCTGATCCCGCTGTTCCGGCGCATTTCGGACATTTGCCGGGCCATCCCGGAAATCGTGATCGCGCTGGTCCTGATTTTTGTGCTTGGGGGCGGCCCTGTTCCGGCAATGATCGCCATCGCGATTCACACGGCAGGCGCACTGGGAAAACTGTATTCGGAGGTGAACGAAAACGCCTCACTCAAGCCGGTCGAGGGGTTGCAGTCGGTCGGCGCAAGCTGGGCGCAGCGGATGTATCTGGGCGTGATCCCGCAAGTCGGCCCGAACTATGTCAGCTATGCCCTGTTGCGGTTCGAGATCAACATTCGCGCCTCGGCCATTCTGGGTTTCGTCGGTGCGGGCGGTCTGGGCTATGAGCTGCGCAACGCCATGTCCTGGGGTCAGGGCAAATACGATGAGGCTGCGGCCATTTTCATTCTTCTGTTCGTGACGATCGTGGTCGTGGACCAGATCTCGGGCCTTTTGCGTGATCGCCTGACCCACGGAACCAATGCTGGAGTACGGGCATGAGCACCTTTGCCACCGATCTGCCTGCCGGAACCCTCAAGGACGAGGCCGGGCGCTTGTTCCGGCGCAAACGGGTTGTGAATTTTGGATTGCCTGCGCTAGTTCTGGTGTATCTTGTCTATGTTTTCTTTGCCTTCGACATTCCCGGTCTGGCCGGGCGCGCGAACTGGGAAAACGGCCGGATTCTGGTTTCTGACAGCTACAGCTACAAAACGCATGTGACGCGCGACAACCGCAACGGCGCGGTGTCCGTTGCCATTGAGGGCGAGCGCAAGGGTGCCTATCCCGACGGTCAGTCACCGGATTGGGTTGCGCTGGGTGAAACCACCGTCATCGATCTGGAAGACGGCCATGTCGTGCGGTTCGGGCCGGAAACGGTGGAATATGACATCCCCGGATATGGCACCATCCGGGCCACGCCCAGCCGCTCAGCGGGTGTGCAGGCGGAACTGCCCTCGGGCGATGTGCCGGACTGGATCAACATGTCGAAAAACCGGTTGGCGGTCACCACGGACGCGGGCCGTCTGACAGTAACCCGCAACCGGTCCGAGGTTTTTCGGTATTTCAACGGGTGGGAGCTGTTCTGGTTCACGCTTGACAGCCCCTATTATGGCAAATCTCTCCCCGAACTGATGACGCTGGCCGTAACGGGCGAGGCCGGGGCGATCCTGAATGATTTCTGGACCAACAAGATGTGGCGGCATCAGGATGTGGCCTGGGCGATATTCGAGACCATTCTGATGGCCTTTCTCGGGACCCTCGGGGCCGGAATGGTGGCGCTGCCGCTGGCCTTCATGGCGACGCGGAACTTTAACCCGCTGCGGTCGGTGCGTTTTGTAACTCGCCGGGTATTCGATTTCGTGCGTGGGGTCGATGCGCTGATCTGGACCGTGGTTCTGGCCCGCGCCTTTGGTCCCGGCCCGCTGACCGGCGCGCTGGCGATACTGGTGACGGATACGGGTACTTTCGGCAAGATCTTCTCGGAAGCGCTGGAAAACGTGGACCAGAAGCAGATCGAAGGGGTGCAATCCACCGGGGCCAACGCGCCGCAGCGCTATCGCTTTGGGGTGATCCCGCAGATCACGCCGGTGCTGCTGAGCCAGCTTTTGTACTTCCTCGAATCCAACACGCGCAGCGCGACCGTGATCGGGGCAATCACCGGCGGTGGGATTGGTCTGCTGTTGACGCAGGCAATCATCACGCAGAAGGACTGGGAAGAGGTGGCCTATTACATCGTCCTGATCATCCTGATGGTGATGCTGATGGACTGGTTCTCGGGTTGGCTGCGGAAGCGTCTGATTCAGGGCGAGACCGGCAAAAAGCGCAAACCGCGCGCGGCCAGAGGCAAAGTCTTTCACCTGCCGTGATCTGCAATAAAGGACGACACTGATGGCGCGACTGCGTTCGGACCAGCCTTTCATACATCCCGACTGTCAGATTACCGACAGCCGTTTCGGGGAATATGTCGAGATCGGCGCAGGCAGCCGTATCGCAAATTCGGTGATCGGGGATTATTCCTATTGCGACCGGACGTGCGATATCGCCAATGCCGAGATCGGGAAATTCTCGAATATCGCCAGTTTCACCCGGATTGGCGCGACGGATCACCCGATGGAAAAGGCATCGCTGCACCATTTTCACTATCGTTCGGGGGATTACTGGGACGATGCTGAACATGACGCTGAGTGGTTTGCGCATCGGGCTGGTCGGACGGCCCGGATCGGGCATGACACGTGGATCGGGCATGCGGCGATCATCAAACCCGAGGTCACGATCGGACATGGGGCTGTCGTGGCATCGGGTGCCGTCGTCACCAAGGATGTCGCGCCCTATTCCATCGTTGCAGGCGTTACGGCGAAACCGATCCGTCGCCGGTTCCCGGAACATGTCGCGGACCGGATGATGGAACTGGCCTGGTGGGACTGGGACAACGCGCGTCTGCGCGCAGCCGTGCCGGATTTCCGGGCTTTGCGGGCCGAGGCGTTTCTGGAGAAATACAAGTGACGACCTGACCGGGTCCGCCTGATCGCTTAATCGTCCGCGATGGTCAGCGTGACCCTTTCGCCGGCGAACACGGTCCTGCCGTATTCAACCGGGCGCCCGTCCGGATCGACGTTGACGCCGACCGAAAACAGGACCGGCGCGCCTTCGCTCAGTTGCAGGTGCAGGGCCTGCGTGGCGCTGGCCTGTCTGGCGGTCAGTCGTGTCGAAATGCGGGTGTAGTCCGCGATGCCGTTCAGCTGCAGGGCCTTGGTGACGGATTGCGTCTCTTCCAGTGTGCCCGGCAAATCCGGAAACCGCGACGCCGGGAACACGCTTTGAAAGACTGCGATGGGCTGCCCGTCGGCAAGCGACAGCCCGTCATAGACATGGACGGGATCACCGGTTTGCAATCCCAGTGCTTCTGCCTCGGCCTCGTCGGCCGCGCGGGTGTTGAGTGCCAGTATCTTCTTGCCCGGGATTTTGCCGCTGGCCGAGATGTTCCGGTGATACCGGACCCGTTTGCCAATCGGGTAATCCGTCGGGCGCGCCGCGACAAACACTCCGGCGCCGCGGCGCGCGTGAACCAGCCCTTGTTCGGCCATTTCAGACAGCGCGCGCCGGACCGTGTGGCGGTTGACCCCGTGGGTCGCGGCCAATTGTGCTTCGGTCGGCAGGCGGTCGCCTGTGTCATACCGCCCTTCGGCGATGTCCGAGGTCAGGCTGAGGGCAATGCTTTTCCAGACGGGTGTTCGGCTCATGTCATCAAAACTTCACAAGGTTGAGGATTGCGAGTCGCACCCTCAGGAGTTAATATTTGTCTAGTTGTATAGTAAATGTAGACAACCCGGCCAAGAGGCTTTGATGGCAAAACAGACAGAAATTGCGGCTGAGACGCGTAAGGAGTGGATGGGGCTGCTGGCCCGGGCTCCGGACGGTGCGGTGATGGCAGTGTGGGATCGCATTACGGATCGCCCCACCTTTGAGTGGCTACGCGCGCCCGAGGTGGGTGGCGTGATGGTCCGTGGACGGACCGGCGGCACCGGCGCCCCGTTCAATCTGGGGGAAATGACGGTGACGCGCTGTTCGCTGGTGCTGGAGGATGGCACGGTCGGGCACGGTTATGTGCAGGGCCGTTCCAAGCCGAAGGCCGAGGTCGCGGCCATTGTCGACGCGCTGATGCAGACTTCGGCGGCGGAAAAGGTGCGGGCCGAAGTGCTCGACCCCCTGAAGCGGCAGATGCAGGCGGCAAGAACCAAGCGCGCTGCCAAGGCGGCTGCGACCAAAGTCGAATTTTTCACAATGGTTCGGGGGGAAGACCAGTGAACGCCCAGACGCAATTCTCAGGCGGATTTAGAAACGCGCCCATTGATGCGGCCCATGCGTTTCGCGCTGTCATGACCGTGATGGCGCGACCGGGTGAGATCCGCGCGCTTTCCGGGGCTGAGCCACCTGCGCCGTTGTCCGTGGCGGCCGGTACGCTGTTGTTGACGCTGTGCGATCCGGACACGCCTGCGCATCTTGCAGGACGCGTGAATACGGATGCGGTTCGTCAGTGGCTGACCTTTCATACGGGTGCGCCGCTGGTTGGACCAGCCGAGGCGGATTTTGCCGTGGGGAGCTGGGCTGAGCTTGGTTCTCTGTCCGCATACCGGGTGGGAACGCCGGAATATCCGGACCGATCCGCGACACTGATTATCGAATGCGATGAACTGGGCCAGAGCGGTGCTGTTCTGCGCGGGCCGGGCATCAGGGAAGCCGCATATCTGTCTCTGCCCGATATTCCCGCGATGCAGGCCAACGCGGCGTTGTATCCGCTGGGCTGCGACTTTTTCCTGACCTGTCGGGATCAGGTGGCGGGCCTGCCGCGCAGCACTCAGATCGAGGCGGAGGGATAAGCCATGTATGTAGCCGTCAAAGGGGGCGAAAAGGCCATTGAAAACGCCCATGCGTGGCTGGCCGAAGAACGCCGGGGATCGACCGATGTAGCTGAGCTGAGCCTTGCCCAGATCCGCGAGCAGTTGAGCCTTGCGGTGAACCGGGTCATGGCCGAAGGCTCGCTGTACGATCCGGATCTGGCCGCGCTGGCGATCAAGCAGGCGCGCGGCGATCTGATCGAGGCCATTTTCCTGATCCGCGCCTATCGGACGACATTGCCGCGGTTCGGATACTCGGACCCTGTTGAAACCGGCGAAATGGCCTGTGATCGCCGTATCTCGGCCACGTTCAAGGATGCGCCGGGCGGGCAGGTTCTTGGACCGACTTTCGACTACACCCACCGTTTGCTGGATTTCAAACTGGCTGCGGATGGTGAAGTTCCGGCGGCGCCCGAAGGGATAGCGCGGCAGGAGCCAACGCCCCATATCACCGAATTCCTGAAGGTTGAGGATATCATTCAGGATGAACCCGCCAGCGAGGATGTGCCGGGCGACCTGACGCGCGAACCGATGGAGTTTCCGTCGAACCGCCCGCTGCGCCTGCAATCTCTTACGCGCGGGGACGAAGGGTTCGTGCTGGGCATGGCTTATTCGACCCAGCGGGGATACGCCCGCAACCACGCCTTTGTCGGCGAGTTGCGCATCGGCAAGGTCGCGGTCGAGATGGAAATTCCCGAGCTGGGCTTTGCCATCGAAATCGGCGAGGTCGAACTGACCGAATGCGAGACGGTGAACCAGTTCAAGGGGTCCAAAACCGAGCCGCCTCAGTTCACGCGCGGTTATGGTCTGGTCTTTGGTCAGTCCGAACGCAAATCCATCGCCATGGCGCTGGTGGATCGGGCGCTGCGGTGGAAGGAACTGGGCGAGGACAATCTGGGCGCCCCGGCGCAGGATGAGGAATTTGTTCTAAGCCACGCCGACAACATTCAGGCCACCGGGTTTCTGGAGCATATCAAGCTGCCCCATTACGTGGATTTTCAGTCCGAACTGGAGTTGGTGCGTAAGCTGCGCCGTGAGGCCGAGGAACGGATCGCGCCACGGGAGGCTGCGGAATGAGTTCAGTCCCCGTCGCCGCTGCAATCGCCACCTCCGGCATCACCGCTATCGCCGAACCAACCGCTTGCCGCGTTGCCGCCGGAGCTGTGACGTGGGCGAGGTTGCCGCTTTTGCGTCGGCAGTCGCCATATGTAAGCCGCGAAGGCCATGCCCCCCACGATGAGGGCAATTTCGGTGAAAGAAATGTCCGGCAAAATCAGTCCTCCGCTCCGCTTCTCAAAAGGATTTTGTCGTGAACGGATACAACTTTTCATATCTGGGTAAGCAAGCCAAGCGGGTGCCCCATCAATCTGCACTTAAAAAGTTGGCGGATTTTCGTCGGCGGTTGGATGTTGGTGCGCACCGATCGCGCTCCACTCACCGGATGCATCGCGGCGCATGGCGCGCCGTCGCCGTCTGGCGTGACGCTTATGCCAAAGCAAATAGATCACCATGATCAATAAAAATGAACCAACAACCCAAACGTCCACAAAAACACCAAAAAACAAAGTGATACATCAAATGAACGAGTATAACTTCGCATATTTGGACGAACAAACCAAGAGAATGATCCGCCGCGCCATTCTGAAAGGTTTGGCTGTGCCCGGCTATCAGGTGCCCTTTGCAAGCCGCGAGATGCCGATGCCCTATGGCTGGGGCACCGGCGGCGTACAGGTTTCGGCCGCCACGCTGACGCCCGATGATACGTTCAAGGTGATCGATCAGGGCGCCGATGACACGACCAACGCAGTCTCGATCCGCAAGTTCTTTGAGAACACGGCAGGCGTCGAGACCACCGAGGAAACCGAACAGGCCACGGTCATTCAAACCCGCCACCGCATCCCCGAGGCGAAGCTGCGCGAGGATCAGATCATCGTCTATCAGGTGCCGATCCCCGAGCCGTTGCGCTTTTTGGAGCCGCGCGAGACCGAAACGCGCAAAATGCACAGTCTTGAGGAATACGGGCTGATGCATGTGAAACTCTATGAAGATATCAGCCAGCATGGCGCGATTTCGACCGCTTATGCCTATCCTGTGAAGGTCTCGGGCCGCTATGTGATGGACCCGTCGCCGATCCCGAAGTTCGACAACCCCAAGCTGGAAATGGACGCGATTCAGCTGTTCGGCGCAGGACGCGAGCAGCGGATTTACGCGGTACCGCCGCATACCAAGGTGGTGAGCCTTGATTTCGAGGATTACCCGTTCGAGGCCACCAAGGCCGACCATCCCTGCGATCTGTGTGGGGCCGAAGACAGCTATCTGGACGAGGTGATCATGGATGATGCGGGCAACCGGATGTTTGTCTGCTCGGACACTGATTATTGCCGGTCGCGCCGCGAGGCGGGCCATGTGGGCCGACTGGCCGAGGAGAATGCGGCATGACCCCTCTGTTGCAGGTTAAAAGCATCGAGAAACGCTATGGCGCGCGGATCGGATGCACGGATGTGAGTTTCGATCTCTACCCCGGTGAGGTGATGGGGATCGTGGGCGAAAGCGGGTCGGGCAAGTCGACCCTGCTGAATTGTCTGGCGGGGCATCTGGAGCCCGATGCGGGTCAGGTTGTCTTTGACACCCGTGTCGACGGTCCGGTGGATACGGTGACGATGTCCGAACCTCAGCGCAGGATGCTGGGCCGGACGGACTGGGCCTTTGTGCATCAGCATGCCCGCGACGGGTTGCGCATGTCGGTCAGTGCGGGCGGCAATATCGGTGAGCGTCTGATGGCCGTGGGTGATCGTCACTATGGCGATATACGCGACAAGGCCATCGACTGGCTGGGCCGGGTCGAGATTGACGAAGCACGTGTCGATGACCGCCCCACCGCGTTTTCGGGCGGGATGCAGCAGCGGTTGCAGATCGCGCGCAATCTGGTGACGGGTCCGCGGCTTGTGTTCATGGATGAACCGACCGGCGGGCTGGATGTCTCGGTTCAGGCGCGTCTGCTGGATCTGCTGCGCGGGCTGGTGCGCGAGATGGGGCTGAGCGCCATCATCGTCACCCACGATCTGGCCGTGGTGCGCCTGCTGGCGGACCGGCTGATGGTGATGAAGGACGGCCACGTGGTCGAGGCCGGATTGACCGATCAGGTGCTGGACGATCCGCAACACGCCTATACGCAGTTGCTTGTGTCCAGCGTTCTGCAGGTTTGAGTATTTGGAAAAAGATGAAGTGCGATGATTGAGCTGATCGATGTGAGCAAAAGCTTTACCCTGCACAACCAGGGCGGCGCAGTAATTCCGGTGATGGAGGGTGCTTCGGTGAAGGTCGCACCCGGTGAGTGTGTGGCCCTGACCGGAGCCTCGGGCGCGGGCAAGTCGACGCTGATGCGGGTGATCTACGGCAACTATCTGGCGGCCTCGGGGCAGGTTATGGTCGGTGGTCTGGATGTGGCACGGGCCGAACCGCGCGAGATTCTGGCGCTGCGCCGCGAGACGCTGGGCTATGTCAGCCAGTTTCTACGCGTCGTACCGCGCGTGCCGACGCTTGAGGTGGTGGCCGAGCCATTGCTGGCCATCGGATGCGACCGGCAGGTGGCGCTGGACAAGGCGGCAGAATTGCTTGCGCGGCTGAATATCCCCGAGCGGCTGTGGTCGCTGAGCCCGACAACCTTCTCGGGCGGAGAGCAGCAGAGGGTGAACATCGCGCGCGGTTTTGCGCATGACTATCCGGCGATGTTGCTGGACGAACCGACGGCCAGTCTGGATGCGCGGAACCGGGAAACGGTGTTGTCGCTGATCGAAGAGGCCAAGGCGCGCGGTGCGGCGATTGTCGGTATCTTTCACGATGTCGAGGCGCGGGAACGGGTGTGCGATCGCGAAGTTGATGTTTCGGAGTTCACGCCGGGGATGGCGGCATGAGCCTTGCGCCCGTCATAGCCGTTGTTGGCCCCTCGGGGGTCGGCAAGGACAGCGTGATGGAGGCGCTTGAGGCGCGTGCGGATGGCATTCAGCGGGTGCGGCGGGTTATTACGCGGCCCGCGGGGGAAGAAGGCGAAGACTTTGACCGGGTTTCGGTCGATCTGTTCCAGCAGATGGCACGGGACGGTGCATTTGCACTGTACTGGCCTGCGCACGGTTTGTTTTATGGTGTTCCGAAAGAGATTGAGGATCAGCGGCGAAACGCCAGAGCTGTTTTGGTCAACTTATCCCGGGCCGTGCTGTTGCAGGCGCAAGAGGTATTTGGCGATCTGATCGTGATCTCACTGACTGCGGACGCTGAGGTTCTGGCGCGCCGATTGTCGGCACGTGGGCGGGAAAGCGCGGCAGAGCAGGGCCGGCGTCTGGGCCGGGCCAAGGCACCACTGCCCGAAGGTTTGAGCCGGGTTATCGAGATTGATAACTCCGGCCCTCTGGCGGCGACAGTGGATGAAATCATGGCGCGTCTTCAGCCGGAGAGGGCATAGCGATGGATCAGGTGAAACCGACCATCTTCAGCCTCGCCCATCAGGGCCAGATCATCTATCCGGAACGGGGCGGGCAGCAGGGGGCCGAGATGGGTGCCCAGCGCCGATTGCACGCTTGCCAGTGTTGGTTTGTCCAGTTTGCCGCTGAGCGTGATGTGAAAGCGAAAGGCGTCCAGCACAAAGGGATAGCCCCAGTCTGTCAGGTTGGCATCCTGTTCCGGCGTCAGGCCACTTGCGCGTCGACGGGCCAGTTCAGCTTCGGGTGCGGGCGCGCGGAACCTGTCAAGATCACGGACACAGGCGGCGGCCAGCGTATTCAGGGCCTGGGTATCACCCAGCGGGCGCAAGGCGAGAAACCGGCCAAGCCGCGCGATGTCCAAACCATCCAGCAGGACCGGCGCATGAGACTTCGCGAGGTGCGCGCAGGCGTCCTGCAACGCTGCCAGCGATTGCCCCTCGGACAGGCGGAACGGCGGTTTCATGGTCGCGTGCAGGCCGTACTTACGCGGCACTTCGGTGACTGCGGCAACGTCGATGCCGTTCACAACGGGATGCGCGACCTCGGCCCCGGTTTCCATATCCCAGCCCAGCCAGTTGGTTGCGAATTTCGTCCATTCCGCGTCAGCGGGTGGCGCAAAATAGATCGCGTATCGCGTGAATGTCACATTGGCCTCCTACCTGTGTGGCCGATCCATAGCTCAAACTGTGTGAAGTTCAGATGACAGAAGAATTGATCCTTGCCAATGCCACGCTTGTGCTGCCCGATGAAACCGTCACCGGCAGTGTTCGGATCGTGGGTGAGACCATTGAAGCGGTCGATACCGGCGCGGCTGTTCCCCCCGGCGCAATTGATTGTGAGGGCGATTATGTCAGCCCCGGCCTGATCGAGTTGCATACCGATAATCTGGAACGCCATATCCAGCCACGCCCAAAGGTGGACTGGCCCCATGCGGCAGCCATCATCGCCCATGATGCCGAACTGGCCAGCACTGGCATCACCACCGTGTTTGACGCGATGCGCGTGGGATCGATCCCGTCCGGCGCAGCGCGGTATCTAAAATACGCGCGCGGGCTGTCGCAGGAATTATGGCAGCTGCGCGAGCAGGACGCGCTGAAGATCAGCCACTTTCTGCACCTGCGGGCCGAGGTTTGCTCGGAAACGCTGTTGGAAGAACTGGACGAGTTCGGGGCCGAGGACCGTGTGGGTCTCGTGTCCCTGATGGATCATACTCCGGGGCAGCGGCAGTTTCGCGATATGTCCAAGCTGGAAGCTTATCTGAAAGGAAAGCTTGCGATGGACGATGACACGTTCCTGCAGCATGTGGCCCAGTTGAAAGAGCTGCGGGACCGCCACGGTGACACGCACGAGATCGAAACGGTAAAGGCGGCGCGGCGTTTCGGGGCCGTACTGGCCAGCCATGACGACACCACCGCCGAGCAGGTGCGCGTGTCGGCGGATCATGGCATTCGCCTGGCCGAGTTTCCGACTACCGTCGAGGCCGCCCGTGCCTGTCACGATCACGGTATCAAGGTGATCATGGGTGCGCCAAACCTGATCCGCGGTGGGTCACATTCCGGCAACGTTGCCGCGCATGAACTGGCCGAGCTGGGCCATCTTGATATCCTGTCCTCGGATTATGTTCCTTCGGCGCTGCTTTTGTCAGCGGCCAGACTGGGGGAGGTGTGGGGCGACATGGCGCGTGGGATGAAAACCGTGACCCAGACCCCCGCCCACGCTGCGGGGCTCGAGGATCGCGGGGAAATTCAGGCCGGGACACGTGCCGATCTGATCCGGTTCAGAATGCGCGCGGGGGTGCCCGCGCTCAACGCTGTATGGTCGCGGGGTCGGCGCGTCGCGTGATCAGGTGCGATAGAACAGATACCGGTCCGGGGCGATGGTTTCGGGGCCGGATACCTGTTCGAATCCGACCAGAGGCTGACCCGAAATCAGCAACCCGCCGGGCAGCATGACCCGGGCGATCAGCGGGCTGAGGCGTGCGGCCTCGGCCACGTCTTCTTCTTTGATGCCGCGCCCGAAATCGTAATGCGCCAGAATTACACGGGGGCCACCAGCCGCCAGTTTTTCCAGCATCGGCTCGGCCTCGCCCATCAGGAAATCCTGTTCCGGTGGAGTGCTGGAGGGGTGGCATTGCAGAACCCGGTCCATGACCCAGATTCTCCGCTGGACCAGAATCTCGCGCAGATGGTCGTATGTGCGGCCGTTGCCAAGACCCATATCAAGGACGTCGCCATCCTTGCCGGTTATTTGCATCGCCGCCCAGTTCAGCCCGTCCCGTTGGGCGGTCAGGCGGCGCAGCATTGAATCCAGTCGGCTCATCGACAACTCCTGATTTCAGTCTTTGGGTGCCGTCCACAGGCTGACCGGGCCGGTCAGGAACCTGTGCAGCAATTCCCGGGTAAAGGTCCAGATGTCGTCATCATGGACAAGGTGGTGGGTCAGCAGGCCAAAGGGTTCTGCATTATCCGCTTGCCCCTCGCGGCGATCTCGCAGCAGGGCTGTTGCTTGCATGATCAGTTTGTCCGGCGATACCAGACCGCGCGTACCGCGCCAGTCGATCGGATCGAGATGCGTATTGACCTGTTCTAGCCCCGGCGTGGCAAAGCGCGATTTGCGCGGGGTTGCCGTGGACAGGATGCGAAACCCAAGTCCGGGCAGTTCCTGCGCGATCTCAGGCGCGATCCGGTTCCATGGAGGAACGAACATCGGTCTGAGCTGTCCGCCGAACAACTCTTGCAGGCGGGTCATCCCGGTCTGTGCGTCGGCAATCATCTCCTGTATTGGTCGATGCAGGCGAAACTCGGATTTCTTTTCCGTAGCGGGCGCGTGATTGGCGTGGGCCCATCCGTGAACCACCGGTATCAGCCGTGTCTGGGGCAGATACGCAGCAAGGCTGTCATCCGCGCCCTTCGGGATAATGGCGAGGTGCACCGGGACGCCGGATTGTGCAGATAGGTCAGCCAGTTGCTCAAGCAGGGGCGTGACCGTCACCGCATCATCGTCGCGCCACCAAAAGGGCAGGCGCAGGTCCTGCTTTTCCCACAGGGCGAATTCCTGCTGAAGAGGTGTCCAGTCCGGGTTCATCTTTGTGCCTCAAGCAGCTGTTTCGCGATGTCAACCGAACGATCTGCGCCGTCGAAGGACAGACCAGAGGCGTCCCTTGCGCTGTCTGACACGACTTGTCCGACGGCCTGAACCAGATTTGCACCGGTCAGCCGGGCGCTGGTGACGACATCGATGCCGGGCATGTGGCTCAGGCTGCGTGCGCGCAGTCCCTGTTCGACCTCTTGACCGTCATCGAACGGGATGAAAACAGCCGGGGCGCCGCTTTGCAGGATATCCAGAACCGTATTGTAGCCGCACATGCTGATGGACGCGGCCGCGTGATACAGCATTTGCCGAAAATCCGGGCGGACGGGTTCGATGATTACCGGTGCGCCCTTGGCCATCGCCTGGAACCTTGTGATGCGCGCCTTTGCATCCTGCCCGCCCACCAGCAGGCGCCAACGGCTGCTGGTCATCTTACGGGCGGCCTCGATGGCCGCGTGGAAGATCGGATCGCCAACCGAACCGCCACCAGCGCTGACCAGAATCTCGCCTTCGCCCAGCTTGTCCGGATGGTGTCCCGCAGGGTCGGGCGCAACGTACCCGGTATAGTGGAGTTTTTCGGCCAGACGGTCCGATACCGGCCAGCTTGCATCCAGCGTCGTAGTTCCGGGATCGGAATGCACCAGAACACCATCATAGTAGCGTTCCAGTATTTCGTCGGCGCGCGTTACTTTTGCGGGCTTGGAAGGTGGCGCGAGGATATCGCGGATCGAACTCAGAACAACCGGGCGGCGCGGAAGGGAATGGGCCGTCTCGAGAAGGCTTTCGAACTCCTCAGCCAGCACCCGGCGACCAAACGGGAAAAGCTCGGTGATCAGGACATCAGGTGCAAAATCACGAACCGCAGCCCCAAGCGCAACCGCGCGGGCCTGCAGGTATCCGGCATCCGCAACTTCTCCGCCCTCGGTCAGAAGGCGGGTGAAGTTGGTTCCGTCCGATCGTAGCGGTGGCAGTCCAAGGAGTTCGATCCCGTTACTGTTCAGCTGTGGCGCGGGCATGCCGCCCGAAACGACGAACACAGTGTGCCCGTCGCGGCGAAACGCATGGCCCAAAGTCAGGGCACGGCTCAGGTGGCCGGTGCCCAAAAGATGGGTGACCGCGATCATCACCTTCATGCCGCGCCCTCTGCCGGGATCAGCCGGATTGGTTCGGGTTCCGGGTTCATTGTCGTCAGGTCGATCACAAACAGGCGGTTGCGTTTTATTTTGAACGGGGCGGGGCCGCTGAAATCCCATCCGCATGCCTTGGCCAGAATGATGCGCATGATCCCGATGTGGCAGACGGCAACGGTGTCGCCGTGCAGATCATCGAGCCAGGGTTGAAGGCGCTGCCAGATCTCGGCAGGGCTTTCGCCGCCGGGGGGGCGATAGGACCAGCCCCAGTCTTCAATATGACGATAGCCGCTATCGGGGTCTTCGATCAGGTCAGCGCCGCGCAGCCCTTCCCAGTCGCCCCAGTCCATTTCGATCAGAGCGTCGGAGATCAACGGCTCGTGCCCGGTGACCAGTTTCGCCGTCTCCCGGGCCCGGGCAAGGGGGCTGGACCACAGGTTCGCCTTGTCCCAGGGCGTTGGCAGGCGCAGGCCGGCAAGACCGGTGCTGGCTTCGTCGTCCAGCGGAATATCGGTGCGGCCCTGAATGCGGCCCGCGCGGTTCCATTCGGTATGTCCGTGGCGCAGAAGTGCGAGGCGTTTCAAGTTTCTGCCTCCAGCAATGGGTTGACGGTGGACCAGAAAATCCCCGAGGAGGCAGGCATCAGGTGTCGTTCCCTTACATAGTCGCGGGCCTTTTGCCCAATGTCATGGCGCATCGGAACATTGTTCCAAAGCTGCGTCAATTGGTGGGCCAATGCTTGCGGGCCATCCGTGGCGTCAGGATAGTTGCCGGGCAGAAGAACGTCGCGCACGCCGGGGCGGTCCTGCGCCACAACGGGTACACCGGCGGCCTGCGCCTCAAGATAGACCATTCCGTAGGCTTCGTTCACGCCGGGCCAGACGAACAGCGCCGCCTGTTGGTAGGCCGTCTGCAGGGCATCGCGGTCAAGCTGGCCGAGGAACCGGACCTTGTTTCCAAAGGGGGCCATCAATGCCTCGACCTGCGGGCGGGCAGGGCCATCGCCTGCAATATCCAACGCCCAATCGCCGTCCAGATGGCTGAGGGCCTGAGACAGGATGCGATACGATTGCAGCTTGTCGCCGTCCCGCATCATGCCGACCGTCAGCATCGGTCCGGCCTGTGTCGATGCGGGTGGCAATTCCGTCAGCGGCAGGAAGGGGGGAAGATTGACCAAAGCCTGCTGGCCATAGCGTTCCCGTTCCAGTGTGATGAGATCATTGGCGGTGTGATAGAAAATCACGCGGGCCGCATCGCAGGCATCATGGGCGGCCCGTGCAAAGCCAGACCACGGGCCCGAAAGGCGGCTTGTGGCGCGGGTGCTTTCAAGCTGGACATAAGGAATACCGCGCGCCGCGCTTACCGCAGGTCCGATCAGGTCGGGCGATTTGTAGTAATTGTGGTAGGTCACCCAAAGGGCAGTGTCGCCGGGCAGGGATGCTGTCAGGCGATCAACTTCCTTAGTGGCAGCCTGCCGCAGTTCTGCCTGAATCTGGCTGTCGCCGGTTTTGTCGAAGATGCGCAGTTCCGAAACCAGATCGACCTGTGCGCCCTGCGCCCCGATGGCGCGCATCAGGTTGCGGGCCATTTCCCTGTCGCCCGACGGAACCGGGCTGTTGGGGGACTTCATCGGGGCATAGAAGGCGACACGGGTCATGGGCGGGTATGGGAACACAGCGCGTTCAGCCGATCGGACAGGCGCGCGATTCCGGGGGCCATGCCAAATTCCGATACCAGCCGTTCGCGGGCGGCCTTTGCCATGCGCTCGGCACCCGCCGGGTTTTCAGCGACACTTCTGATGGCTTGCGCCAGCGCATCCGGGTCATCATCGGACAGGATGCCGTGGGTTCCGTTTTCGATGAACTCGGGGATGGCCGAGACCGGCGTCGACAGGATCGGCAGGTTCTGCGAGGCGGCCTCCATCAACACGTTGGGCAAGCCGTCACGGTCGCCGTCGGTTGCGACACGGCTGGGCAGGACAAACAAATCGGCCTGTTGCATGGCCGCGATGACCTCGGGCTGGTCGCAGGCGCCCATCCAGGTGATACGGTCGGCCACACCTGCGGCTTGAGCCTGTGCCTGCAGCATGTCCCGCATCCCGCCACCACCGATATGAACCCACTGCCAGTCAAGGGAGGGCGGCAGCAGGGCAAAGGCCGAGATCAACCGGTCGAAGCCCTTCTTTTCAACCAACCGCCCAACGGACAGCATGCGAAAACCCGCATCAGCTTGGCGGAGCGCGCGGACGGGCGGTGTTGGAAAGCGGGTCAGGTCCAGACCGTGATACACCAGATCAACACGCGCCGGGTCGTCGGCCAGCGCGCGCAGATGCTCGGCGCCAAAGGCCGTGCAGGTTGCGCCAAAGGCGGCGCCATATGTATCGGCGCGCAGTTTTTCGCGCTTTTCCCACTCGGGCGAGGTCCAGATGTCCTTGGCGTGGGCCGAAAAGCTCCACGGTAGCCCGCGCATGATCGCGGCATAGCGGGCTACGGATGAGGGGGTATGCATGAAATGCGCGTAAAGCGCGCAGGATTCCGGCGGCAGTTCGGCAGCCAGAACGCAGGCCTGTCCGAAACGGCGGATGCGGTTATGTGTCGGGTCACGCCTGAGATCGTTGCGCCAGACCTCGTAGGCCGTGTGATAGCCGGGCAGGGTTCGCGCGATTTCGCGGGCGCGCCAGACGCGCCGGGGTTCTTCGTACAGATATTCCGGCAGATAGCGGACTTCGCCGGTGAACCGGTCGTGCAAGGGGTGACGTTTGGTGTCGGTGGGGTGCCGCAGGGACCAGATATCGAAACGATGCCCGGCCTCCTGAAGGGCGACCAGTTCCTGAGCGATAAACGTCTCGGACAGGCGCGGCCAACCTTTGACCAGCACCGCCAGCTTGGGCGCGGTTGCCTTCATGCGGTGGCCTGTCTCATTTCCTGACTCAATAGCGCATCAACCCGGTGGGTGACGTAATCCAGCCCGTCCAGCAGACCGCCCTTGATGGCCTGCGACGGCAGGGATTGTTGCGGCAGAGAGCGTATGGCCTGAATCATGGCGTCGGTTGTCAGCCCGTCGCGCTTTTCGTCCAGCATCCGCACCAGTCCCAGATCCTCGGCGCGGGACGCCCGGATCCACTGTTCCAGACGCGGGGTTGTGCGTGGCACGATCAGCGCGCGTTTGTCAAAGGACAGAACTTCGCAGAACGTGTTGTAGCCACCCATGCAGACAACACCCGATGCGCCTGCAAAAAGTGTTTCGATCTGGGATTCGAAGCCAACTGCGGTAACCCGTTCGTTCAGGGCGGCAACGCGGGTTTCGAAATCCTCGCGCAGTTCACCCGACAGGAACGGCCCATAAACCAGAACCGCGCGCGGCCCCAGATCGGGGTCTTTTTCATAAGCGGACAGGACCAGATTGACCATCGCCTTGCCATCGCCGCCGCCGCCGGGCGTGATCAGGATATAGGGCTGTTCCGGCGGCTCTCCGATGGGGCCGAGATCACGGCGCAGATAACCGGTCCAGTGGATGCGGGACTGCGCATCGGCGCTGAGTGGCAGGCCAGAGGTCGGATCGTAGACCGAGCGCAGCCCATAGACCCAGATTTCGTGATAAAACCGCTCGGTCGCCGAAACGGCATCCTTGCGGTCCCATTCAGCTGCCAGCACGGCAGGTTCATCCAGCACATCGCGCAGACCCAGCACCAGCTTTGTGCGACCCGTGCGTTCAAGATGTTCCAGCGTCGGTATCAGTTCGCCGCGAAAACCGGTTGGTTCCTTGTCGACGATCAGAACGTCGGGATCGTATTGGGTGACAGCGGTCTGGATCAGGCCCGAACGCAGCTCGGTCACTTCGTCGATGCCCATGCCGATCGTCTGTGCGGCATAGGACCCGTCCGCGCGCTTGGTTACCCCCGGCAGCCTGACGTGGTCGACCCGGCGCGGAAAGGTGAAGCGGCCAGCCACCGGAGACCCCGTCAGGATCAGTGCCGATGCTGTCGGATCAGCCCCGGTTATGGCCGCTGCAAGCGCGCGGGACCGGCGCAGATGCCCCAGTCCGAACGTGTCGTGGCTGTAGAACAGGATACGCGGCTCGCGCCCGGACTTGTACGTGTTGTTGTTCTGACTCATGCTTCCGCCCGCAAGCTCGGTTTCTGTGCAGAATTCGCGCGTGAGCACCTGTTATCGTATAATTTTCTGCAGTGCTTGCCAAAGCGAAAGCCGTGAGGTCCCGCGAAGGTGAAGCATTGCGATTTCGCAACAGGGTGAAACGGTGAGATCCGATGGGATGCCCGGCGCCAGGTCCATGAACCGCGGATCGCAAAAACGGATATTGTCACATTGCTGCGGCCAATCATTGCGAGCCCTTGTACTGTCCCATGCGTGTGGTTGTTCCAACTTTGTGATAGCACAAAATTGAAAGGAAACCGGATTTCGCGATTTTCTGCCCCGGTCATATTCAAATTCCGCCGGGTTGAAAACACCAATATCCCCTGCATGACCCGAGGAACACGGTGCGACACGATCTTGCGATAGCCTGCGGGAGGTGTTTGAACAGGACAAGGGCCTCCTGTAACCTGCCCTGCATCATGTGAACTGGACGCAAAACCTTATGAAGCATACGTTTCTTGTCGGACTGGCCCTGACCTTTTGGGCTGTACTGGTGGCACTCTCTCCGGGTGCATCGGCGCAGACATCGCTTATTCCGGGATATCCGCTCGGCGGGTCGAGCGAGGCCGAGACAAAACCCGACGGGGAACTGGCCGCCGCGATCCGTGCCGCCACCGAGGCGGGCGCCAGTGTCATCGTGATCGACAACGCGGGCACTGTGGTTACCGGGGCGACCGGCGCCGGGTCCGGAGCCGGTGGCGAAGCCGCAGATCCCATGGCTGAAGGGTCGCAGCTGATGAAGGCGCAGGAGCGGTTTTCGAAATTCCGCGCATCGCTCGAATCCCGGCTTGAGGCGCTGCCATATTCCGTGTTCGAGGTGCAGTACATTCTGCGCCAGACCAGCCCCGACGGCCGTATTCAGACCTATGCCGAAGTTTTGTTCTGGAACATCCTGCTACTGTTGCTGGGGCGATGGCTATCGGTCGAGATTTACGGCAAGCGGATCGCCAAGCGCTTTGTCGTTGCCCGGATCAAGGAAAATCCGATTGGCTACCGCGAAAAGATGCCATTCCTCGTATTCCGGTTCCTGATGGGAATTGGCGGAACCGTCTTTGCGATGCTGATGGCGCTGATCGTCGGGTATCTGATCTTCGGCGAGGCGGAAGATATCTCGGTCCAGTTCACCATAACGGCGATTTTCACAGCCTATTTCCTGTCGCGCACGGTGTCCGATCTGTGGCGTATGGTCCTGTCGCCGTTCCTCAGTCAGTACCGCCTGCCGCCGTTTTCCGATCGCAATGCCAAGCGCCTTTTCCTCTGGGCATCGGCGATTGCGACATTTGATATTTCGGTTGTGCTGTTTTCGACATGGGTGGCGGACTTTGGCCTGAACTATAACGTATATGCCATGGTTTACGGCAGCCTGACGCTGGTCGGTGCGTTTGCCAACATTCTTATGATCCTGTTCAACGCCCGGGCCATTTCCAATGCGATCCGGGGTGGGCGGGCGCCCGAGCAAGTGTCATGGATTTTGCGCTTCGTGTCGTTCGGGTGGGCGCCGGCATTGGGGGTCTATATCATCTTCAGCTGGTTCCGGCTGGCGTTGGATCTGGTCCTTGAAAATCCGGCACCGGTGCCGTTGGTGGCCAGTTCCTATGCAATATTCATGTCGGTCGTAATCGCCTATGGCGCGATGAACTACATGCTGGAGCGGTATTTCGATCGCTCGCGCAGGATCGAGGAAATGAACGCCGAGGCCGTCGAACCCGGTGAGCTAGGCGAGGCCGAGGAAACACCCGAGGCCGAACAGAGAAAGCACGCGATTCTGACCTATGAGGACCTCGCAAGGCGGGTTGCGGGCATTCTGGCGTTTGTGGTGGGTATCTATGCGCTGGTCGTGATCTGGCATCCCGAAGCAGGCTGGAGCGACGACCTGCCGATTGAACGGGCGCTCGACGTCATGGTGATTATTTTCATCGGCTACATCCTGTTCAATTTCTTCCGTATCTGGATCGACAGCAAGATCGCCGAGGAAACCGACGACGGTGGCGCCGAGGCAGAGCTTGGCGATGAAGGAGGCGAGGGCGGGCAAAGCCGTCTGGCAACGCTGCTGCCACTGTTCCGGGGCGCCATTCTGGCGGTCGTGGTGGTGACCATCGTTCTGATTGTCCTGATGGAGCTTGGCATCAACGTAAGCCCGCTGTTTGCCGGTGCCGGTGTCGTCGGTCTGGCGGTTGGTTTCGGATCGCAGACGCTGGTGAGGGACATCTTTTCGGGTGCATTCTTCCTGATGGATGACGCGTTCCGGAAGGGCGAATATATCGATATCGGCGACGTGAAAGGGACGGTTGAGAAGATCTCGGTCCGTTCGATGCAGTTGCGCCACCATCTGGGCGCGCTCAACACCATTCCGTTCGGAGAGATCAAGGTTCTGACCAACTACTCACGCGACTGGGTGATCATGAAGTTGCCGCTTAGGGTCACTTATGACACGGATGTCGAGAAAGTCCGCAAGCTGATCAAGAAGCTGGGGCAGGAGCTTCTGACGGACCCTGTGATCGGCGACAACTTCATTCAGCCGCTGAAGTCGCAAGGTGTCATCGAAATGCAGGACTCGGCCATGATCATCCGGGTGAAATTTATGACCAAGCCGGGCGATCAGTGGCTGGTTCGCAAGAAGGTCTATCAGGAAATCCGCGAGTTGTTTGCACGCGAAGGTGTCCGGTTCGCGCACCGTGAAGTCACGGTTCGGTTGGCCGATGAAAAGAACCCCGCTGACCTGACGCCAAAAGAGCGTGAGGCCGTGACCGGCGCCGTGCAGGCTGCCATCGACGAGGATTATCTGGACGATATCGGCCCCGGGGGAGATGACCGGTAAATGTGGGCAGGAATACTCCCGCCCCTTTGATCCGCGTCTCTGAAGAGACACAGAACAAAGCGTTGGGCCGGGCCGCGCGTACCGCGCGGCGGTTGCGATTAGTTTGGCGTCTCGGACCAGGCGGGCTTGGCCGTGCCGAGCTTTGTGGCAGGCAGGGGCCAAGTCATTCGGGTTTGTCCCACCTGCAAGGCGGGTGCAAGGCGATGCCCCGGACCCCAGCCGGAATCTTCAGTTGCAGAGGAATAGTCCTCTGCCGCTGTCGAGCAAATCTCATCCCCTTCTTCGGATTTGCTCAACCCCGCCAAAAGCTCGGCGGTGCGGGCAAGGGACAGATGGGCCAGTGCGATCGTTTCGCCGCTGGCAGCGTTGGCCAGTGCGGACAGAACCGCCGCGGCCATCAGATATCCTGTGGCATGGTCCAGGGCCTGAACCGGCAGCGGTGTTGGTTTGTCGGCATTGGTCCAGACGCGGCCTGCATCCGCAATCCCCGCGCTCATCTGTACAAGGCTGTCAAAACCCCGGCGCGAGGACCAGGGGCCGCGCCAGCCATAGGCGTTCAGGGTAACCTCGACGCGGTTCGGTGCCAGCGTATCGCGCGTCGCTCGGTCCAGTCCCAGAGCGTCCAGAGCGCCGGGCCGGTAGCCATGGATGAAAACGTCTGCCTCGGACAGAAGCTGTTTCAGGCGGTCGAGGTTGTCCGATTTTTTGAGATCGAGAAACGCGCAGCGTTTACCCAGTGAGATGTCGGGAATCACGCCCGGCTCATCCCAGCCGGGCGGATCAATGCGCAGCACATCGGCCCCGAAAGCAGCAAGTGTGCGGGTCGAAACCGGGCCGGCGAGAACGCGGGTCAGATCAAGGACACGCAGACCGGCCAATGGGCGTTGTGCCGAAGCCTGAGGGCGGGGGCGGAGTTTGCAGTTGCGCGGATGCCGCCAGTCGATCAGGGGCGAACTGGCAACCGCCCGACCCTGCGGATGGGACAGCCACTCATCGCGGCTGCGCATGGCTGCTGCAACGCCACCCTGCGCCACGATAACGGTTTCAAGATCGTTGATGGAACGGGTCGATACCTCGTTGGCAACGGCATCGCGATCGTGCGGTACCCCCAGTACGCGCAGCGCCGCAGCGCGGTGTTGCGGCAGGTTGGTGTGCAACCTGATCCAGCCATCCGAAGCGCGGTAATCACCGGCAATTGCGTCCCATGCGCCGGGCATCTCCCAACCGTCCGGTTTGAACGACCAGCCATACCAGAGAGAGGCCAGCCGGTGATCGACACTGACCTCGGGCCTTTCGGGGACAAGGTTCAGCGCCACCATAAGCCGGGCCAGTTCCTGCCCGACGGTGGCAAAGGACGCCGATGCAAGTTCACTGACCGCAAATGCGCTGGGCCGATAACCGCCCCCCTTCAACCGATAGGTATCCGGGGCAGGAAGAGAGGACAGCAAGGTCATTGCTGATAGGGGTCCAGACTGTCGCGCAGACCGTCACCGAGGAAGTTGAAGGCCAGAACGATGATGATGATCGGCAACATCGGGATTGCCGTCCACGGATAAATCTCGATTGAGGCAAGGTTCTGAGCATCGTTCAGCATGACCCCCCAACTGACCGCAGGCGCACGCAGGCCGAGGCCAAGAAAGCTAAGCGCGGTTTCGCCCAAAATCATCGCCGGTATTGAAAGCGTGGCCGAGGCGATCAGGTGGGACATGAAGTTCGGCAGCAGGTGTTTTCGGATCACCCGACCCGAGCTTGCGCCCATCATCTCGGCGGCGCGCACATATTCCTCTTCGCGCAGGGAAAGGAACTTCGCCCGAACGGATCGGGCCAGACCCGGCCAGTCGAGAATCCCGAGGATGATCGAGATGATGAAGAACACCGCGACGGGGCTCCAGTTGGACGGCACGGCGGCGGATAGGGCCAACCACAGCGGCAGTTCCGGCAGAGAGCGCAGGATTTCGATCACCCGGTTGATAACCCAGTCGATCTTGCCACCGAAATACCCGGCCATCGAACCAAAAAGGATGCCCAGAAAGAAGGACACTGAAATGCCGATCAGACCCACTGTCAGCGACAGCTGAGCGCCATAGAGGATACGGCTGAAGACGTCCCGGCCAAGCCGGTCAGAGCCCCACAGAAACAGCGTGGCCCCTTCGGGCGCGCAGAACAGGTGCCTGTCGGTTTTGATGAGCCCGGCCAGTTTGTAGGTAGAGGCCTGGCAGAAAAAGCGGATCGGCTTCGGGTTTTCCGTGTCGGGGACGAATTTCCACTGGAAGGTTTCCAGATCGGCTTCGGCCACGATCGGATAGATATATGGACCGACGAACTCTCCTTCGTGGAACCAGTTTACCGATTGGGGCGGCGCATAGAGGTGTTCGCCATTTCTGTCGTTCGGTCCGTAGGGTGCGATGAACCCGGCGAAAGGCAGCATCAGATAGCACAGCAGAAGGAAGATGCCAGAAACCAGCCCCAGCTTGTGCGTTCTGAACTTGCGCCACACCAGCACCCAGTTCGGTGCATCCAGATCCTTACGCTCAAGCTGTTGCAGCGAAGCCTGCGGATCGAATTCGGCGTCGTCGACATAGCGACCGTCGGGGAGTTTCGTCATGCCTCGCGCCCCTCATAGCGGATGCGCGGGTCAAGCATGACCAGCAGAATATCCGAGATCATTGTGCCCACCAGCGTCAGTAGGGCCACGAACATCAAAACAAAGCCCGAAAGGAACTGGTCCTGTGTTTTCAACGCGGTCAGCAGGGTCGGGCCGATGGTCTGCAGGCCAAGCACGACCGAGACCAGAACCGAGCCCGAAACCATCGACGGGAGCAGGTTGCCGATATCCGCGACAAACGGGTTGAAGGCCACGCGCAGCGGGTATTTTGTCAGCATTCGCGACGGCGCCATCCCCTTGGCGATGGCAGTTTCCACGTAGGGTTTGCCAAGTTCATCCAGCATATTGGCGCGCAGGCGCTGCATCATGGCCGACGCGCCGGATGTGCCGATGACGAAGGTCGGTACGATCAGGTGGATCAGGATCGACTTGAGCTTTTCCCAGCTCATCGGCTGCCCCTCGAATGACGGGTCCATCAAGCCCCCGATGGGCAGGTTGAAATAGCGGTGGCCATAGTAGAACAGGATCAGCGCCAACAGAAAGTTCGGCGTTGCAAGACCAAGGTAGCCAACGAAGGCGGATGTGTAATCGACCCAGGTTCGGGACCGCGCTGCGGCCAGAACGCCCAGCGGCAGGGCAACGGCATAGACAAACAGAACGGCGGCCAGATTGACGACAACGGTCAGCCACAGGCTGTCACCGACGATTTCGGACACGGGCCGGTCGAACTCGAAGGACCATCCGTAGTTGCCCTGAATGAGCCCCGAAAACCCGTGTGGACCGGGCATGAAACCCATCCAGATCATGTATTGTTCCCACAAGGGGCGGTCGAGTGCATATTCCTTGCGCAGAAACTCGGCCTTGGCCACGCCCGCGGACTGTCCCGAGGCCTGCAACTCGGCGATCTGATTGCTCAGATAATCGCCGGGGGGCAGATTGATGATCACGAAGATCAGTGCCGATACCACCAGCAGCGTAAGCAGCATGGTGAAAAAGCGGTAGACTGCGTAGCGCAGCATTATCATTCAGCTGCTCCCGTCATTCCGCAAAAAAGAACTCATCTACGCGGTGGACTCCGAAATGCGAACCCGGATCCCAGGCCCACAGCGCTTTTTGCGGCACGTTGCGCAGCCGGTTGGAAACGACGATGGGCTGAGGTGCCCCGTTCAGAATGCCGATGCCAAACACCTCATCCGCGTGGATTTTAAGCATTTCTTCCCACGCAGCGGCGCGTTCTTCGTCTGTGGAGGCCATGTCCCAGTCATGGGCCAGCTCCATCAGCCGTTCGGCCGAGGGCATGTCCGGTTTCTCACCGACCTCACCCCCGGTCTGATGATATTGACCCCATTTTGGCCAGGCCAGAAACACCTGATCGGTGGGAGCCAGATATGCGGGCGAGGTATAGACCTGTGGAATGCCGTTGTCCCAGCCGAACCAGACCGATGCCATTGAGTTGCCGGCAAAGACCCGGTTGCGCAGGATGTCCCGGTCTAGCGGACGCATCACCAGTTTGACACCGACGTCCCGCCAGTTGTCGGTCACGATCTGCAGCGCGTTTTCAACTTCCTGACGTTCACCGGCGGTTTCAATGATCAGTTCCATCGAGCGGCCATCCGGCAGCATGCGGATGCCGTTCTTGTCCCGCTTGTCCAGACCGGCCTCGTCCAGCAACTGATTTGCCGTTTCGGGATCGAACTGGGCCCAGGCCGCCTGATTGTCCTCGTTGTAGAAGGCCGAGGCGGGCAGAACCGACATTGCCCCCGGTTTTGCCAGCTTGAAATACAGGGCCTGGTTGATGGTTTTCCGGTCAATGGCTAGAGACAAGGCGCGGCGTACCCGCACGTCGCGCAGCACTTTTTGCCAGACATCGTCGGTAAAGTTCAGGTTGGGATAAATCGCGATCTGCGAGGCTACACCGGTTTCCCAGAGGTAGGTTTTGTAACCTCCCCCATCCTCACCCTTTTTCAGGATCGAGGCGTCGCGAAAGTCCAATCCTCGCCCCTGAAGATCCGTTTCACCCGCATTGGCCTTGGCCGCGACCAGCCCGGGGGCCACGATCTCCATCTCGATGACGTCGATATAGGGCAGTTGCACGCCTTTCGCATCAACCCGGTGATAATAGGGATTGCGGACAAAGTGGTGACGGATTTTCTTGCCCGAGCTGGCGTTGACCCAAGGCTGCAATGTCGGCAGTTCGTGGTTGTCGAACTTGTACATGTTGTCCAGCTTGTTGTGCAGCGCCGCCCAGCTTTTGACCCGTGTGTCCTCGACCGCCGCTGCCAGCGCAGCCGGTTCCGCATAATCCTCGTGATACTGTTTCAGGAATTCTGCCGGGCGATAGATGAAAGGCGGTCGGGCCTGCGCCAGGCTTTGCAGAAAGTTCGGGTTCGGATCGTCCCATTCATAAACAACAGTTGTTTCGTCCGGGAAGGACACCGAGGGCGGTTTACCGTTCACAAGCAGGAAATCCGGCGGGCCGGAAGGGCTGAGAAAGTCGTTGTTGGCAACGTCCTCCCACCAGTATCGGAAGTCGTCGGAGGTGAAAGGCGAACCGTCCGACCATTTGTGTCCTTCGCGTAGGTGCAGGGTGAATTTCCGGTTGTCTTCGTTTTCGAACGACTGCAGCAGATCCGGGACAAGTTCGTAGTTTTCGTCATAGCCCACAAGCCGCGCATAGCCATAGACAACCATCTGGCGCAAATCCTTGGACCGGGTGACCATGGTCCGCAGTGTGCCGCCTTCGGTGCCGAACTCGCGCCCCTTGGCGGCAAGGTCGACGATCAGCGGTTCAGCGGGAAGTCGTTCCTGAACCGGAGGCAGATTTCCCGCGTCCACTTCGGATTTCCAGAACGTGCCTTCCTGAGCGGGGGGAACGGTTTCCGCCGCAGCCGGAAGGAGGGACGCAAATGCCAGCGCAGTGGCCAGAAGCAGTGATTTTCGAGGGGTCTTAAACATGGCAACGTACCTTATGGCCGGGCTCCATTTCCACCAGCGAGGGTATCACGGACTCGGAAAACCGAAAGGCTTCATCCCAGCTATCGGGAGAGCCCGCACCCAAAGCGACCAGATTCAGGTCGATGGGACGGTTGATATCGGGTTCCGGCTGCGCCGCGATCAGCGCTTTGGTGTATGGGTGTTTGGGGTTGTAAAACAGTGTGTCGGGCGGGGCTTGCTCGACGACCAGACCTTGGCGCATCACCGCAACTTCGTCGGCAATTCGGGCTACAACGGCAAGGTCGTGCGAAATGAAAAGGTAGGACAGGTTCAGGCTGTCCTGAAGCTGTTCCAGCAGGGTCAGGATCTGTTCCTGCACGGATACATCCAGGGCAGAAGTCGGCTCGTCGCAAACGATCAGCGACGGGTCCAGCATCATGGCGCGGGCGATAGACAGACGCTGCCGCTGGCCGCCGGAAAAGGCATGCGGATAGCGTTTCAGCATGTCGGCGTTCAGTCCCACACGTCTTAGCATCGCGGCTGCTTTCTCCCGGTGCTCGGCAGGTCCGCCGATGCCGTGGATTTCCAGCGGTTCGGTCATCGCGTCCTGAATGCGCATGCGAGGGCTAAGAGAGCTGTAGGGGTCCTGAAACACCATCTGGGCCTGCCGCTGGAACGCCGTTCGTTCAGCGCGGCTCATCTTGTGGACAGTAATCGGCTCCTGATCGGGGGTAGGGCGGAACAGAACCTCGCCGCCGGGATCGGGCAATTCGGCGCCGAGGGCGATCCGCGCGGCTGTTGTCTTGCCCGACCCGCTTTCGCCGACGATGGCCAGTGTTTTGCCGCGGGCAAGCCTGAAATCCACACCGCGGCAGGCATGTATCAGTTTTTCCGCCTTCCAGCCCTGACTGGACCGCATGGTATAGGTCTTGGAGACGCCCTTCAGTTCCAAAATCAGGTCTTCGTCGGGCATCGGCAGGCCAACCGTATCCTGATCGGGAATGGCGGGCGCCGCATTAAAAAGCTGCTGCGTGTAGGGGTGGGCCGGGGATTCGAGGATGAGGTTCGCCGCTCCGGCCTCCATCACGCGGCCTTTGTGCATGACGACGACCTGTTCGGCCATATTGGCAACAACGCCCAGATCGTGGGTGACAAGGATCAGGGCCATCCCCGTTTCTCTCTGAAGCTCCTTGATCAGCCCCAGCACCTGCGCCTGCGTGGTCACGTCCAGCGCGGTTGTCGGTTCGTCCGCGATCAGCAGGTCCGGCTTGGACACCATCGCCATCGCGATCATCGCGCGCTGGCGCATCCCGCCGGACATTTCAAACGGATACGAGTTGTAGGCCCGTTCAGGATCGGGGAACCCGACGCGTTCGAATTGTTCCAGAACCGTGCGTTTGGCCTGACGCTCGGACGCGCCGCGATGCAGCCACAGCACTTCGCTGACCTGATTGCCGATTTTGTGAAGCGGCGAGAGCGATCGCATCGGTTCCTGAAAGATCATCGAGATTCGGTCGCCGCGAATATCACGCATCCGGCGCTCGGAAATTTGTGACAGGATCGTCGGTTCTGATCCGCCGCCCAGTGTCATTGTCCCGCTGCGGATCTGGGCGGTGCGGGGCAGAATACGTAGAACCGCGCGGCAGGTGATTGTCTTGCCCGAGCCGGATTCGCCAACCAACGCAAGCGTTTGGCCCGGCTCGACGTCGAAATTGACGTCCCTGACGACCGGGTCCGCCGTGCCAAAGCCGATGCTCAGATCCCGGACAGACAACAACGGGGTCATTCGGGTTTTCCACCCGTCTTGTCGCAGATCGACATCGGCTTTTACAACTCCCTGTTTTTTTATCACAGTTTCGCGCGCTTGGACCCAACTAGTCAAACCCGTTCTTAGGCCGAAACGTCGCGGAATTGTGAAAACTTTCGCTGTGCGACTACACAAGTTCTTGAGTATTTGGCATGAAACTCATCGCCGGGCGCGATCCGGCCCGACCGTATCAGAGGAGAGCCCGCCCTTGTCCGACACCAAAAGTCGCCTTGACGTTTTCATTGATCGCATGGTGTCCCAGCGCGCCTGTCTGGATTTTGCCATCGCGCAAACGGCGCAGATGGGCGGTCCTGTCTTTGAGCTGGGATTGGGCAACGGTCGGACCTATCACCACATGCGACAGCGCATTTCGGGTCGGCCGGTTTATGTGTTCGAGCGCAACGTAGCCTCGCATCCCGATTCCACACCGCCTGACGAGATGCTGATCTTGGGCGATGTGCGTGAGACGTTGCCTGCCTCGGTTGATCGTTTCGGGGCAACGGCCAGTTTAATTCATGCCGATCTTGGCGGGCACAATCTGGAAAAGAACGATGCCTTTGCACGGTTCGTTTCCCCGTTGATCGAACCATTACTGGCAGAAGGCGGGCTGATGGTGTCGAGCGACCGGATGTATTTTGACGGGCTGACCGAAATTTCGCTGCCTGAGGGCGCAGTTGAAGGCCGGTGTTTCGTCTATCGTCGCTGACAGCTACGCAGACCCAGAAACAAGGACGTTTGGAAAGCAGGAGCTGTGATGAACGCAATTCTGACATTGAATGCAGGCAGTTCCTCGATCAAGTTTGGCGTCTACCGGGCCGAGGCTGAGCCCGCGTTGCTGTGGCATGGGCAGGTTGAAAACCTGGGCCCTGTCGCCAGTCTTGTGCTGGAGGGTGACGACGCCCGGCAGACGTTTCAGATAGGTCCGGCAAATCACGCCAACGCGGTCACCGCGATTCTGGAGGCGATTTGCCCACGGCTGGGGCAGAACCGGATTTCCGGTGTCGGGCACAGGATCGTGCATGGTGGCCGAACGTTCAGCGGCCCGACCGTTCTGACTGACCATGTGATGACGCAGCTTGACGCGTTATCCCCTCTTGCCCCGTTGCATCAGCCACACAACCTTGCCGCCGTACGTGCGGCGCAAGAGGCATTCCCCGACGCGGTGCAGGTGGGGTGTTTCGATACGTCCTTTCACTTTGGCCATCCCTTCGTGAACGACGCGTTTGCCATTCCGCGCCGGTTTTATGAAAAGGGCGTCAGGCGGTACGGGTTTCACGGTCTGTCCTATGACTACATCACCGGCAAACTACAGCAGGATTACCCCGAGCTTGCGGCCGGCAAGGTCGTGATTGCCCATCTGGGCAACGGCGCGTCGATGTGCGCGGTCGAAAACGGGCAGAGCATCGGTTCGACCATGGGTTTTTCGGCTCTGGACGGTCTGCCAATGGGTACGCGGTGCGGGCAACTTGATCCCGGCGTCCTGCTGTATCTGATGGAGCAGGGCCACAGCGTCGATGCGATCACGCATATCCTTTACAAGAAAAGCGGTCTTTTGGGGCTCAGCGAAATCAGCCACGACATGCGGACCCTGCTGGCCAGCGATGACCCACGCGCGAATGAGGCGATTGACTACTATGTCTTCCGGATCAAGCGAGAGCTTGGCGCCATGGCGGCCATTCTGGGTGGAATGGATGCGGTCGTGTTTTGCGGCGGCATAGGGGAACACGCCGCGCCGATCCGGGAACGGGTTCTGGAAGGGATGGAATTTCTGAACCTCCGCCTGAATGCCGAAGCGAATGACAGCAATTCGACGGTGATTTCGGACGGCGGCATTCCGATCCTTGTTATCCCAACGGATGAAGAACGGGTGATTGCGCGGGCGGTCTGTCAGGCGATCACCTGAAACTGCCGCAGGGTAACGGCAGGAAACCCTCGCCTTGGGGCGTGGCCTGACCATATCGTGGTGACATCCGGATCAAAGGTTGCCCACACATGATTTTCTACGACTGCTCGACCGCGCCCAATCCACGCCGTGCCCGTATGTTCATCGCCGAAAAAGGGCTTGAGATCGAAACCCGCGATGTCTCGATCGCCAAGGGCGAACAGCTGGGAGAGGAGTTCAGAGCCATCAATCCCCGGGCAACCATTCCGGTACTGGTCACTGACGAGGGCACGGTTCTGGCCGAAAACCTTGGAATCGCCGCCTATCTTGAGGCGCAATTTCCCGAACCTCCGCTGATGGGTCGGACGCCCGACGAAAAGGGGTTAGTTCTGATGTGGAATGCGATTGTCGAGCAGCAGGGCGGTTTATCCGTCGGCGAGGTGCTGCGTAACACGCATCCGGCATTCAAGGACCGGGCCATTCCGGGGCCGGTCAACTATGCGCAGATACCGGAACTGGCACAGCGCGGTTCCGATCGGCTGGCCCGGTTCTTCGATGTGCTGGAGGAGCGTCTTCAGGAAAGCCCCTTTGTTGCCTGCGATCACTTCACCCTTGCGGATATTTCCACCTTTGTTTTCGTCGACTTCGCGCGGGTGATCAAAGCGCGCATTCCCGAAGGAAACACGGCGACGCTGAATTGGTTTCAGGCCGTACAGGAGCGCCCTAGCGCTCAAATCTGAAAAATTTCCCGAATTTTGTGCATTCGAGGGTTTCGCCCAGCACTGTACAGAAATGTCTAGACAGAAGTGAACAGTACGCATAGCGTCTCTTGCGAGTCGTCCAGGGGAGGTCGGGATGAAGTCTCAGTATCGCGTTGTGGTCATCGGGGGCGGCGTCGTTGGCGCCTCGGTTCTGTATCATCTGGCCAGATTTGGCTGGAGCGATGTCGTTATGCTGGAACGGCGGCGGTTGGCCTCAGGGTCATCATGGCATGCGGCGGGGGGTATTCATGCACTGAATGCCGATCCCAACATGGCGGCGCTGCAGGCCTATACCATCGACCTGCTGAGCGAGATCGAAAAGGAATCGGGCCAGAATATCGGTCTGCACATGACCGGCGGTCTGACGCTGGCCGGTACACCCGAGCGGTGGGAATGGCTGCAGTCGAACTATCGCACCTTCCAGTCCATCGGCATTGACGATTGCGAGTTGCTGACGCCGGAAGAGGCGCAGAAACGCTGCCCGATCATGTCCACCGACGGTGTGCTGGGCGCGATGTGGGCCGATCGCGAGGGATACATCGACACAACCGGTACAGTGCAGGCCTATGCCACCGCCGCAAAAAAACGTGGCGCGGAATACTACGAGGAAACCAAGGTCGAGGAACTGATCCAGACCGAAGATGGCTGGCAGGTCGTGACCGACAAGGGCACGATCACCTGCGAACATGTGGTCAACGCGGCAGGCCTCTGGGCCAAGCAGGTAGGGCGCATGGCGGGCATCGAACTGCCGGTCTCGCCGCTCAAGCACCACTATCTGATCACCGATTCAGTCCCCGAGGTTGCAGCGGCCGATTTCGAGATGCCGATGACCGTGGATCTGGAAGGGTTCACCTATATGCGACAGGACCAGAAAGGTGTTCTGGTCGGTATCTATGAGGTCGATCACGAACACTGGGCCATGGACGGCGCGCCGTGGAACTATGGCGAGGAACTGTTTCAGGAACAGCTGGACCGGATCGAGAACGAGTTGACCCTTGGCTTTGAACGGTATCCGTCGATTCAGAATGTGGGCATCAAGACCTGGGTGAATGGGGCCTTTACCTTTTCGCCCGATGGCAACCCTCTGGTCGGTCCGGTTCCGGGCAAGCGCGGGTACTGGTCCGCCTGCGCGGTGATGGCAGGGTTCCTGCAGGGCGGCGGAGTCGGCAAAACGCTGGCCGAATGGATGATCCATGGCGAGCCCGAGGCCGATGCATGGCCGATGGACGTGGCGCGCTATGGCGATTTCGCCCAGAACAAACGTTTTATCCGTGAGACCACGGGCCAGTTCTATTCCCGCCGTTTCGTGATGACCTATCCGAACGAGCAACTGCCTGCGGGCCGTCCGCTGAAAATGGCCCCGGCACATGATGCGATGAGCGAGGCTGGGTGCAAATGGGGCGTAAGTTGGGATTTGGAAGTGCCGCTGTATTTTGCGCCAAAAGGGTTTGAGGAGACACCGACGCTCAAACGGTCCAACGCGCATGATATCGTGGCCGAAGAATGCAAGGTGATCCGTGAAGGCGTGGGTCTGATGGATATCTCGGGCTTTTCGCGGTTCGAGGTCACCGGACCAAATGCACAAGCTTGGCTCGACAAGGTCATGGCCTCGAAACTCCCTGCACCAGGTCGGGCAAAGCTGGCCCCGATGCTGGGCGAGAATGGGCGGCTCAAGGGTGATCTGACCGTGCTCAACTGGGGCGACGGGAGCTGGTGGATCATGGGCAGCTATTACCTGCGCGCGTGGCATATGCGCTGGTTCGACGATCACATGATGGATGGAGTCAAAATCCGCGATCTGGGTGAGGAATATTGCGGGTTCGCCGTGGTTGGTCCGAAATCGCAGGACGTGGTCGAAAAGCTGGCGGAACAGGATATCTCGGGGCTCAAATTCATGGGCTGCGGTGATTTTGACATCGGCCTTGTCCGCGCCCGCGTTGCGCGTATGTCGGTGACTGGCGAAAAGGGTTTTGAGATCAACTGCCGCTATGGCGATCACATCAAGCTGCGCCGCATGCTGCTGGAGGCTGGAGCCGAAGAAGGCATCCGCGAGTGTGGGTTCAACGCGATGCTCTCGACACGGCTTGAGAAAAGCTTTGGCATCTGGTCGGCGGAATTCACGCAAGCCTATACGCCGGGCATGACCGGAATGGACCGCTGGATTGACTGGGACAAGGAGTTCGTCGGCAAAGAGGCTGCGCTGGCCGAGCGTGATGGTAACGGTCCGGCACAGGTGCAGGTCACGCTGGAAATTGACGCGCTGGATGCCGATGCCAGCGGGTACGAGCCGATCTGGGCCGATGGCGAACGCGTCGGGTTCGTGACCTCGGGCGGGTATGGCCACTATACCGGCAAGTCGCTGGCAATGGCGCTGCTGGATCGCGACAGGGCTTCGCCGGGGACTGAACTTTCCGTCCATGTGGTTGGGGTCGAGCGGCCTGCCCGGGTTGTTGCCCCGTCACCTTACGACCCTCAAGGCAAGGCGATGCGGTCATGACGCGTCGGGGCCGCCGGGCGCGCGCTGACGCTGCGGATACGCCACTGCGACAGGTGGATTACCGCAATCTGCGCAATCCATTCCCGCCGATGGCGGCTTTTACAGAGGACCGTATCGAGGCGCTGCATCAGGCGTCTCTGACGGTACTGGAAGAGATCGGGATCAAAGTCCTGCTGCCCGAGGCGCGCGACCTGTTCCGGCAGGGCGGGGCGCGGGTCGAGGACGAGATGGTCTTTGTCGGTCGCGAGATGGTCGATGCGGCACTGGCCTCTGCGCCCCGCTCCTTTGTTATGAAAGGGGCGGTGCCCGAACGCGATATCACGCTGGAACTGGGGCGGCTGGTGTTTCAGCCCGGTGCGGGCGCGCCCCACGCCACCGATCTTGAGCGTGGTCGACGCCCCGGCACGTTGAGCGATTTCCGTGAGATGGTCCAGATCACCCAAGCCTTCGATGTGCTGCACATGGTGCCGCCTCTGGTCGAGGCGCAGGACATTCCGATGCATCTGCGCCACTATGCGATGACCGAGGCGGAACTGACCCTGAGCGACAAGGTGCCGTTCATCTATTCCCGCGGCACGCCGCAGGTCATGGACGGGTTCGAGATGATCCAAACCTTTCGAGGGCTGTCCGATGATGAATTTCAGGCGCAGCCATGGTGTTACACGATCATCAACACCAACTCGCCCCGCGTGATCGACATGCCGATGGCGCAGGGTCTGATCGACTTTGCGCGGGCAGGGCAGATGTCCATCGTCACCCCCTTTACCCTGATGGGTGCGATGGCACCGGTGACGGTTGCCGGGGCTATGACGCTGAGCCATGCCGAGGCGCTGGCCGCTATCACGTTGACCCAGCTTGCCAAGCCGGGCGCGCCGGTCTGTTATGGCACCTTCACCAGTAATGTGGATATGAAGTCTGGCGCGCCTGCGTTCGGGACGCCCGAACATTTCACCGCTTCGCTGGTGGCCGGTCAGCTGGCGCGCAAGGTCGGGCTGCCGTGGCGCTGTGCCGGTGGCAGCGCCGCCAACATAAACGATGCCCAGGCGGCGAATGAGACGCAGTTCGGATTGTGGGGATGCCTGATGGCCGGGGCCACGGTCGTGATCCATTCGGCGGGGTGGCTTGAAGGCGGGCTGACAGTATCGTTCGAAAAAATCATAACCGATCTGGAAGTGCTGCAGATGGTGGCCGAGCTTTGCGCCGGAACCCCCGCGACCGATGCCGACATTGCGTTGGACGCTCTGCGCGAGGTTCAGCCATCGGGCCATTTCTTTGGCGCGGCGCATACGATGGAACGATATCAGACGCAGTTCTATGAACCTCTGGTCGGGGACTGGTCGAATTTCGGTACATGGAGCGAACGCGGTGCCGTCGATGCAAACCATCGGGCCACCGGAATATGGAAGAATATCGTTGAAACGGCGCAGCCACCGATGCATGACGCCGATCGCGCCGCCGCTCTGAAGGATTTCGTCGCCCGACGCAGCGCCGAGGGCGGAGCACCACCGGAGAGTTGAGCAGATGAACACCAAACCAGTCCTTCACCGCGATGATCCCGATGCCGAGCCGTTGGTGGGCAACGTCAAGGTCACGCGCGACGATTGGCTGAACGTGGCCATGGACGTTCTGATCTCGGACGGGGTGGAGCAGGTCAAGGTGCTGAACCTTGCCGAGCGTATGGCCGTCTCGCGGTCATCCTTTTATTGGTACTTCAAGTCCCGGCAAGAGCTTCTGGATGCGCTTCTGGCGCGGTGGCAGGCCACAAATACGGCAGCGTTGATCGCGCAGGCCGAAGCGCCCGCCAAGACGATCACGGCGGCGGTCTGCAATGTGCATCGGTGCGTGGTGAACACGGCCCTGTTCGATACGGCGCTGGATTTCGCGGTTCGGGACTGGGCGCGCCGGTCCGGCAAGGTGCGCAGAATGCTGGATCAGTCCGACGCAAACCGTCTGGACGCACTGCGCGCCATGTTCGCGCGGTATGGGTATCAGGACACCGAAGCGGAAACCCGTGCGCGCGTGCTTTATTACATGCAGATCGGTTACGATCTGGCGCAGTTGAACGAACCGCTGGCCACGCGTTTGGCGCTGGTTCCGCATTACCTGTTCGTCTTTACTGGCGTTGAACCGTTGCCTGAAGAGGTCGAAGAATTCAGCGCCTATGCCCGGCAATACTGGGAAGGGGAACCCGTCTGATCCGGCCGAAATTCTGTTGATCCGGGCTATTGTAAGTCACTTTCCACAGTGACACGCGCCTTGACAAAGCTGTCTTCACGGACCGGACCATAGCCCCGAATGTCATCTGCTGCGGCCAAGGCCTGACGCCATGCTTCCCCGGTTTCGGGATCATAATCCTGCAGCAGGCGATCCAGCAAAGCGTTGTACCAGTCGCGGATATCACGGTGCAGGCGGGCTTCGGCATGATAACCGAAGGGGTTCAATCCGGATCCGCGCAGAGATTTGGCCCGTGCAAGAACTCCAAGAACAGGGCGCAGCCACGGGCCGATAGCGCGTTTTGCCGGGCGGCCACGTGCATCGCGGCGTCCGTTCAGAATAGGTGGTGCCATGTGGTATCTGACCTTGTAATCTCCCTGGAAATGTTGCGCCAGTTCCTGCGCGAAACTGTCCCCGGTCATGAGGCGTGCCACTTCGAATTCGTCCTTTACAGCCATGAATCTGAACAGGTTGCGGGCGATGGAACGCAGCATATCTTCGGGGACATCAGGCAATGCCGTCCGGATTTTGGCCATGCGATCCGTATAGCGTTTTGCATAGCGGGCGTTCTGATGGCCGGTCAGATAGTCAACACGGCGCATGATCATCTGATCCAGCGTTTCGGTTTCAGGCGTCGGGTCTGAATAACCTTGCAACTTTGCCGGATCGGCAGCCATGCAGCGACCGATAGCAAAGGCGAGCCGGTTGGCTTCGACTGCTACACCGTTCAGCAGGATGGCCTGTCCCAAAGCGGTGGCGGATACCGGCACCAGACCTTTTTGCCACGCATAGCCCAGCATCATGACATTGGCGAAAACCGCGTCGCCCAGCAGGGTTTCAGCGGCGGCGTTGGCGTCAAAGCCCGCGAGGTTTTGCGCGCCCACCACGTGTGAGATTGCCTCTTCCCGTGCATCGGTCCGAAGCTGCGCGTCGCGTCGTAGCACCAGATCACCGGTCGGCATTTCAGCCCGGTTCAGCACCACCTGCGTGCCCTTCCGATAATGCGCCGAAGCCTTTGGGGCCGAACTGACGACGATATCGCACCCGATCACCGCATCTGCGGTTCCCTGATCGATGCGGACCTGATTTAGCGCCTCGGGGTTGTCGCCCAGTCGGATGTAGCTGAGGACAGTTCCAAATTTCTGCGCAAAGCCGGTAAAGTCCAGAACGGACGTACCGCGGCCCTCAAGATGCGCGGCCATCGTGATCAGGGCGCCCACCGTGACCACGCCGGTGCCGCCAACCCCCGTCACCAGCAGGTCGAAAGGCTTGTCCAGTATCGGCAGTTTCGGGTCAGGCAGACCGCTTTCAAGTGTGCTCAGGTCCAGTTTGGCAGCTTGCTTGCGCCGGGTTGCGCCTTCGACCGTGACGAAGCTGGGACAAAAGCCGTTCAGACAGGAAAAATCCTTGTTGCAGGTCGACAGATTGATTTTGCGTTTCCGACCCAGCGGCGTTTCGCGCGGTTCGACACTCAGGCAATTGGATTCGACCGAGCAATCGCCGCAGCCTTCGCAGACCAGATCGTTGATCCAGACAAAACGGTTCGGGTCCTCCATCGTGCCCCGCTTGCGGCGGCGGCGCTTTTCGGTGGCGCAGGTCTGTTCGTAGATCAGAACCGTAACGCCCGGGATGTCGCGCAATTCACGTTGCAGCAGGTCCATTTCCGAGCGGTCGTGAAATGAGGTCTGCGCCGGGAAATCCGCGTGATGGAACTTGGAGATGTCGTCCGAGATGATAGCGATCCTCTCGACCCCTTCGGCGCGGCAGGTCTGGGCGATGCCCGCCACGCTGATCGGGCCGTCGACGGGTTGCCCGCCGGTCATCGCCACGGCGTCGTTGTAGAGAATCTTGTAGGTGATGTTGGTTCCCGCAGCGACCGCCTGGCGAATGGCCAGCGAGCCTGAATGATACCATGTGCCTTCGCCAAGGTTCTGAAAGATGTGCTTGCCGCCATTGTATTTCGAAGCGACCACATGCGGCACGCCCTCTCCGCCCATCTGGGCGTAGCCGACGGTCTGGCGATCCATCCACGATGCCATGACGTGACATCCGATGCCGCTTGCCGCCGTCGAGCCTTCGGGCACTTTGGTCGAGCTGTTGTGCGGACAGCCCGAACAGAAATAGGGCGTGCGGGTTGCGCCCGGCACATTGATCAGTTGCGGCGGCGTATCGGTCAGCGCCGTGGCTTTGGCGGGCAGGCCTTCCTCGGGGAAGAACGTGTGCAGGCGCGCGGCGACGATGGGGGCCAGCATCAGGGGGCTCAACTCTCCGGTCCAGGGGAGCAGAGGCTCGCCGTGGCTGTCGTATTTACCGACCATTTTATGCGGCTTGTCGCCGGGCCAGTCATAGAAATACTCCTTGAACTGGCTTTCGATGATGCCGCGTTTTTCTTCGACGACCAGAACTTCGGCCTTGCCTTTCACGAAACGCAGGGCGTTGCGGCGGGCCAGCGGCCAGACCATGCCGACCTTGTAGATGTCGATGCCAAGCTCCCGGCATTTTGCCTCGTCCAGACCCAGAAGGCGCAGGGCCTCCATGAGGTCCAGATGCCCTTTGCCCGTTGTGACAAAACCGAATTTTGCGCCCTCGATATCGTAGATGCGCTGGTCAATTGGGTTTTCTTCGGCAAAGGCCCGCACCGCACGCAGCTTGTGTTTGATCCGGGTTTCGATCTCGGGCGAGGGCAGGTCGGCCGATCGTACGTGAAGGCCGTTGGGAGGTATGTCGATTTCAGGCAAGATGAACTGCCTGTCCGGCCGGAGTTCGACCGACCGGGCGCTTTCCACGGTTTCGGAAATGGCCTTGAACCCGACCCATGTTCCCGAAAACCGGGACAGGGCAAGCCCGTATTCGCCGAAACTCAGATATTCGTCGACCGAGGACGGATTGAGCGTTGGCATGAACCACGCCATGAAAGCCACATCAGACTGATGCGGCATCGAAGAGCTGACACAGCCATGATCGTCACCCGCCACGACCAGCACACCGCCCTTTGGGGCCGATCCATAGGCGTTGCCATGTTTCAGTGCGTCACCAGACCGGTCCACGCCCGGCCCCTTGCCGTACCACATGGAAAACACGCCCTCGACTTCGCATTGCGGGTCCAGCGATGCCTGCTGAGCGCCAAGTACTGCTGTCGCGCCGAGGTCCTCGTTCACGGCGGGCATGAAGGTGATGCGATCCTGTTTCAGACGATCCCGTGCGCGCCAAAGCTCCAGATCCAGACCGCCAAGGGGCGAACCGCGATAGCCCGAGATGAAGCCTGCAGTGTTCAGCCCGGCATCCCTGTCACGGCGCGCCTGATCCATCATGATACGCGCCAAGGCCTGTGTGCCTGTCAGGAAAACCCGGCCCTGTTCAAGTTTGTAGCGATCTTCCAACTGGTATGTCTGAAGAGATGTCTCGTGGCGGCTCATCTGGATAACCTGTTCGGTATTTCTGGTAGATGAGAAATTCTAGGTCATGTATTGTGGAAATGTGATCCAATTTTGCCGAAGTATGGGTTAACAGTCGGAAAATTGTGTCAAAAAGATAGTGGATTCTGAAAGGTCTGACCGAAATGACTGAGCTGGATGACCGCGACCGGCGGATTTTGACGATGCTGCAACGCGATTGCCGCATCTCGAACGCGGACCTTGCCGAGGCGGTGGGCATGTCCGCATCCGCCTTGTGGAGGCGCGTCAGGTCTCTGGAAGAACTTGGAGTGATCGAACGCTATGGCGCGATCGTAAATCCATCCGTCATGGGGCTGAGCTTTGAGGCGATTGTGCACGTGCATCTGACCCGGCATGACCCTGACAAAATCGTCGAGTTCATAAGGTCGGTTGAGAACAGCCCGGAGGTTCAGGAATGTTATGCAACAACAGGACAGGCGGATTACCATCTGCGGGTGCTGTGTCGAGACCTGTCGGCCTATAACCTGTTCCTTGAGGATTTTCTGTTCCGTCTGCCCGCCGTGGCAAGCGCGCAAACAAATGTAGTTTTGCGGACGATCAAGCGTAACCGACCGGTGGAACCCTGAAGCGGAACGTTACCCGACGAACTTGGCCCAGGCCCAAACCATGGCGACATAGGTCAGGTTGTGCAGGCACTGATCCAGACCAGCGGCACGCCAGTAGGCGGCTTGCGTCGGCTGAAGCTTTTTCTTGTCGGAATAGTTGGCCTTGGCGAAATCAATGTTGAAATGAATGATCCATTCCAGTGCCGCGATGATTAGCACGAAACTGAGCGGCGACCCGACGGCCAGAAAAATAACAACCGATCCAATGACATGAACGGCCGCGTGTTGCGCCCGTCCCATATGAAAATACTCGCCCCGACCGGAAAGCATCTTGGGCGTCTGTAAATAAAAATCGGCAAACATATGTTTGATCTGCAAAAGGCAGAGCAACAGAAATATGGTGCCAAGCAAAGCAGGCAAGGCGGCCCTCCCGATATCGTCCTGTTTACAAGACTAGGGTTTTAAAGTGTTTCACGCAAATGAACTCGTTCACATATGGCGCAGAATGGCAAAAAGCGCTAGCATTTGCTTCACTTGACACGAATGCGATAAATTGAACCTGTAAAAATTTGGTGGTCGACGCGAAAATTGAACCACCTGGTTAAGCCGACAGGGGCAGGTCCCATAGAACGTACGTTATTTAGGTTCATCTGGAAGTATTCGAAACGCGATCAGCTGGTTCTGCTGGCCGTGACTTCGACTCTGTTCCCGCTGCTGTATCTGACACTGGAGCTTCCCAAGCGCATCATCAATGACGCGATCGGTTCTGCCAGCCAGACGATTGAATTCTGGGGCTTTTCCTTTGAGCAGACCCAGTTTCTGGTGATCCTGTGTTTTGCATTTCTGGCCGCGGTATTGGCTCATGGCCTGATGAAAATGCGCATCAATACGATGAAAGGCGTTCTGAGCGAACGGATGCTGCGGCGGTTCCGCTATCAGCTCATCAGCCGGATATTGCGCTTTCCCCAACCCTATTTCGAACGCGTCAGTCAGGGCGAACTGGTATCGATGGTCACCGCTGAAAGCGAGCCGATGGGCGGTCTGATGGGGGATGCGATCAGCCAGCCGGTGCTGCAGGCGGGTCAGATGCTGACGATCCTGTCGTTTCTGTTCCTGCAAAGTGTCTGGTTCGGGTTGGCGGCGGTTGCCCTGATCCCTTTGCAGGCGTGGTTGATCCCGAAACTGCAGCGGCAGATCAACCTGCTGAACAAGAAACGCATTCAGGAGGTCCGGGTTTTGGCCGCCCAGATCGGCGAGAGCGCAGCAGGCGCCTCCACCCTGCGCGGCAATGGCGGCTGGCGCTATCGCCGAGCGATGGTTTCAGACCAGTTGGGGCGGCTGTTCGGTATCCGGTTCGATATCTACCAGAAAAAGTTCTTTATGAAGTTCATCAACAACTTCATCTCGCAACTGACGCCGTTCATGTTCTATCTGGTCGGCGGTTATCTGGTTCTGCGGGGCGAGGTGTCGCTGGGTGCACTGGTCGCGGCGCTGGCGGCGTATAAGGACCTCAGCTCGCCGTGGAAAGAGCTGCTGGCCTATTACAACCAGACACAGGACATGTCCCTGCGCTGGGAGGTTGTCATCGAGCGGTTTGCACCCGATGGCATGGTCGATGAGTCCCTGTTTGACGGCGACCCAGCCGAGCGTCCCAGACTGAATGGCGATATCGTTCTGGATCACGTGTCGGTGCGCGATGCCGATGGAAACCATGTTCTGGATGACCTGTACGCCACGCTTCCCGGCGGAGGGGCAATCGGGATCTCGGCGCCAAGCGAGGAAGACCGCCGCGCGCTGGGAGAGTTGTTGACGCGCGAGGTTCTGCCCGGATCAGGCAAGGTGACGGTCGGCGGTTTGAATTTGTCCGAACTGCATCAGGGGGTCGTTGCCGCGCGGATTGGATTTGCGACCTCGCGCCCGGTCATGTTTCAGGGCACGTTGGGCGACAATGTGATGATGCCGATGCGATACCAGCCGGTTGGTGACATTCCGGACGACCCCGATTTTCAGGAAACATTGCGCGCCGGAAACAGCCCCGATCCGTTCGGGGCCGAATGGCTTGACCCGTCACTTGCGGGATTTGACGATTTCGAAAGCCTTAGGGACTGGTGGCTGAAACTGATCGAAGGGATGGGATCGGGCGATACCTTGTTCCGGCGCGGCGCGGATCAGGTCTTTGACGCTGAAGAGCATCCGGAACTGGCGGCAAAGCTGGTGGAATTGCGCCCGCAGGTGCAACAGGCGATCCGGGATGCGGGGCTTGGGCATCAGGCGCTGGTCTTTGACCGCAACGCTTACAACCCCGCCTTGCCGGTGGCTGAAAACCTGTTGTTTGCGACGCCCCGCGTTCCGGTAACCCAGGACCTGCTGGCGCAGCAGACCGTGTTCCTTGGACAGTTGCGAGAACTGGGACTGGACGAGACACTGGTCAGCTTGACGCGCGATGTGATCGAGATGCTGCGCCAGATCTTTGGTCTGGACGGAACCGATCACCCGTTGTTCCGCAAGCTGGGACTCGAAGCCAAAACCTATGAGGCGGCCGTTGAGCTGGTTGAGAAAACCCGCAAGGACGGCGCATCGGGACTGAATGACGCGCAACTGGCCAACTTGCTTGCGGTGCCGTTTGTCATTTCGGCCGAACAGATTGGCCCAGCCTTTTCCGACGGGCTGAAGGGCCGTATTCTGGAACTGCGGCAAACCCATTCTGAAGAGCTTTTGGAACGTCTTCATGATGTTTTCGTTCCCCTTGACCCGGACAGCTTCGCGCCGGGATTGACGGTTCTGGAAAACGCCCTGTTCGGTAAGGTCAGTCAAGTCGGCGGCGCGCGCTCGGACGAGGTGCGCAAAATCATCGCGGACGCCTTGGCTGAAAACGGCGCTCAGTCTCTGGTCATCGAGTTGATCTATGACGTACCCGTTGCGCTGGGCGGGCAGAACCTGCCAGCGGTATTTGCCGAGCCGCTTGCGTTTACGCGGGCGACGATCAAAAAGCCGGACATCCTGATACTGGAAAATGCGCTGGCGAGCTATGACATGGCCACTCAGGTTGCCGTGTACAAAAATCTGCGCGCCCTTTTGCCGGAGACAACGGTAATCTACCTGAATGATCACTTCCAGGACCCCGATGTGTTCGATTTGCACATCGAAGTACGACAGGGCAGAATTGTGTCAGAGGAGGCCCCGATGGAAGTCGAAGAAGACGGCGCGGCATCCGCCGATCTGGTGCGCAAGCTTCGGGCGCTGGAACAGACGCCGCTGTTTTCGGAACTGGATCGTAGACAGCTGCGGCTGCTGGCGTTTGGTGCTCAGTGGTACGAGGCCAAGGCCGGCGAGACGGTGTTCCTGAAGGATGACCAGCCAAGGGACGGCGCCTATATGATCATCGACGGCGAGGCGGGCCTGTATCTGCCTCAGAAAGACGCTGCCGATCAGTTGATCACTCGAGTGGGGGCGGGGACACTGGTGGGTGAATTGGGGCTGATCCGCAAAGAGCCGCGCGCTCTGAGTATGGTCGCGGAAACCGACCTGACCTGCCTGCGCATCGGTGAAGAGGAATTCCTGGCGGTGGTTGAAAACGACGCCGCGACAGCGTTCAAGCTGTTGCAGGTCATCGCAGGATACGTTTCGAATTGACGCCCGTCAGGATTGGGGTTTGCAGAACAGCGTGTAGAGCAGACCGATCATCTGTGCCGTGTTTCCATCCGAAAGCGAATAATAGATCGCCTTGCCGTCGCGGCGCGTCGTGACCAGACCCTCTTCGCGCAGGCGGGCCAGCATCTGACTGACTGCGGCCTGACGAATATCCAGAAGTTTCTCAAGCTGACCAACCGATTTTTCACCTGCTCCAAGATGGCACAGGATCATCAGACGGCCTTCATGCGCCAGTGTTTTCAGAAAGGCGGCGGCCTGACTGGCGCTTTCCTGCATGTCGACGGGCGTTTCAGGTGTAAGGGGATCAGAAACTGTTTCCTGAATTGTCACAATCTGCTCGTGTAGTAGCTAAAAGTTGGAGCAATATGCCCCAACCCAAGCTGTCTTGTCACCCCTCGGTTGCAGGAGCGCCCCCCTGAAATGCGTTCCCGTGTACGTAATCGCAGGGGTCTTCCTGCATTTGCAGGTGCAAACCGTCGCCGGTGTAGGGGTGCGCGCGGGCCAGGTCCTCGTCAACTTCGATCCCAAGTCCGGGCGCGGTCGGAGGCGTAACAAAACCGTCTTCGATCCGGATCGATCCTTTGATCAGTTGATCGTGGAAGGGCGTTTCGATGGTTTCCAGCAGCAGAATATTCGGGATCGAGGCCGCCAGATGGATGTTGGCCGCCCATTCCACTGGTCCGGCATAAAGATGCGGGGCCATCTGGGCGTTGAAGATCTCGGCCATGGCGGCGACCTTTTTCATCTCCCAGATACCACCGGCGCGACCCAGTGCGGGCTGAAGAATCTCGGCGGCTCCGGCGCGCAGAACGGCGCCGAATTCGGCCTTGGTGGTCATGCGCTCGCCGGTCGCGACGGGGATGCGCACGTTACGGGCCACGCGCGCCATGTCGTCGATCATGTCGGGTGGGGTCGGTTCCTCGAACCACAGCGGGGAATAGGGCTCCAACGCCTGGCCCAGCCGGATGGCACCGGCGGTGTTGAACTGACCATGGGTGCCGAACAGCAGATCGGCCTTGTCGCCGACGGCCTCGCGGATGGCTTTGCAAAAGGCTACTGACATCGAGATGTCGGACATTGCAGGCATATGCCCACCGCGCAGTGTGTAAGGCCCCGCCGGGTCGAATTTCACGGCGGTATAGCCCCGCCGCACCATCTCGGCCGCGCAGTCCGCAGCCTGTTCCGGTGAGGTCCAGAAATCGGTCAGATTATGCTGCGGCAGGGGGTAAAGGTACGTGTAGGCGCGTATACGTTCATTCATCCGTCCGCCAATCAGGGCATGAACGGGCCGGTCGCGATCCTTGCCCAGAATATCCCAGCAGGCGATTTCAAGCCCCGAAAACGCGCCCATAACCGTCAGATCGGGGCGCTGCGTGAAGCCGCTGGAATAGGCACGGCGGAACATCAGTTCGATGTTTTCGGGGTTCTCTCCGGCCATATGCCGTTCGAACACATCGCGGATGACATGCTTCATCGCTTCGGGTCCCACGGATGAGGCATAGCATTCGCCCCAGCCGGTTATGCCTGTATCCGTGGTGACCTTGACCAGTATCCAATACCGCCCGCCCCAGCCGGGCGGGGGTGGAGCGGTGACGATGATATCGAGGTCCTGCAGTTTCATCGGGCGTCCTTTCTGCGGCGGTATCAGCCCGCTGCGGTTTCCCGGTCGAAGATGATGACGTTGCGCTTGGCGCTGCCGGTTTTTGTATCTTCAATGGCCTCGTTGATCTGGTCCAGCGTCCAGCGACCCGAGATCAGCTCATCCAGCTTCAGGCGGCCCTGCTGGTAAAGGTCGATCATCCACGGAATATCGCGTTGAATGACCACGTCGCCCATCTTGGAACCGATCAGCCCCTGACCGATGGCGGCAAGGATCACCGGTTCATAGCTGGCCGTTGCCCCCGAATGCGGCATGCCGATCATGATCGCCTTGCCACCGCGCCCCAAATAGCGGGGCGCCTGATCATAGGCCGGGATGGCGCCGACGGTAATCAGGACGGCATCCGCCCCACGCCCGCCCAGAGCCTTGAAGGCGGCTCGCCACGGTTCTTTCAGCGTTGCCAGAACACCGTGGGTCGCGCCGAATTCCTTTGCGATTTCCAGCTTGTCCTCGGTCATGTCAACGGCGACGATGCGGCGGGCCCCGGCAATGCGCGCTCCCTGAATGGCGTTGAGGCCAACGCCACCCGCACCGATCACGACCACATCCTGTCCAGGGCGCAGATTAGCGGCGTTCACGGCTGCCCCAACGCCGGTGATCACGCCGCAGGACAGCAGGCTGGCCACATCCTTGTCCATCGTAGGCGGGATCTTCACGATCTGCCGGTGGTTCACGACGACCTTTTCCGCAAAAGCGCCACATGCCATCGCCTGTTCCAGCGGGCCGCCATCGCCGGTCCGCAGCGGGCCTTTCACCGTGTCATAGGGCGTTTCGCAGATAGTTGGTTTGCCACCGGCGCAGGACGGGCATGACCCACAGGCGCGGATCAGGGTGACCACGACCGAGTCACCCGGTTCAAAGCCACCGGCGGATTCACCAACGGCCGTGACGATCCCGGCGGCCTCGTGCCCGTAGACCGACGGCAAAAAGCCGCCCCATGCGCCGCTGGCATAGGTGATGTCGGAATGGCAGATGGCAACGGCGTCCAGCGTGACCTCGACCTCGCCCATGCCGGGTGGGGCGAGTTGAACCTCTTCGATGGTCAGAGGTTTTCCGAACTCCCTGCAGACGGCTGCTTTGATGGTTTGCATGGCTCTCCCCCATTTGCTCAGAGGCCACGGTGGCGCGTGGTTGAGCGGTCTGCAAGGTGGAAACCGTCATGGACGTGTCGTTGTTACGCCACGACGGGCCGGGCGCGCACAAAAATCACGCAACCGACCAGCATCAATACCAGTGCAAGCAGGAACGGTGCGCCGGGCAGATAGATTGGTGCGTCTTCGCGGATGAACTGGGCGAAGACTGCCGTCATGAATAGGGGCGAGATGACCATCGAAAGCGCGTGGAGGGCCGCAAGCACGCCCTGTAACTCACCTTGCTGCGAATCGGGCACGGATTTCGACATCATCGCCTGCAGGGCCGGGGTGACGACCGCACCCAAAGCCGTGACCGGGATCATCAGCAGGGCAATGAAGCCGTTTGTCAGAAACGCAAGTATGCCAAAGCCGACGATATCGAATATCTGCCCGTATATCACGGTTCCGCGCTCGCCCAGGTAGCGGGTGGCGGGGCGGATCAGCCCGCCCTGAACCATGGCCATGCCGATCCCGTAGATGCCCAGCGACAGGCCGATGATCTGTGGGGACCAGCCGAAGCGCTCCTGCGTGAAATAGGCCCAGATCGCGGGATAGACATATATCGAGACAGAATAGAGGAAATAGACCCAGAGCAGGGGCTTGATGCCGGGAAGTGCTGCAATCGCCCGGATTGCGCCAAACAGGTTGGCGCGCCGCCAATGAAAGGCGCGCCGGTTGGCCTCAGTCACGGTTTCGGTCATCACGAACATGCCGATCAGAAAGTTCAGACCGGCTAGTCCGGCGGCGGCCCAGAACGGGGCGCGGGTGCCATATTCGCCCAGCAGGCCGCCCATCGTCGGGCCCAGAACAAAGCCAACGCCGAAGGCCGCGCCCAGCATGCCGAATTTGGCGGCCTTTTCATGGGGTTTGGAAATGTCGGCCATGAATGCGGCGGCTGTGGAATGGGTTGCGGCGGTGATGCCGCCAACGATGCGGCCCACCAGCAACAGCCAGATACTGCCCGCAATAGCCATGACGATATAATCCAGCGCCATGACGAACAGCGAAACCAGCAGGACCGGACGGCGGCCATAGGCGTCGGACAGGCTGCCCAGAACGGGGCCAAACAGGAACTGCATCGCTGCAAAGGCAGTGCTGAGCACACCGCCCCAGATCGCGGCATCGGCCAGTGTGCCGCCCTGAACCTCAACGATGAGGTCCGGCATGATGGGCATGATCAGACCGATGCCCATTGCATCGATCATCACCGTGCTCAGCACAAAGAAATATGGCAGCCGCATGAAAGCCCGTCCCCAATTCGGTCGGGCTGACCCTAGCGATGCTTGGACCGGTGGGAAAGAACTCTGCCGGGATCAGTCGCGCAGACGTTCCGTCACTTGTGCCGCAAACTGCCGGGCCTCATCCGGGGCGAGGCCAAGTTGCTGGGCGGCGTCGAATATCCGGCTGATATCTAATTGCGGCCATTGACGCGCGACAATATCGCTGAGCGGCGTGCCGGTCTCAGTCGCTTCGCGGCATAGGGCCTTGGTGGCGGCCTGCGCGTCGGGGCGGGGCATGTGATCGGCCAGCGCAAAGCTCAGCGCTTCAGCGTGGATCATTCCCTTGCTTTGGTCCAGCGACGCCTGCATGGCACCTGCGTTCGGAGTGATGCCTGAACTCAACGACAGTGCGGTTTGCGCCGATGCGGCGGCGCCCAGAACGATCTGGGGCAGGCACATCCATTCGCTGAACCATGCGGCCCCGTCGCGTTGATGGCGGTGCAGGGACGCGTTGTGCAGGGTATTCATCAGGCCGGTTTGCTGTTGTGCCAGTGCCACCAGCACCGAGGCCGATACCGGGTTTTGCTTTTGCGGCATGGTCGAGGATGCGCCGCCACTGACGGAAACCTCGGCAATGCCGGTCTGCGCAAGCTCGATCGCATCCTCACCAAATTTGCCAAGGGTCAGAACAGCCCTGGTTAGCCAGTCGCAAATGCGCAGAACTGGTGAGCGGTCCGTATGCCAGCTGCGCCCGGGGTCCTGAAGGTTGAGCAGATCGGCCAGCGCCTTGCGCATGTCCTTGGCTTTTGGTCCCAGCGCATTGCTGGTTCCTGCCGCGCCGGACAGCGAGACCAGCAGACACGTGCGCCGTAACTCAGGCACTTCGTCCAGTAAGGCCAACAGCGGTGCGCCCCAGCTTGCGACAACCGCGCCGAAACTGGTCGGGGTGGCGTGCTGACCATAGGTGCGCGCCGGCATCGGCAGGGTTGCGTTTGCGTCGGCCAGTTGCGCCAGTCGGCGCAGGACGGTTTTGAGATCAGCTTCGATCAGCCCCAATGCTTGCCGCAGCCGAAGCATCAGTCCGGTGTCGATGATGTCTTGAGAGGTCGCGCCCCAATGCACAAAAGCTGCGTGTTCAGGTGCCTGCATTTCGGAACGAAAAGCGGCGACAAGTGCGGGAACGCTTACGCCGTTCTGGCCGGTTGCCTCGGCCAGCGCGCCGGGATCAAGCTGTACCTCCATTGCGGCACGGGTAATGGCCTGAGCGCTGAGTTCGGGGATAACGCCCAGATCGCCCTGAACCTTGGCCAGCATCCCCTCGACCAGAAGCATGGCACGCAACTCGGCGCTGTCGGTGAAAAGGCGGCCCACTTCGCCGGTTGGGAAAAGACGCGCAAACAGGGCGCTGTCAAAGACGGAACCCGCCATCAGATACCCTCCGCAATTCGGTTCAGGACCTGAGCCAGATCCTTGGGGTGTGAGAAAAACGGGGAATGCGAGCTGAAGATTTCTTGGCGCATGTTATCGGGGGCTATTAGGCTCATTTCCTGCTGATATTCGGTGGGAACGCATCTGTCGTCCAGCGTTCGGACATAGGCTTTGGGAACACCGGCGAACCGATCTGTCAACGTCAGAGGGGTCTCCTGCGGTCGGATAGCTTGCGGGCACAGCCGGGGCAGGGCGTAGGACACGGTTTCTTTCGGGCAGTCGTGATAGAACAGCGCCTTTATCTTGTCGGGGCGTGCCATATAGGACAGCCCGTCCGCCGATTTTATGACGGCATCAAGGATCGGTTGGCGCGGTGCCTGCCTGCGCATTTCGACCATCGACGTATCCGGTTTCGGGACGTAGGCGCACAGGTATATCAGGCCGCGCATGGCATCGGGATCGACCTCGGCAGCGGCGCTTGCGGGGTATCCGCCCCAGGAATGGGCCACGATGATGGTTTCGGGTGTCGAGGCCGCAAGAATGGCGTCGCGACTGTTCTCCATGGTCACATCCGCGATCGGGGTCGGGTCCGAGCCGTGACTGGGCAGGTCGATTGCATGGGCCGAATGGCCCAATGCGGTCAGTTCTGGGATCAGGTCACGCCAGCACCATGCGCCGTGGCAGGACCCATGTATCAGAAGAAATTCCGCCAACCCTATCTCCCTCAGATATGGCCAATTTCATGCAGGAACTGCCGCAGCAATTCCGCGTATTCTTCGGGGCGTTCGACGCAAGGCAGGTGCCCGGCCTTGCGGATCAGTTCGAATCGTGAGCCGGGGATCAGATCGACGGTTTCGCGGACCAGATCAGGTGGGGTCGATTTGTCTTCGGTCCCGGCGATACCCAACGTCGGCAGCCGCAATCCGCTGGTCGGGGTGTAGAAATCGGTGCCCGATATGGCGGCAGAGCAGCCGACATACCCTTCGTCCGGTTGCCGGACCAGCATGTTGCGCCAAAGCTCAAGTTCCGGTCCGTTCCTGAAGGGTTTCGAGAACCAACGCTCCATGATCGGGTCGGCGAGGGCCTCGATGCCGCCCGCCCGTACCGCCTCGATTCGATCCTGCCACATGTTGGCGGTTCCGATCTTGGCCGCCGTGTTTGACAGCACCAGCGCACGAATCTGATCCAGCCGTTTGACCGCCAGCCCCTGGGCGATCATCCCGCCGATGGACAGGCCGACAAATAAGCAGTCGCGGACGGCAAGATGGTCCAGCAGGGCCTCGGCATCGCGGACAAGGGCACCCATGGAATAAGGCGCCGGAGGTTGCGACGACAGGCCGTGTCCGCGCTTGTCATACCGGATGATCCGCAGCCCCTTGGGCAAAAGGGGAAGCAGATCGTCCCACAGGCGCAGATCGGTTCCCAGCGAATTGGCGAACACGATCGGCGCGCCGTCCGGGTCCCCGTCGATCCGGTAGTGCAGATTTACATCCCCGAGATTGGCGATCTTCATCGCTTGAGCCTTGTCATTTTGCAGTTCCGGAACTGAGATGTGTTGAGTGTTTGGTATTGGTATACGGCAGCAGCTTACGCCGGTCCAATTTTCAGATCACGTCAGGAATTCCAGCGCTTTTTGGAAAATTTGAGCGTCCACATTGCCACCCGATGCAACCACGATCACCGTGTCGCTTTCGATTTCATCTGGTCGGAACAGGGCCGAGGCCAGGGAAACCGCCCCACCCGGTTCCAGCACGATTTTTAGCCGCAGAAAGGCAAGGGCCATGGCGCGCAGAGCTTCGTCCTCGGTGACGCTCAGACCCGGCCCGCACAGGCGGTGGAGGATCGGAAAGGTGATGTCGCCGGGTTGCGGAGTCAGGATGGCGTCGCAGATATTGCCCGAGGTCGCGTCGTTGTTCAGGATCCGCCCCGCCGCCAACGAGCGTTTGACGTCGTCGAACCCCAGCGGCTCGCACGGGCGAACGCGCATGTCCGGCGCGTGCGCTTCAAGGGCCAGCGCAATGCCCGAGGACAGGCCTCCACCGCCGCAGCACACCAGAACATCAGCGTTGCCCACGTCCATTTCGGCAGTTTGCTGTGCGATCTCCAGCCCGGTGGTGCCTTGCCCGGCGATCACCTGTGGTTCGTCATAGGGGCGGATCAGGGTCAGGCCGCGTTCGGATGCCAAAGCCTTACCTATCTTTTCGCGGGACTCGCTGGACCGATCATACAGAACAACTTCGGCCCCCAGTGCGCGGGTGTTGTCGATCTTCAACTGCGGGGCGTCAGACGGCATGACGATCACCGAGGTAATCCCGTGCCTTGAGGCCGCCAGCGCAACGCCCTGCGCGTGGTTGCCCGAGGAATAGGCGATCACGCCCCGCTGACGCGTTTCCACGTCCAGAGCGGAAATTGCAGACCATGCCCCGCGAAACTTGAAGCTGCCGGTATGTTGCAGGCATTCGGGTTTCACCAACACCCGACGGCCTGCGATTTCGTCCAGAAAGGGCGAGTTCAGGATGGGCGTACGTCTGACGTGGCCGTCCAGCCGCGCGGCTGCGGATTCGATCATTTCCAAGGTGCTCATGCGGTTTTCACTATCCTTCGAATAACGTCCAGGGACTGAGGTTCGTCCAGAAACGGCACATGGCCCCGGTCCGGGACCTCGGCCAGTATCAGATCAGGTTTTCGGGTTTTCATCTCGCTGACGGTTCCGACTCCCAGAACATCTGAATTCGCACCCCGGATGAGGCCGGTGGGGATTGGGGCCAGCGCGTCGAATAGAGCCCAAAGATCAGGTGTCGCGCCGGTCGTGGCCTGTTCGATCAGTGCGGTTCGCAAGGCCGGGTCATACCGCAGATCCAGACCATCGGGTGTTTCGGAATACTGATATTCGGCCTGTCTGCGCCAGGTCTTAAGCGAAACACCGGGGAATTGTGGCTCCATGGCGCTTTGCAGGGCTGCGGCGGACTGGTCCAGCGTTTTTGACGTCGGCTTGTTGCCAACGAAATCCATGATGCGCGCAATCCCGGCGGGTTCAATGACAGGTCCTACGTCATTCAGGATCACGCCGGACAAACGTTCAGGATTGCTGGCGGCCAGCGCCATCGCGATCAATCCGCCCCGTGAGGTGCCGAGTATGGTAACCTTGCCCAGCCCCAGATGGTCCAGCAGTTCGATCACGTCCTGCGCTTCGCGCACGATACTATAGTTCATGTAATCGGGGTCGAAATCCGACCTGCCGCGACCACGGTAGTCCATCGCGATCATGCGCAGGTCGGTCACATGTGGCGCGAGAAAGGAAAAATCCTTGCTGTTTCGGGTCAAACCCGACAGGCACAGCAAAGGCTGGCCAGTTCCTGCGTCTTCAAAATACAGGCGTTTGCCATCGGACGAGTTGAAAAAGCCCATCAGGCGCCTGCCAGTTGCGGGATCGAGGTCAGGTCCGACAATACGTGATCGGGTTTCCACGGCAACCGGTCCATCGGCTCTCCCGACCGATTGACCCAGGCGGTGACAAAGCCATAGCCGCTGGCCCCGGCCGCATCCCAGCCGTTGGAACTGACGAACAACACTTCGTCACGGGCACAGCCGAACCGGCTCTGAACCAGATCATAGACACGGGCATGGGGTTTGAAGACGCCGACGCTTTCTACCGACAGCACATCGTCCAGTACCCCTCCGATACCCGCCGACTGCACAGCGCCATCCAGCATCGGCGGCGAGCCGTTCGACAGTATCGCCGTCTGTTTGCCGGACGCTTTCAGGGCTGCAAGCATGTCCGGAACCTCGGGATAGGCCTGAAGTTCCCAGTAAAGGTCCAGCAGGCGCTGGCGTAGCGTGGCATCGCCGTCCAACCCTGTGGCCTCCAGTGCCCAGTCCAGCCCATCCTGCGTCACGTCCCAGAAGTCGGCATGTGCATCTGCGACAGCCCTGAGCCATGTGTATTGCAACTGTTTGAGGCGCCAGTGATTTGCAAGCTCGGGCCATTTGTCCTTCAGCGCGTCAAATCCCGGTTCCGCGGCGGCCTGACGGGCAGCGGCGGCCACGTCGAACAGCGTGCCATAGGCGTCGAATATGCAAGTTGTGATTGGCATCTGATCCTCCCCTGATCGGGCGCAGGTTGGCACAGGAGAAATCTGTGTGAAAGGGGGGCGGGTTTACATTGGCGTGACAGGCCCTAGGGTGGGGCGTTTATGCCCAGACAAAGGACCGGAGACCCAAGATGAGTGAAATCAAACAAGGCGACACGGTTCGCATTCACTACACAGGCACATTGCTGGACGGAAATGTTTTTGACAGTTCCGAAGGCCGCGAACCGCTGGAGTTTGTCGTGGGGTCGGGGCAGATCATTCCCGGACTGGATTCCGCCATGCCCGGAATGACGACGGGCGAGAAAAAGCGGGTCGAGATCGCCTGTGTCGACGCTTATGGACCGATCAATCCGGCCATGCGGCAGGCCATCCCGCGCGAAGGCATTCCCGATGACATCCCGCTGGACATCGGAACGCAATTGCAGATGCAGGCACCTGATGGACAGGCGTTGCCGGTCACAGTGGTCGAAGTCGATGAGGCAACGGTCACGCTGGACGGCAATCACCCGCTGGCCGGACAGGACCTGATTTTTGATATCGAGGTTGTTTCGATCGCCTGAACCCGCATTCCCGGACGCAGGGATTTCACCCTGCGTTTAGGGAAGCAGTGAGGTGACGGCGTCGCGCACCTGCGGCTGAGTGAGAAAGACGAAGGCGACCAACAATGTGGTCAGCGTCAGCAACATCACACGCGCCCGATTGTTGAGCAGCCCTGATTTTCGACGGGGCTGCCCGCGGTGGGCGGAGTTTTCAAGGATCAGATCGACTTTACTCATGTGGCAATCCCTGCCTGCCAAAGATGGTCAAATCTTGGCGGGGGCAGGGAAAGATAGAGTCACATGGATTCTGGTTGCGGCATGCCCAGTACGTGAAAGCCGCCATCGACGCGGATGATCTCGCCCGAGGTGCAGGCGCCCGCATCGGATGTCAGATAGACAGCGGTTCCACCAACGGCTTCCAGTGTGGCGTTCGAACGCATGGGCGCATTCTGGTCGCAGAACTTGTAGGTCCTGCGCGCCCCGCCGATCGCGGCACCGGCCAGAGTTTTCATTGGACCGGGCGAGATGGCGTTTACGCGAATGCCGTCCGGGCCAAGATCGTTGGCCAGATAACGTGTCGCAGATTCCAGCGCCGCCTTGGCAACACCCATCACATTGTAGTTCGGAACGACCCGGTTGGACCCCTGATAGGTCAGGGTCAGCAGCGTGCCGCCATTTTCTGCCATCATCGGGTAGGCGCGGCGCGCGACTTCGATAAAGGAATAGGCTGACACATCCATCGAATGCTTGAAATTCGCGCGGGTGGTGTTCAGGAACCGCCCTGCCAGTTCGGACTTGTCCGAATAGGCGATGGCGTGAACCACAAAGTCGATGGTCGGCCACCGGGCGGCAAGTTCTTCGAACGCGCGGTCCAGAGACGCATCATCCGTAACATCCGCGTCCACCATGAAATCGCTTCCGACGCTTTGCGCCAGCGGTTCCAGTCGTTTGCCAAATGCCTCACCCTGATAGGTGAATGCCAGTTCTGCGCCCGCCTCGTGCATGGCCTTGGCGATACCCCATGCGATGGAACGGTCATTGGCGACACCCATGATCAGGCCGCGCTTGCCTTTGAGTACTTCTGACATTCTTATCACCCGTGAAACTTGGAAAGGACCATGGAACCATTTGTGCCGCCAAAGCCGAAGCTATTGGTCATGACACTGTCCAGTCCCGCGTTTTCAATGACTTTGGTTGCGATTTCACCCGGCTCAATGCCTTCGGCAAGTGTGTCGACGTTAATGGAAGGGGTGATGAAATCGTTGTCCAGCATAAGCAGACAGAATATGGCTTCCAGAGCACCGGCCGCGCCCTGCGCGTGCCCGGTCATAGACTTCGTAGAAGAAATGGGTGGTACGTTGCCTTGGCCGAAAATGCGGCGCACCGCCTCGACCTCGCCCACGTCGCCGACCGGTGTCGACGTGCCGTGCGCGTTGATATAAGACACTTTGCGGTCTTCAGGCAGGGTGGCCAGAGCCAACCGCATCGCCCTTTCGCCGCCCTCACCCGACGGAGCAACCATGTCGTGCCCGTCCGAGGTTGCGGCAAAGCCTGTGACTTCCGCGTAGATTTTTGCGCCGCGCGCCTGGGCGTGTTCCAGATCTTCCAGCACGACCATGCCGCCGCCGCCCGAGATCACGAATCCGTCGCGATCCTGATCGAACGCGCGCGAGGCTTTTTCCGGCGCGTCATTGTACTTCGATGACATCGCGCCCATCGCGTCGAACAGGCAGGACAGGGTCCAGTCCAGTTCCTCGCCGCCACCGGCGAACATGACGTCCTGTTTGCCCATCATGATCTGCTCGGCTGCGTTGCCGATGCAGTGCAGAGAGGTCGAGCAGGCCGAGGTGATCGAATAGTTGATGCCCTTGATTTTAAACGCTGTCGCCAGGTTGGCCGAGATGGTCGAGCACATGCATTTCGGTACCGCAAACGGCCCGATCCGCTTGGTGGCGCCGGTCTTGAGGACGGTTTGATGGGCCGTCAGCATCGCGCTGGTCGACGGGCCGCCGGACCCTGCGACCAGTCCGGTGCGCGGGTTAACCACCTGATCTTCGGTCAGCCCGGCATCTTCGATCGCCTGCCGCATGGCAATATGGGCATAGGCTGCGCCCGGTCCCATGAACCGCAGCGTGCGCTTGTCCACGTGTTCCGAGACGTCGATGCGCAAAGGGCCTGCAATCTGGCTGCGAAAGCCATGCTCGATCATTTGTTCGTTGGTCTCGATGCCGGATTTGCCAGCTTTCAAAGAGGCCAGAACCTCTTCGGCATTGTTCCCGATGGAGGAAACAACCCCCAGGCCGGTGACAACTACTCGACGCATGTGCGTGCTCCTTATTTCGGGCCGGTCAGGCTCAGGCTTCTGAAAGAACGACTCTCATGTCTTTTACGTCGTAAATCATTTCGCCGTCAGCCTCGACGATACCATCCGCCACACCCATGGTCAGGCGGCGCGTCTGAATAGCCTTTTTGAAGTCAACCTTGTAAGTCAACATCTTGCGGTCGGGGCGCACCATGCCGGTCAGCCTGACTTCGCCAACGCCCACGGCCATTCCACGCCCCTGCCAGCCGCGCCAGCCCAGATTGAATCCGGTCAGTTGCCAAAGGCCATCCAGCCCAAGACAGCCAGGCATGATTGGGTTGCCGGGGAAGTGGCAGTCAAAGAACCAGAGATCGGGAGTGATGTCGAATTCAGCCAGAATATGACCCTTGCCATGCGCACCGCCATCCGCAGAAACTTCGGTGATCCGGTCCATCATCAGCATCGGCGGAGCAGGCAATTGCGCGTTGCCGGGGCCGAATAGCTCGCCTCGGGCGCATTTCAGCAGATCGTCCTTGTCAAAACTGCTTGGGAATTGGGCCATTCTGCCGCCTCTTCTGCCAGGGTCTGTTCGTCTTATCTGGCCTCGTCTAGCACCCGTTTGCAAGGTCCTGCAAGAGCGGGTGCGCCACATCCTTCTGCAGACACGGCATTCTTGCGAATGAATTTCATTTGAAATTCCGGTTCCACAGCCCTTATATAGCGTTAGCAAGTACGGGTATCGGATCAATGACACCGCAAAGCCAAAGAATCGCAACCAACTGGCTGGCTGATGCCGGGCTGCGGCCAACGCGTCAGCGTGTGGCCCTGGCCGAGTTGCTGGTGGGCGACGGACGGCATCGCCATGTTACAGCGGAAAGCCTGTTTGAAGCGGCGAAGAAAACCGGCGCCGCCGTATCGTTGGCCACGGTCTATAATACGCTGCGGGCGTTCTGCGAGGCCGGTGTTCTGCAGGAGATCACGGTGGATGGATCGAAAAGCTATTTCGACACCAATACACATGACCATCCGCATTTCTTCTGGGAAGACGAAGGCCGTCTGAGTGATGCGCCTTCGGAGCAGCTGGTCATTCAGCGCCTGCCGGACGCACCTGACGGTGTCGAGATCGCATCGGTTGATGTTGTGATCCGGCTGCGCCGCAAGCCATAATCATTCCGTTTTGAAAATCCGGATCAGTGCGGCTTCGGCTGCTGCGATCTCTGCTGTCACGGGGCCGGTTCCGTGCCGGGCCAGTACCACGGCCTCGGACGCCTCAGGGTCGGAAACCGGCAGGCTGACAATCGGCTTGCCATCATAACTGTGTCTGGCGGGGGGATCGGCGTAGCTGAGACCGACACCTTCGTTATGCGCCGCAAGACTTCGGAGAATTTCCAGCGACGCGGCACGGTGATTCACCTGCGGGGTCAGCCCGCTGCGCCGAAACAGACCAAGGATATGCTGTGCAGACAGGCCCTCTTCGGACAGGATCAGCGGGTATTCGGTCAGGTCCGCCAGTGAAACCTGACCGGCGCGAGACAGGGGGTGGTCGGGCGACATGATCGCATTTGGCCTGCTTTCGAACAGGGGGCGACGCGTGAACCCCGCGTCCATTCCCAGATCATATGTGATCGCAAGGTCGATCTGCCCTTTGATTAGCGCCGTCAGCAGTGCCTCGAACCTGTCGGCGCGATAGCTGACGGTCACATTCGGTATCACCTTGCGCAACTGGTGCAGGGCGGGTGCCAAAAGAAACGGCGCAAGATCGACGAAACATCCCAGTTGCAGCCTTTCCGTGCCCAGATGGGGGCGATCCGAGTTTTCCAGTTGCGCGGCACTGGCCAACAATAGCTCGGCCTGTTCGATGAACTGGCGTCCCTGCGGTGTCACGGCCATCGCCGAGCCGCGCCTGCGCGAAAACAATGGATGGCCCAGATGCTCTTCGATCCGGGTCAGCGCAGTGGACAGAGCGGGTTGCGAAACGTTTAGGTGCTGAGCCGCGGTAGACAGGCTGCCATACCGGCCAATGGCGCAGACGTATTCGTATTGGCGGAGCGAGATATATAACATGAAATTATTTATAGCTTTAAAAGATATTATTTGAACAGAGGCTGCAAACATGCGCAGATCGGTCAGGTTTAAAAGCGGAGTTCGAAATGCCTCATCCCCTCGTCACGCAGGACATGATCGATACGTACAGACAGGACGGTGTCGTTCTGGTTAAAGGGCTGTTTGCAGAGCAGGTGGAAAAACTGCGCGACGGCGTCGCCGCGAATATGGCCGATCCCGGCCCGTATGCGTCGGAGAACAAGAAGGACGGCGAATCCGGGCGGTTCTTTGACGACTACTGCAACTGGACACGCATCCCGCAATTCCGCGATGTGATCGAATCCTCGCCCGCGGCTGAAGTAGCGGCGGATCTGATGCAATCCGACAGCGTGCAGATGTTCCACGATCACGTACTGGTGAAAGAGCCGGGCACGTCGATGGCGACTCCATGGCATCAGGACGGGCCATATTATTTTGTTGAAGGTCAGCAGACCGTCAGCTTCTGGTCGCCGCTTGATCCGGTGAAAGAGGCAACCCTGCGCTGTGTCGCCGGTTCACATCGCTGGGAAAAAGAAGTGCTGCCGACCCGCTGGGTTTCCGAGGAAGGTTTCTTTGCGGATGAAGGCCAGTACATGCCGATACCCGATCCCGATGCCGAAGGCATGAAGGTGGTGGAGTTCGAGATGGAGCCCGGCGACGCAGTGGCGTTCAACTATCGGGTTCTGCATGGGGCGCGCGGCAATACCTCGGCCACGCGCCGGCGGGCGTTTTCCTTGCGTCTGGTCGGGGATGACGCGCGCTACGTCGAAAGGCCGGGCCCCACATCGCCGCCTTATCCGGGACACGACATGCAGCCGGGTCAGAGACTGCGCGAAGATTGGTTCCCGGTGTTGTTCCGCCGCTGATGGTACTGCGATCCGGGGCGGTCAGAACCACTGCCCCGGTTCCATCAGGCCGAGATCAAGCAGTTGTTGCGAGTGCCATTCGAACGGCACCGAATTGCGCCAGTGAAAGCTGGAGATGGCATTGCGCGACCCCGGATTCCGCCTGAGCGCCTTTGCGGCGCGGAATGAACAGATCGAAGCCGTCAGATTGTGGTGCCAGGGACAGGAATAGGTGTTGTATTCCTGATCGTTGAACGTGTGATTGGGCCTGATCCGAAGGCCTGGTTTCGATTTGAATATCGCAATCCGGTCGATGCGGCGGCGCTCATAAGGCACGTGTTCCTCAAAGCGCCAGCGCAAGCCGCCCGAAAAGTCCAGTTGCCGGTCAAAAGGGCGTTTGTTTTCGGCGTCATAGCGTGACTGCGCATAATAGCCGGTCCTGTCCAGCATCGCCTGATCAAGCGAAACCGCGCCGGGGCAGGCATCCAGATCACCGGCATAAAGATCGATGACATATGAGAGCATGGCGTCGCGCCGCTCTTCCCCGTGAAAGGCCAGCATCTCGCCAATGGTTCTGGATTCGCAGAAAGGGTAATAGAGGTATTCCGCGTTGAAGCAGTAGTACATCCATACGCCCGGCGCGGCGTCGATGATCCGGTTGATCGTGTCGAAAACATTGGCGCCCTGAGCGTAATTGCCCGTAACGTGGTGAATACGTTCCGAGAGCTGAGGTTCCGGTGCAATGTCCTGCGGCGTGAATGCGATCACCGATCTGAACCCGATGTCCAGATGATGGCGCAACGTGCTGTCCACTTCGACTTCGTCCTCGACGAAGACAAGCGCGACCGGCCCACGGGCAAGTGCCGCTGAACCCTGTTTCAGAAATTCGTCTAGGGTTTCGTACTGCATGGTCCGGCCTTTGCCTGCATTGCTGGAATTCCGGGTCAAATTCGGGTAATTGCGCCTGCATTGCAAGCGGCGTCCGATCCGTATAGATGACGCCGGTCCAGCGAATGCAAAGGCCAGCCCCATGTCCGAACCCAAGAAGCTTTATATCAAGACCTATGGCTGTCAGATGAACGTCTATGACAGCGAGCGCATGGCCGAGGCGCTGGGCGGGCAGGGCTATGTCGAGACCAAAAGCCCCGATGACGCGGACATGATCCTGCTGAACACCTGTCATATCCGGGAAAAGGCGGCTGAAAAGGTTTATTCCGAACTTGGTCGTTTCAAGGGACTGAAAGCGGACAAGCCCGACCTCAAGATCGGCGTCGCCGGATGTGTCGCACAGGCCGAGGGCGAAGAGATCATGCGCCGTCAGCCGCTTGTCGATCTGGTGGTGGGACCGCAGAGCTATCACCGCTTGCCCGAGATGGAAGCAAAGACACAGGCCGGGGAAAAGGCGCTGGATACCGACTTCCCCGAGGAAGACAAGTTCGAGAAGCTGAAGAATCGCCCCAAGGCCAAGCGTGGTCCGACGGCGTTTCTGACCGTACAGGAAGGTTGCGACAAGTTCTGTGCCTTCTGCGTTGTGCCCTATACCCGCGGGGCCGAGGTCAGCCGACCAGCGGACCGCATTCTGCGTGAGGCGCAGGATCTGGTCGAACGGGGCGTGCGCGAAATCACTCTGCTGGGTCAGAACGTCAACGCCTATCATGGTGCCGGTCCGAATGGTGACATGACACTGGCCGGTCTGATCTGGGAACTGAACAAGGTCGACGGGTTGGAGCGTATCCGTTTCACCACCTCGCATCCCAACGACATGGCGGACGATCTGATCGAAGCGCACGGGACCTGCGAAAAACTGATGCCCTATCTGCATCTGCCGGTGCAATCAGGGTCGGACAAGATACTCAAACGGATGAACCGCAGCCACACGGCGGAAAGCTATCTGCGGCTGATCGAACGCATTCGCGCCGCGCGTCCGGATATCCTGATGTCTGGTGACTTTATCGTGGGCTTCCCGGAAGAGACCGAAGAGGATTTTCAGGCGACACTCGATCTCGTGGAAGAGGTGAAATACGGCTATGCCTATTCCTTCAAGTATTCCACACGCCCCGGCACCCCGGCGGCAGAGCGCCCGCAGGTGGACGCGGCAGAGGCGGATGACCGCCTACAGCGCCTTCAGGGGCTGATCACCCGCCACCAGCGCGAAATTCAGGACGGCATGGTCGGCCGCGAGGTGAGCGTGCTGTTCGAAAAGCCGGGGCGGCTTGACGGGCAGATGGTTGGAAAATCCGAGTATCTTCACGCAGTTCACGTCGCAGGCGCGGATGTGCAGGCCGGTGATCTGCGCCGCGTTCGGGTCAAATCCTCGGGTGCGAATTCGCTGGCCGGTGAGTTGATCTGACCTGACCTGTATCGCAGTCAGACACCATATTTGGCGTTTGTTTCCAAAATTTACCCTTGATTTATGCTTCGGAACCATGTTCCGAGGATAGATGGATCATGCCCTGTCAGTGTATCAGGGGGTTGGACAAAGGGGTCCGGAGAGTTGGTTATCAGGTTGCCGAAGGTCAGGAGGGTGCGAGTGACATACAAAGCAGGGCTCGCGAAATTGGGTGCCGGATGTCTTCGCGCTCTGGCAGTTGTGTCGTTGATTTCGGTTGCCGGTACCCCATCACAGGCGGGCACCTTGTCTGAAGCCCCGATAGAACCTCCGGTTATCAGTCCGACACCTGTCTCAAGCGGCCTCAGCCATTTTTACGGCGGGTTCAGTCTTGGCTATGGCTGGGGCAAATCCGACCGTTTTGGCGTGCGCAATGGCGGAACAACCGTCGACATCGGGGATCTGAAGATCGACGGCGCCTTTGGCGGCATCCGTGGTGGATGGCGCGCGAACCTGCCCATCGGCGAAGGCCGCAGCTATGTCTATGGTTTTGAGCTGGGCTTTGATCTTGCGGGGCTTGAGGATTCGACAACCGGGCCCGCATTCGGTCGGACGCTTGGTGGCAAGTCCGAAGTCACCGACATTTTCAGCCTGCGGTTTCGCAGCGGCATAACGAATCGCAGCGGAAAAACCCTGTATTTCGGCTCAGTCGGCTATGTGAACGGCGGTGTGGAGACGACACTTTTGGGTGCCGGATCGGGAAGCAACAGTTCGATGGAAGAATCTGATCGTCGCAACGGTTTTCTGCTGAGTCTCGGTGCCGAGCACCAACTGTCCGACAAGTGGTCGCTGACGGGGGAATATGAATACGTGCAGTTCCAGTCCAAAGTGATTGATTTCTCGTCTTCACTGTCGACGAAATCGACCCCGACCTATGGTGGCGTGCGGTTCGGGCTGAACTACAAATTCTGAATTTGGCTGATCTGTGGACCGTGTTGGCAGGCCAAGTACGGTGTCTGCCGCAACGGTTTTGGTTCACCCGAAATAAATTTTGAAACTGTGGCTTGCACCCGGCGAGAAATGTTGTCTACGCTCGGGGGGACACGCCAAGACAGGAGAACGGATTGGCCATCGGTGCCCTGAACCCACCGCAGGATGACATGCCCCCGCCAGAGGTGCTTGTTGAATTTCCAGACAACCGGCTGTTGATAGATTTGTGCGGCGAATACGACCGCAATCTTGCCGATATTGAGCAAAAACTGACGGTGCAGATTCTGCGGCGTGGCAATCAGCTGGCGATCATCGGCGACGAGGACGCGCAAAAGCAGGCGGTCGAGATTTTGCAGGCGCTGTACGAACGCCTTGAAGGTGGTCGACCGGTCGAATCGGCCGATGTGGATCGCGAATTGCGGATGGGCGGTTCTGAACAGGATACCGGTGTGCGCGACGGCGATCAGCTTGAGATGTTCAAGGGCGGCACGGTCGAGATCAAGACCCGCAAAAAGCTGGTGGAACCGCGTACGGATGCCCAGAAGGCCTATGTCCAGTCGTTGTTCAGCAACGAACTGGCCTTTGGCATCGGCCCTGCTGGTACCGGCAAGACCTATCTGGCCGTAGCGGTCGGAGTTTCGATGTTCATCGGCGGCCATGTCGACCGTATCATCCTCAGCCGCCCGGCAGTCGAGGCCGGGGAAAAGCTGGGATATCTGCCAGGCGACATGAAGGACAAGGTCGATCCGTACATGCAGCCGCTTTATGATGCGCTGAATGATTTCCTGCCCGGAAAACAGCTTGCCAAACTGATCGAGGAAAAGCGGATCGAAATCGCACCGCTGGCATTTATGCGCGGGCGAACGCTGGCCAACGCCTTTGTGGTGCTGGACGAGGCGCAGAACGCGACCACCATGCAGATGAAGATGTTCCTGACCCGGCTGGGCGAGGGCAGCCGCATGGTGATCACCGGCGACCGTTCTCAGGTCGACCTGCCGCGCGGTGTGCAGTCAGGGTTGGCGGATGCCGAAAGGCTGTTGAAGACGATTCCGAATATCAGCTTCAATTATTTCACCTCGAAGGATGTCGTGCGTCATCCGCTTGTCGCGGCGATCATCGAGGCGTATGAGGCCGACGCTGGCCGGCCATCGACCGGCTGAACCTGATCGGGATCGCTGATGAACCTGGAAATGACAGTTGAGGACGCCCGCTGGCGGGACCTTGAGCCGTTGGCGCGCATTGCTGTTAGGGCGACCCTCGAGCATTGCGGTCTTGATCCGGAATTGTGCGAGGTCAGCCTGCTGGCCTGTGACGATGCCCGCATTTCCGAACTGAACGCCGAATTTCGCGGAAAGCCTACGCCGACAAATGTTCTGAGCTGGCCTGCCGAGGATCTGGCGCCTGCCGGGGCAGGGGATATTCCGCCTGTTCCGCAGCCCGATTTCACCGGGGAAATTGCGCTGGGCGACATCGCGATTTCTTACGATACCTGCGCTCGCGAGGCCGAAAATGAGGGTAAATCCGTGAACGATCACGTCACTCATCTGATTGTGCACGGTGTTTTGCATCTTTTGGGGTATGATCACATTCGTGACCCTGACGCCACTTTGATGGAACGCGTCGAGGTCGAAATACTTGGCAAGATGGGTATCGATGACCCATATAATGGGTAATTGGGGTCATCCGACCCGATCATTTGGAACAGGAAAATGGGCGAAACAGACGGCAGTTCTATGGCGGCGCATGGCGCGCAACCCCGGAACGACGATACCCAACTCGAAGAGAGAAGCGGACTTTTTTCCCGTATTCTGGACGCGTTCTCTTCTCATGATGACAACGAAACTGCCCCGGAAAACGGGCAAGAGGTCTTGGCCGCGCAACCGCGCGGTATGATCAACCTGCGTCGGATGCGGGTCGAAGACGTGGCGATTCCGACGGCCGAGATCATCTCGGTTCCGGCCACGATTCCGAAAGATGAACTGGCGCAGGTGTTTCGTGACAGCGGCATGTCCCGTATCCCGGTCTATGAGGGTACGCTGGATACTCCGCTTGGATTTGTGCACCTCAAGGATTTTGCGCTGACCCACGGCTTTAACGGAGAGTCGGCGGAATTCGATCTCATATCCATGCTGAGAACCTTGCTGTTTGTACCGCCATCCATGCCGATCGGCGTTCTGCTGACCAAGATGCAGACCGAGCGGCGCCATATGGCCCTTGTGATCGACGAATATGGCGGCGTTGATGGTCTGGTGACGATCGAAGACCTGATTGAACAGGTTGTGGGCGAAATTGCCGACGAACATGACGCGGATGAAGACAAGCTGTGGATCAAGGACAAACCCGGTTGTTACACGGTTCAGGCTCGCGTGCCGCTTGAGGATTTCGAGGCCGAGATTGGGCAATCGCTGACGAGTCACGAGGATGTGGACGAGGAAGAGATAGATACGCTGGGTGGTCTGGTCTTTATGCTGTCCGGGCGTGTACCTGCGCGCGGAGAGGTTGTGATCCACCCCGAAGGTCCTGAATTCGAGGTCATCGACGCCGATCCCCGCCGCATCAAGCGTCTGCGAGTGATGCTTCCGGGCGTTACTGCATGAACCCTGCCACACGCTGGCCGTTCTGGCTACGGCTTATATTGACGTTCCAGTTTGGCTGTGTCGCGGCCTTTGGATTGGAGCCAACAGGTTGGTGGCCGGCAACCTTGATGTTTTTTTTCGCGTTGCCTGTTCTGTTTCTGTCCTGTGAAACCAAAATGCGGGCGGTCTTGCTGGGCTGGCTGTTTGCCACCGGCTATTTCGTCCGTGCGCTGAACTGGATCGTCGAGCCCTTTTTGGTAGACGCCGAACGTCATGCCTGGATGGCGCCGTTTGCGCTGATCTTCATGGCGGGCGGAATGGCGTTGTTCTGGGCTCCGGCGTTCTGGTTTGCGCGGCGACCCGATGCGACCCCTGTCGTTCAGGGTGTGTTGCTGGCCCTGTTTCTGTCACTGGGCGAGGTTGCCCGAGGATATCTGTTCACCGGTTTCCCGTGGGCAGGCGTTGCGCAGATCTGGGTAAATACCCCCGTTGCACAGATGTTGTCGCTGATTGGTCCCTACGGTCTGGGCGCCCTGACATTCGCCGTTACGCTGCCACTGGGAGCCGCCTTGTCTACTAGGCGGGTGAACCGGACTCTGCTGTGGCCGGTTGTGGCGGCCGTTGGTTTCGTGGTTGTGGCATTGGGATATGGGCTGACCCGCCCCGAAGCAGAGCTTTCGGGCGATGTTGTCCGACTGGTGCAGCCGAACGCCCCGCAGAGTCAGAAATGGGACCCGCAATACGCACCCCTGTTTTTCAATCGCCAGATTGACTCTACCGCCGCTGGTCCGCGTCCGGATTTGATCGTCTGGCCGGAAACCGCGATTCCGGTCTGGCTGGAAAATGCTGGGCCTGCTCTTGATGCGATTGCGCAGGCTGCGCAGGGCGTTCCGGTCATCCTTGGCGCGCAGCGCAGCGAGGGTGCCCGTATCTATAACTCGATGGTGTATCTGGACGAGACCGGCCAGCAGGCCGGGTTGTACGACAAACACCACCTGGTTCCGTTTGGTGAGTATGTGCCTTTGGGGAACCTCATGTCCCGAATAGGCATTCACGGATTTGCCACCACCGCAGGGCAGGGATTCAGCGCCGGGCCGGGGGCGTCCGTGCTGAACCTTGGCGGGCTGGGTCTGGCCCTGCCGCTTATCTGCTATGAGGCAGTATTCACTCAGGACGTCCTGTCTGCGCCCGAACGTCCCGCGTTCCTGCTGCAGATCACCAATGATGCATGGTTTGGCACCCGGTCCGGTCCATATCAGCATCTGGCGCAGGCTCAGATGCGGGCGATCGAACACGGGGTGCCAATGTTGAGATCAGCAAATACCGGTGTTTCCGCCGTCATCGATCCGCTTGGACGCATCACCGGTTCGCTGGCCTTGGGTGAGGCCGGTTACATCGATGCCGAGATACCCCGGCCCTTGCCCCCGACATTTTATAGCCGTTTGGGCGACGGTCCTGTCTTTTTCGCGTTATTGGGGCTGGTTGCGTTACTTTTGCGCAGCGTTCGCCGGGGTAAGCGGTAATTTCCAATTGACCCCCGGTGTCCCTGCGCGTATCCCGATCTTCGCCTGTCACAACGGCTTCCTGGCGTGGTGGGCTTGACCCCAATGGAGCACTATTTATGTCCCGTCAGAATTATACTTTCACTTCGGAGTCCGTTTCCGAAGGGCACCCCGACAAGGTCTGCGACCGGATTTCGGACGCCGTGCTTGATGCATTCCTGAACGAAGAACCCGAAGCGCGCGTCGCGTGCGAGACTTTCGCAACGACTGATCGCGTGGTGATCGGGGGCGAGGTTGGTCTGTCGGATCAGGACAAACTGCACGACTATATGGGGCGCATCGATGAAATCGCACGCGCCTGTGTCAAGGATATCGGCTACGAGCAGGACAAGTTTCACCACCAAACCGTCGAGGTGACGAACCTGCTGCACGAACAGTCGGCCCATATCGCCCAAGGTGTGGATGCATCCGAAGATAAGGACGAGGGTGCGGGCGATCAGGGTATCATGTTCGGCTACGCTACGACCGAAACCCCTGCGCTGATGCCTGCTCCGATCCAATATTCGCACGCAATCCTGCGCCGTCTGGCCGAAGTGCGCAAAAACGGGACCGAACCGGCTCTGGGTCCGGATGCGAAATCGCAGCTGTCCGTCGTTTATCGCGATGGCAAGCCGGTTGGCGTCAGCTCGGTTGTTCTGTCGACACAGCATCTGGACGAGGCGCTGAGCTCGGATGACATCCGCCAGATCGTCGAACCCTATATTCGCGAAACCCTGCCCGAGGGCTGGCTGAACGGCGAAACAGAATGGCATGTGAACCCGACCGGCAAGTTCGTCATCGGCGGACCGGACGGGGATGCGGGCCTGACGGGGCGCAAGATCATCGTGGATACTTATGGCGGTGCCGCGCCGCACGGCGGCGGTGCCTTTTCGGGCAAGGACCCGACCAAGGTTGACCGCTCGGCGGCCTATGCCGCCCGCTATCTGGCCAAGAATGTGGTTGCGGCGGGTATGGCCGAACGCTGCACCATTCAGCTGAGCTATGCCATTGGCGTCTCGAAACCTCTGTCCATTTATGCGGATACCCACGGCACCAGTCAGGTGTCGGATGCCGAGATCGAAAAGGCCGTAGGTCAGGTCATGGACCTCACACCGCGCGGCATCCGCAAGCATCTCGAGCTGAACAAACCGATCTACCAGCGCACGGCGGCCTATGGTCACTTTGGCCGTGAGCCCGATGCAGATGGCGGATTCAGCTGGGAACGCACCGATCTGGCTGACGCCCTGAAACGGGCTGTCTAACAAAAAACGAGGGTTCGGCGCATCCCACCGTCTGCGCCCCCTCCTTTTGCTTGAAATACCCCGGGGTTTGGGGTTGGCCTCCACGTCCACCTGCCGAACGGCCCCTCTTGCAACGGGCAAGCCTCCGCAGTATGGCCACCGCCATGAGCACCGAGACCCCGCAACGCCCCCGCAGAAACTTCTATGGCCGCTTCAAGGGAAAAACCCTGAAGCCCAGTCAAAAGACGTATCTGAGCGAAGACCTCGCGGCACTGTCACCCGGTGCCGTGGACTGGGACAGCAACCCTCAGCGCGCGCCCATTGATCTGGATGGGCTGTTTGGCGGCAAATCAGTCTGGCTGGAAATCGGCTTTGGCGGTGGCGAACATCTTGTGCATCAGGCCGGGCAAAACCCGGATATCGGCATCATCGGTGCAGAGCCCTTCATCAACGGTGTTGCGATGCTGCTGGGTAAAATCCGTCGTGCAGGCGTCGATAACCTTGCTGTACACCCGGGTGACGCCCGCGATCTGTTTGATGTGCTGCCCGAAAAAAGCATCTCGCGCGCTTTTCTGCTCTATCCCGATCCATGGCCCAAGAAACGCCACCATCGCCGTCGTTTCGTCACGCCTGAACATCTTGAACCGCTGGCGCGTGTCCTGAAACCGGGATCGATCTTTCGTGTGGCAACTGACATCCCCGACTATGTGAGGCAAACGTTGGAGGAAGTGCCGCGCGCCGGTTTCGAATGGCTGGCCGAAGGCCCCGCCGACTGGCGCGAGCCATGGGATGACTGGATATCGACCCGTTACGAACAAAAGGCCCTGCGCGAGGGGCGGGTGCCGCACTATCTGACGTTCCGCCGGACAGGCGACTAATTCGCATCACGATCCCGCAAGACCTGAGAGCTGTGTTAGAATGGGGTGCAGATTGCACATCCCTTTCCAGACGTTCTTTCAGGAATTGCCATGTCCGACATTCAGATTACCAATTGCCATACGCACCTGTTTCACGGGCAGCACGTGCCCGAGGATTATCCCTATCCGGCTCTGAAGCCGTTCAAACGAATGCCCTGGATCATAAAAGTGCTGGCATTTGGTGCACGCATGATCGGGCAACATCCGGTCGCCGACAAACTTGACCGGTTATATCGCTTTCAAAAGGAAACGGCGGCAGACAGTCAGCGGTCCATTCTGGACAACATGCGACGTCATTATCCCGACAGCACCCGCTTCGTCGTTCTGCCGATGGAACTGTCCGCTTTTGGATTTGGCGCGCCAGCCGTATCATTGCGCGCCCAACATGATGAACTGGCCGAGCTTGCGCGGAATCCCGAAGTTGGCAGATCGGTCATTCCGTTTGCGACGATTGACCCGCGCGCGGATCCGCAGGCAACGGAGCTTTGGCGCGCGATAGACACGCTTGGCTTTCGCGGCGTGAAGATCTATCCGCGTCTGGGATTTGCACCGGATGATCCGGTGTTGATGGAACGTGTCTACCCGAAGATGGAGCGCAAGGGGCTGCCGCTGATGACCCATTGTTCGCGTGGTGGGGTTCAGGGGCGGGACTTGTCGGATCACTGGGCAGATCGGTATACCGAACCCGAGGCCTATATCCCGGTCATGCGCGCATTTCCCGGGTTGAGGATATGTCTTGCGCATTTCGGCGGGCAGCGCGACTGGGAGGCATACGTTAATCCGGAACGGAATGATCCGCTTGATGATGCTTACAGCCGAAACTGGCAGGTGGCGATCCGCCGAATGATTGGCAGTGGTGACTATCCGGGCTTGTGGACCGACATATCCTATACCCTGTTTCAATTCGAAGATTTCGTGCCCTTCCTGCGTATATTCCTGATGGGAGAGGACGAAGAAGGCGCGCGCCTGCGATCACGGGTTCTGTTTGGTTCAGACTATTACATGACCCGTCAGGAAAAGCTGTCCGAGCGGTCTGTGTGTTTCCGCCTGAGGAACGCCCTGGGTGAAGAAGTGTTCCGTCAGATCGCGGAAGAAAACCCAGCCAGATGGCTGGGCGAGACCTGAGAACAAGGGCCAAAGCAACGCGACCTGGTATTGCCGCTGGACGCTGCGGCGCCAATTCGCTAATCGGCAGTGACTGATAGCGCAAAAGGAGCCCCCATGTCCGGACACGGCACGCCCATCCCGATGACGTCTCATCCCTGCGGCCCGCTGACGGGTACGGCTGAGGTTCCGGGCGATAAATCGATCTCGCACCGGTCGCTGATCCTTGGGGCAATGGCGGTAGGTGAAACGAAGATTTCCGGTTTGCTGGAAGGCGAGGATGTTCTGGATACCGCTAAGGCGATGCGTGCCCTTGGGGCCGAAGTGATCGATCACGGGGGCGGCAACTGGTCGGTCCACGGTGTTGGCGTTGGTGGATTTGCCGAACCCGATCAGGTGATCGATTGCGGCAATTCCGGCACCGGTGTGCGTTTGATCATGGGCGCGATGGCCACATCTGCAATTTCGGCAACGTTTACCGGGGATGCCAGTCTGAACAAGCGGCCGATGGCGCGCGTTACCGACCCGCTGGCATTGTTCGGAACAAAATCGGTCGGACGTTCCGGTGGGCGTTTGCCGATGACAATCGTGGGCGCAGCCGATCCAGTCCCGGTGCGCTACGAGGTGCCGGTTCCCTCGGCGCAGGTGAAATCCGCAGTGTTGCTGGCGGGACTGAATGCACCGGGCAAAACGGTTGTGATCGAACAGGAGGCGACCCGCGATCACTCCGAACGAATGCTGGCAGGATTTGGTGCCGAAATCACGGTCGAAGATACCGATGAGGGGCGCGTGATCACCCTGACCGGGCGGCCTGAGCTGAAACCGCAGGTCATTGCCGTTCCGCGCGATCCGTCCAGCGCGGCCTTTCCTGTTTGTGCCGCTCTGATCACGCCGGGTTCGGACGTACTAGTGCCGGGGATCGGGTTGAACCCAACCCGCGCGGGTCTGTTCACCACCCTGCGGGAAATGGGGGCCGACCTGAGCTATGAAAATGAGCGCGAAGAAGGTGGCGAGCCGGTTGCCGACCTGCGAGCCCGTTATTCGCCGGACATGAAAGGGATCACCGTTCCGCCCGAGCGTGCAGCGTCAATGATTGACGAATACCCCGTCCTGTCGGTTGTCGCGGCCAATGCCACGGGCACCACGATGATGGGCGGCGTCAAGGAATTGCGCGTCAAGGAAAGCGACCGCATCGACGCCATGGCGCGCGGATTGCGCGCCAATGGGGTCACGGTTGAAGAAGGTGACGACTGGTGGACCGTCGAGGGGCTGGGCATCGGTGGCGTTCCCGGCGGCGGCACCTGCGAAAGTTATCTGGACCATCGCATTGCCATGTCTTTCATGGTGATGGGCATGGGCGCGCAAAGCTCTGTTTCGGTGGATGACGGTGGCCCGATTGCCACGTCCTTTCCTATATTCGAACCGCTGATGGGCGGGCTTGGGGCCAAACTGGCACGCGGCTGATCTGATCAACTGCGGTCTGGTTTCGGGACATTGCGGCTCCAAGTGAAACTCGGCTTCCGACTGCGGTTCGGGGTGGACGCCTCCGGGCAAGGCGCATTTCAGGTTCCTTTTTCGAGATCCTGTTGCTAAGGCCGTGGGGTGCAGATTTTCCGGAGAAGATGATGAGTTTCACCGTAGCCATCGATGGTCCAGCCGCCGCCGGAAAGGGGACGATCTCGAAAGCGGTTGCTGCCCATTTCGGGTTTGCCCATCTGGATACGGGCCTGCTGTATCGCGCCGTTGGACGCAGGGTGCTGAACGGTGAAGACCCGGTTGCGGCGGCTCAGACGTTGACTGCGGAGGAACTGGATCAGGGTGATTTACGCACGGCTGATGTGGCGCAGGCTGCATCGAAGGTTGCGGTGAATACCGAGGTCCGCACCGCTTTGGTGGATTTTCAGCGCGCCTTTGCCCGGCGTGATGGCGGTGCGGTGTTGGATGGTCGGGATATCGGGACGGTTATCTGCCCGGAAGCTGAAGTAAAGCTGTATGTCACCGCCAGCCCCGAAGTGCGCGCCGAACGCCGCTTTCTAGAACTCAGCGCCAAAGGTGAAGACGTCACGCGTGATGGCGTTCTTGCAGACGTGCGCGAAAGGGATGCGCGTGATGCGGGGCGCAGCGCTGCGCCCATGAAACCCGCCGAGGATGCGGTTTTGCTTGATACATCGAATTTGTCGGTGGAAGAGGCTTTGGATCGTGCCATCGCTCAGGTCCGGTCAAAACTGCCCGCGAAGGCATAAGCGACGCGGGCAGAGTTGCAGGCAACCTGGCCCGCCAGATCAGGCCGGGTTACAGTTCACCGACCGCAATGTTTCGGATTTTCGACCATTGACCATCTGCGGTTTGAGCCGTGCCACTCACGTCTTCCAGAAACTTGGCACGGGTCGCCGCATTCAGGAACAGGAACAGCTTTCCGTCGGCGACGACATACTGATCGGGATCGCCGTCAAACTTTTTGCCCACAGAAACTCCGTAAGAGCAAAAACCACCGTGCTGCGGCAGATAGGCGGCCGGATTTGCCACGAATGCGTCGTGGTTTTCTTCGGTGGTAAAGTAATAGGACGCGCCGTCATAGGTGGCTGAGTGAGTGGCAAAACCCTCGACCGGGTTGCCGTCATTGACCAGCGCCACAAGGTCGACCCCGTGCGCGGCCAGCGGCGCGCCCCCCGCTGAGATGCCGTTTGAAACATTGATTTCGTCTGCAGCAAAGGCGGGCGCCGCGGCCAGAGGCAAAGCGGCAATCAGGGCGGTCAGAACAAGGGATTTCATCGGTTTTTCCTTCCTTTTTTCGGATCAGTTTCCGCACCGTTTCCGGCCGGTGCTGCAAAGGTAGGAACAGAGGTTTGAACGCGTTATCGCAGAGCGGTCGCAAAACATTGCAGATCGTTCGGAAATTCGGAGCGGTACCAAAATTCCGTTCACCAAGCTTTGTTTAGCCAGTGTCCGGATCGCCCCCTATGGTTGGCGGGATAACCGCAGGAGTACCGTGATGATCCGACTTGTTGTTGCCCTGATCCTTTTTGCCGGCAGCCTGTCCGCCCAGGAGGCGGAACCGCCCATGACATACGAGCGGCTGGGTAAGATCATCTTTGTTCTCGACCCTGATGCGCAGCCCCGTGGCCCGGGTTTCGAACTGACCGTGTCGGACGTTCCTGTACTGGTCATCACCGATCCGACAGCCGACCGAATGCGCGCAATGGTTCCGATCCGCAGCGCGCAGGAGCTGACTACCGAGGATATGCGCCGAATGATGCAGGCCAATTTCGACAGCGCACTGGATGCGCGCTATGCCATCGCGAACGACACGCTGTGGGCCGTGTTCATCCACCCGCTATCGCCCCTGGAAAAGGATCAGTTCATCTCGGGCGTGGCGCAGACCGTGAACGTGGCCAAGACCTATGGCACGCTTTACACCGGCGGCGCGGCGCAGTTTGGCGGTGGCGACAGCAACAACCTGCAGCGCGCGCTGATCGACGAGTTGCTAAAAAAGGGCGAGGAACTGTGATCTAAAGCGGCGAGCCCTCGCGCATCTTATCCTGTTCGGATGGCGTTGGCGTGTGGTTGAAGACGAACGCCGTGCGGCACGCCTCTTCCCCTCCCAGTTCCTCGATCTTTTTGCGCTGATCGGCAAAGGCTCGGGCATTGACCTGATCGGGGTCGCATATTTCGCGCAGGCGCCGTTCACCCTCGGCCAGTGCTGCACTGATCCGCGGGTCGTTAACACCTTCGATGGCGCGGTTAACCTGCTCGTGCGGGTCAGCAGTCAGATCGAACAGTTGCGGCGGATGGCCGACATAGTGGACATATTTCCAGTTTCCCCACCGGACCATGAAGCTGCCAGTTTTGGATCCTCCATCGTGATACTCACTGAACCCCGTTCTGTCCGGGTCGTCAGGCGCGTTGGCGATGGTTCGCAAAGACTGGCCGGGCTGACCTGCATTGCCTGCATCCTCGGCCACACCACACACATCGCGAGCGGTGGCGGCAATATCCGTCAGGTTGGTGCAGGTGGTAACCCGATGGCCTTCGGGAAGACCGGGACCAGCGGCGATCATCGGTACGCCCGCGCTGGCCTCGTACATTACCTGTTTGGTCCAGAATCCCTGATCGCCCATCATGTCCCCGTGGTCCGAGACATAGATAACCACGGTATTTTCAGCCTGCCCGCTGGCCTCTAGGGCGCGCAACACGCGGCCGACGCAATCGTCCATCAATGACGTCAGGCCATAATACGCGGCCTTGGCCTCGCGCATTTTCTGTTCGTCGAAATAGTCGTCATAGTTGAAGAACTCGGCGATGTTCTTCAGTTCCTCATGGTCGGGCAGGCCCTGCCCATACCCAACCGGCAGGTCCATGTCCGCAGGATCATAAAGTGCGTACCATTCTTCGGGGCAGGTCAACGGGTAATGCGGGCTGACCAGCGAGACAAAGGCGGCCCAGGGCTGTTCGCTCCGCTTGGGATCGGCCAGCCATTCTTCGGCTGCCTGCGTGATATCGAGGTCATAGTCGGTATAGGTGCTGGAGCCCACGCCGACATCTCCAGCCAGTTCCGCCGCCGAATCATATTCCGGTGGGTTTTCGCGCAGCAACCCGACGGCCCATCCGACGCCGCCAACCACGTGCATCGGCAGGATTTCCTGGCTGAATCCGTTGTCGTCCTCGGTGGTCCGAAAATGCAGCTTGCCGATGGAAACCACTTCGCGCCCGACGTCGCGCAACTGGCGCATCCAACTGCGTGGCTCTCCTGAATAAGGTGTGGCGCTGTCCCAGTGGCCGGTTTTGTGGACCCAGTCGCCGGTTGCCAAAGCCGCCCGGGTGGGAACGCACATGGGCGACGGAGTATAGGCGGCGTCGAACATGGTGCCACGTTTGGCCAGCGCGTCCAGATTCGGTGTTTTCACGATTGGGTGCCCTGCGCATCCCATGGCGTCCTTGCGGTGTTCGTCTGAAATGATGACCAGAAAGTTCAGTTTGTCCGACATGCGCCGCTCCTGTGCAGTTCACGACAGTCCTAGCAGACAAGACCGCATGTTGAGCGACCGCTTGCGACATTCCTTGCGTTTAACGCGCGGGGCTTGCGGCGACCCGGCGAACTGGGTATAGAGCGCGCGTCGACAAGGCGATTTGAGCCATAAAAGAAAGAGACGAGCAGGGTCGGACAAGAACCGGCCCTCTTTGTTTTGTGGCGAAAAAGTCAGATTGCCTGACCAATCCTTAAGACCGGCGGAGACAACCGCTCGGCCAGAAAAAACGTATGTAAAGGAAAACAACGCCACATGGCTAACGCATCCATGGAGGAATTCGAAGCCCTCCTGAATGAAAGCTTCGAAATGGACACACCCGAAGAGGGTTCTGTTGTCAAAGGCAAGGTTCTGGCGATCGAAGCCGGCCAAGCCATCATCGACGTAGGCTACAAAATGGAAGGCCGCGTTGATCTGAAAGAATTCGCAAATCCCGGCGAAGCTCCTGAAATCGCTGTTGGTGACGAGGTAGAAGTTTACCTGCGCGCCGCAGAAAACGCCCGTGGCGAAGCCGTCATCTCGCGCGAGATGGCCCGCCGTGAAGAGGCATGGGACCGTCTGGAAAAAGCATATGCCGACGACCAGCGCGTCGAAGGTGCAATCTTTGGTCGCGTCAAAGGTGGCTTCACCGTCGATCTGGGTGGCGCAGTTGCGTTCCTGCCCGGCTCGCAGGTTGACGTCCGCCCCGTGCGTGACGCTGGCCCGCTGATGGGTCTGAAGCAGCCGTTCCAAATTCTGAAAATGGACCGCCGCCGTGGCAACATCGTTGTTTCGCGCCGCGCAATCCTGGAAGAATCGCGTGCCGAACAGCGTGCCGAAGTCATCGGCAACCTGTCCGAAGGTCAGACCGTCGAGGGTGTCGTCAAGAACATCACCGAATACGGTGCATTTGTTGACCTGGGCGGCGTTGACGGCCTGTTGCACGTCACCGACATGGCATGGCGCCGTGTGAACCACCCGTCCGAGATCCTGACGATCGGCGAGACCATCAACGTTCAGGTCATCAAGATCAACAAGGAAACCCACCGCATCAGCCTGGGTATGAAGCAGCTGCAGGACGATCCGTGGGATCTGGTCGGCGCCAAGTACCCGCTGGGTTCGGTGCACAAGGGCCGCGTCACCAACATCACCGACTACGGTGCGTTCGTCGAGCTGGAAGCCGGTGTCGAAGGACTGGTGCACGTTTCCGAGATGTCCTGGACCAAGAAAAACGTCCACCCCGGCAAGATCGTTTCGACCAGCCAGGAAGTCGACGTCATGGTTCTGGAAATCGACGGCGCCAAGCGTCGCGTATCCCTGGGCCTGAAGCAGACTCAGCGCAACCCATGGGAAGTGTTTGCAGAAACACACCCCGAGGGCACCGAGGTCGAAGGCGAAGTCAAGAACATCACCGAATTCGGTCTGTTCATTGGCCTCGAAGGCGACATCGACGGCATGGTTCACCTCAGCGACCTGTCCTGGGACGAGCGTGGCGAGGATGCTATCCAGAACTACCGCAAAGGCGACATGGTTTCGGCCGTCGTCTCGGAAGTTGACGTCGAGAAAGAGCGTATCTCGCTGTCGATCAAAGCCCTGGGCGGTGACAAGTTCGCCGAAGCCGTGGGCGGCGTGAAGCGTGGTTCGATCGTGACCGTCGAAGTGACCGCAATCGAAGATGGCGGCATCGAGGTGGAATACGAAGGCATGAAGTCCTTCATCCGCCGTTCGGACCTGAGCCGCGACCGTGCCGAACAGCGCCCCGAGCGTTTCTCGGTCGGTGACAAGATCGACGTTCGCGTCACCAACGTCGACAGCAAGACCCGCCGTCTGGGTCTGTCGATCAAGGCGCGCGAAATCGCCGAAGAGAAAGAGGCCGTGGAACAGTACGGTTCTTCCGACTCGGGCGCGTCGCTGGGCGATATCCTTGGTGCAGCGCTGAAATCCGGCGACTAAGCCGACACGCCATCAAGGTGCAGAATTACGGCCCCGTGCGATTGCACGGGGCCGTTTTTGTTGCGAATCAATAAGTTCCAAATTTGAGGGCAAATTCCCCTATTGCGTGTGCAATTGGCTCGGAAACGCGGGTTGAACCTAAAAAATCTTCTGTATTGCCGAAAAATGGACCCAAAGCACACAGAGTTTACGTTCCCCCGATCCGGGTTTTTTTCTATACTACCAGAGCAGTAGACGACACGAACCGGTGGCCTGGGAGGGAAGAGCGCATGATCCGTTCAGAATTGATTCAGAAAATCGCCGATGAGAATCCGCATCTTTATCAGCGCGATGTCGAGCGGATCGTGAACACCGTGTTCGAAGAGGTGACCGATGCGATGGCACGCGGTGACCGGGTCGAGCTGCGCGGTTTCGGGGCATTTTCGGTCAAACAGCGTGACGCGCGGATTGGTCGCAATCCCAGAACCGGCGAAACAGTGCAAGTAGAAGAAAAGCATGTGCCGTTTTTCAAGACCGGCAAATTGCTCAGGGATCGTTTAAACGGAAAAGCCTGAACTCATGATGCGTTATCTTCGCTATGCCTTTCTGGCGGCGTTGGGGATCATTCTGGTCTCCGTCTCTTTGGCCAACCGCGCGGCGGTGGAACTGAAACTGATGCCGGATGCTCTGGCTGAATTTCTGGGGTTCAACTTCTCGGCGTCGCTGCCTTTGTTCCTTGTGGTTCTGGGGGGGGTCGTGGCCGGCCTGATCATCGGTTTCATCTGGGAATGGCTGCGCGAGCATAAGCACCGCAAGGACGCCGTTGTAAAGAAAAGCGAAGTTCGCAAACTTGAGCGTGAAGTGAACAAGCTCAAGAAAAAGCAGAACGAAGGTAAGGACGAGGTGCTTGCGCTGCTGGATGAGGCAAGCTGAGGCGATCCTATGTCCGATGATGTCAGCATCAAGATCTGCGGTCTGACCGCAAAGGAACAGGTGCGCGCCGCCGCGGATGCGGGCGCACGTTATGTTGGGTTTGTTTTCTTTCCCAAATCGCCGCGCAACATCAGTGTATCGACTGCCAGCCAGTTGGCGCAAGACGTGCCGACCGGGATCGCCAAAGTGGCCCTGACCGTCAACGCGACGGATGAGGATTTGCAGACCATTCTGTCTGATGTTCCGCTGGACATGTTGCAGTTACATGGCAAAGAAAGCCCTGAACGTGTGCAGGAGGTCAAAGACCGGTTCGGTCTGCCTGTGATGAAGGCCATTGGAATCGCCGATGCCGAGGATCTGGCGCAGATCGACCTGTACTCGGATGTGGCGGATCAGTTGCTGATTGATGCCAAGCCTCCGCGAAATGCTGAATTGCCCGGTGGAAATGGTTTGGCTTTTGACTGGCGCCTACTTGCCGGGCGCAAGTACTGGCGCAAGCCCTGGATGCTGGCCGGTGGTCTGACGCCAGACAACGTTGCCGAGGCCATTCGAATGACCGGCGCCCGTCAGGTTGACGTATCGTCCGGGGTGGAAAGTGCGCCCGGCGTCAAGGATGCGATGTTGATTCAGGCCTTTATCAACGCGGCCCGGTGATCTGATAGACCTGTCTTTGCGTACCCCTTGTTCAGGAGGGTGCAAAGATGTTGGCAGCGATTGGCGGGTTTCGTCCGCAATACCGGGTTTGGAATTCGGAACTCCGCTGGCGTTCGGATCAGGCATTGAGACAAGCGCAGGATGACCCGCTTTGTTTTCATGCAGACCTGTTCCCTCGCGATGGGTTCTTGTTCTCCCTCAGCGTCTGGCAGGATGCCGAGGCGATGCTGACATTCGCCCATTCCGGGCCTCACCGCCGCATAATCCAGACTGCTTCGCGTATGGCGATCACCTATAGGTCGTGCTGTTTTCCCTGCATCGGGGTTCCAACCCGTGATCAGGCATACCGGTTTTGGCGGCAGACTCCGATTGCGTCAGGATAGTACGTTTTGCCATGGAAAATCCCTGCGCCACCACCTATGAACGACGGGTACGACGATGGAGACACCCATGGCCAACGATCTTTTCAATTCCTTCATGTCCGGCCCCGATGAACAGGGCCGATTTGGTATCTTTGGCGGACGGTTCGTCAGCGAAACTCTGATGCCGCTGATCCTGTCGCTGGAGGAGGAGTATGAAAAGGCCAAGGACGATCCGACCTTCTGGGCCGAGATGGATGATCTGTGGGCCAACTACGTGGGCCGCCCCTCGCCGCTATATTTCGCTGAACGTCTGACAGAGCATCTGGGCGGGGCGAAAATCTATCTCAAGCGGGACGAGTTGAATCATACTGGCGCGCACAAGATCAACAACGTGCTGGGTCAGATCATTCTGGCACGCCGCATGGGCAAGACCCGGATCATTGCCGAGACCGGCGCCGGGCAACATGGCGTGGCGACCGCAACCGTCTGCGCTAAATTTGGCCTGAAATGCGTGGTTTATATGGGTGCGCATGACGTTCAGCGTCAGGCTCCGAATGTGTTCCGCATGCGCCTGTTGGGCGCTGAGGTGATTCCGGTGACCTCTGGCCGTGGTACGCTGAAAGACGCCATGAACGACGCGCTGCGTGACTGGGTGACCAACGTGCGCGACACGTTCTACTGCATCGGTACCGTGGCCGGGCCGCATCCCTATCCGGCAATGGTTCGCGATTTCCAGTCGATCATCGGCAAGGAAGCCAAAGAACAGATGCATAAGGCCGAAGGCCGTCTGCCCGATACCATCATTGCCGCCATCGGTGGTGGCTCGAACGCGATGGGCCTGTTTTATCCGTTCCTCGACGACAAGTCGGTCAACATCATTGGTGTCGAAGCTGGTGGCAAGGGTGTCGACGAAAAGATGGAACACTGTGCCTCGCTGACTGGTGGCCGACCCGGTGTTCTGCATGGCAACCGCACCTATCTGCTGCAGGACGATGACGGGCAGATTCTGGAAGGATATTCGATTTCCGCAGGTTTGGATTATCCGGGTATCGGGCCCGAGCATTCCTGGCTGCACGAGGTGGGGCGTGCCCAGTATGTGTCGATCACCGATATGGAGGCGCTTGAGGCGTTTCAGCTGTGTTGTTCGACCGAGGGGATCATCCCGGCGCTTGAGCCTTGCCACGCACTTGCCCATGTCATGAAGATTGCGCCTGACCTGCCCAAAGATCACCTGATTTGCATGAACATGTGCGGACGCGGGGATAAGGACGTTCAGACTGTTGCCAATTTCCTTGGGTTCGATATGTCCGACACCGAAGGGCGTCAGGCCGGGTAAAGTCGGGAACAACCTGGATTTGATTCCTGACACGGAAAACGGTAGCCCGGTCGATTCGACCGGGCCTTACTATCAGGGCCGTTGGCAATGTTTCAAATACTTGCGAATTGCTGTCAATTTGTTGGGATTGTATCTTGTTTTGCAGCAAAAACTCATTGTTCGGCGTTGTTGCGATGTACCAGCCCCGTAGGAGTCCTGGCTGGCAAAGATCCGGGATTTGTTAATCATTCGTGACTGTTACTGTATTTCGCTCGGGGTGGCTGCCTATAGAACCAGCAGGGTGCCAATCCGGGCGGGCTCGACTGAACGGGTCGTGAAATTCCGGCAGCTATACAACTCTTAAGATTTGATTTAACTTTCACTTCGACTTGCAATTTCAGGTTGTCAGTCTTGGGGAGTCCCGAATGTAGCGGGAGTAGAATTGGTACGCAGGGAAAGGCAGTTTCCTTTTTCGCGTGCGTGTGTTTGCGCCTCGATGGCGCTGTAGGAGGTCGGGATGGTTTGGTCCCTTGTACGCAGAATTGTGTGCCTGTGTTTGTTGGCCGTAATATTTTTGGCGGGAACCAGTCGGGAAGGTGCGGCGCTTGGCCCTCCGTTTATTACAACATCTGCTTCGTCTCCAAATGGGCAACAGGTTACCGTCGTCAATATTCCAGTGAGTCCCAGTACGACCGCCTTTCTTTCCTTTGGAATTGTAGGAGAAGTGCCGGGCGGCATGATCTTTTCCGGAGGTTCAATCGTGCCTCAGGCAGCGATCACCCCGGCTGGACTTGCCAGTATGGGCTGGCTGGACGTCACCATCATCAGTCAGGACGGTGCTCAGGGGACGTATGCCACGGATGACTATATGGGCGTCGTTTTCACGGCGCGCGAAGCGCCGGGCGGTACGCTTTATAGGTACGAAATGGCCTTGTCCGGTGCAACAACCACTCAGTTCATCAATACGCGCACCGCAGCGGACGTAACCCGGCCAACGGCGACCATTGCGCCTTTGACATCGACGGGGAGCGGAACGTTTACTGCGCAGATTACTCTAAGTGAACCCAGCACCGACTTCGTCGTGAGTGATCTGGCGTTGGTCAACGCGACTGCAACAATGACCGGATCGGGTCAGAATTATACCGCGACACTGACGCCTCAGGCAAACGGGCTGGTTGAGTTGTCGATCCCGGCAGGGGTGTTTACCGATGCGGCGGGAAATACCAATTTGGCCTCGAATACGGTGACGGTTAACTATGACTCATCCGGGCCGACGGTGACCATTTCTGGTCTTCCTTCGAACTTCAACAGCCTTGATCCCATCCGGGTCACCTTCACATTTTCCGAAGCTGTCCAAAATTTCAGTACGTCAGGTATCTCGGTCACCAACGGGACAGTTGGCGCGCTTTCCGGTGGGCCGCAATCCTATTCCGCGATGATTACACCATCGGGGGGCGGAGACCTTGCTGTCGTGGTCGAAGCAGGCGCAGCCGAAGATCTGGCGGGCAACCCCAGCGTTGCCTCGAACCAGGTGACCGTTGCCAACCGGATTGTCGAGGACACTCAGCGACAGATTCAGGCGTTTCAATATGCGCGCGCAAACAGTCTGGCGACCAACCAGCCCAAGCTGACGCAGTTTTTGCAGAGAACCGGAGCAGGTGTGCTGGATACGTCTGTCACCCGCGGTGTTGGGTATCTGGAGTTTGCCAGCGATCCGTCCCTGCCGGTCTGGTTTAATGTAACCGGCAACTGGAGCTCGCAGGATAACGTAGACAGTGCATATGCGCTGGCTGTTCTGGGGGCGCATCGGCGGATCAACCAGAACCTGCTGGTCGGGGCCATGCTGCAGTTCGATTACGCCAAAAGCGAAAACGGGTCGTCCGAAGTTGACGGCACCGGCTGGCTGATCGGTCCATATCTGGTGGCGAAACTGCCCGACCACCCGGTTTATTTCGAAGGCCGCGCCCTTTACGGGCAAACCAGCAACGAAATCTCACCGCTGGGCACCTATCGTGACAAGTTCGACAGTGATCGCTGGTTGCTGCAATCCCGGGTAACCGGTGAAATGCTGCGCGGTCAGACAACCCTCATGCCGCATCTGGACGTGAGCTATGTCAGCGATGATCAGGACGCCTATATCGACAGTCTGGGCAATCTGATCCCTCAGCAGGATTTCAGCCTGACCACGGCCAAGTTGGGACTGGATTTCAGCCGTCCGCTTCCAGTCAAGCGCGGGCAGATGACCCTGACCGGTGGTCTGTCCGGAGTGTGGAGCACCACGTCCGGTACGGGCGTCGCGCCGGGTGTATCACCGATCGGAGATACCGCGCGCGGACGCGCTGATCTGGGCTTTGACTATCTGCTTGAAAACAGCAGCGTGCTGTCGGCCAACATGTTCTATGACGGGATCGGCGAAAGCGGGTTTGAAAGCTATAGCGTCAGCCTGACCTGGCAGATGGCGTTCTGATCTGGGCTGATCCGGATCAGCTATCAATTCGGTGTTCGACCAGAAGTTTGATTGGCACGATATCCAGCGCGCGCCTGTGGGTTGCTTCCAGATTCACCTTTGGGGCGCAGCCCTCGTCATGGGCCTGAAGAAAGCGGGCAGCGCATAGGCACCAGTGGTCACCGGGTTTCAGTCCCTGAAAATCGAACTCCGGGCGCGGTGTGCTCAGATCGTTGCCGACGTATTTCGAAAAGGCCAGAAATTCTGCGGTCATTACTGCACAGACCGTATGGCTGCCCCTGTCTTCGAGGCAGGTATTGCAGGCGCCATCCCGAAAGAATCCGGTTAGCGGATTTCGCGAGCATGGGGACAGGACGCCGCCCAGTACGTTTATGCTGTCTTCTTTCTGCATGAATCCATCTTACAGGCTTTGTGCGATTTTGCGGAACATTTCGATATTCGCCTCATTCACGCCCGGTTCGCGGAACTTTCTGTCCGCGCCTGTGGTCACGATCAGAACGTTACGGGCCTGATCAAAATACAGATACTGCCCATACACGCCGCGCCCCATGAACTCGCCCTCATGCGCGCCGACGGGTATCCACCATTGATACCCATAGCCGATCTTGCCCGAAGCGGTTGGGGCGCTGGGCCAAGTGGATTCCGATATCCACTCGGCGGGGACGATCTGTTGGCCGTTGTACATCCCGTCTTCAAGGATCATCTGCCCGAACCGCGCGAAATCCCGCGTTGTGAAGTTCAGCCCGCCTAGCACAAACGCAACCCCTGCGCCGTCCGTGATGTAGTATCCATCCCTCTCAAGTCCCAGTGGGTGGATGATTTTCTCGGTTATCAACTCGGTGACACCGCGCCCGGTGGCTCCGCGGACGACCATGCCAATCACATGGGTATCAATCGAGACATACTGCCAGGTCTCTCCGGGAGCGGCGAAACTGTCTGTCAGGGAGGCCGCGAAATCGTCCAGCTCTCCGCCAAGCGCTACGACGCGGCCCATGCGGTTAATATCCGAGTTATAGTCGAGGTAGTCTTCGTTAAAGGTCACCCCGCTGGCCATATTGAGGACATTTCGGATGGTCGCAGCCTCGTAAGCGCTACCTTTGAGCTTGGGTGCGTATTTCGTCACCGGATCGTCCAAGGAGTCTATTGCGCCTTCGGCCAGAAGGATGCCGAACTGGGCCGAGAGATAGCTTTTGGCGATGGACCACGAAATCCGGCGGTCCTCGGGGGTGGTGCCCAGAAAATACTCCTCGAACCTGATTTCACCGTTCTGCATGACTAGCAGAGAGGTCACGGCCCGGTCCTCGATCCAACCGGCGGCGTCTTCCGGCAGGGTGTATTCGGCGCCATAGGCAAGCTCGCTTGTTGGCCCGTCGCCGCGCGGCAAGGGGGCCGTCAGGAAAGCGGCGTCCATGTTGGAGAAGTTGTGGACAATATTTTCTTCGGAAAACAACGAATTCACCGCCATGAGGCGTTTGATTTCTTCGCGCTTCCAGAATCCGACAACGGCTGCTGCCAGAATCAGTGCCAACAGAATACGGCCGAGCCATTTCAGGATTGTTCGCATTACACCCCTCCATCTACATGAGTATTGGAGCGCGTGTCTGCGGTTTGCGCAATCTCTACGTGGCGGCAATTTTGGGTGTGGTTTGCGGCCCTATTTGAACTTATCCAAGAGTTTCTGCATCGGAGACCGCGTGTCAGGTGCCGGTTCCGCAGGCGCGGTGGTGCGATTGGCTGCGTTGTCCTGTGCCTCGGGCTTTGTGGTTTTGGACGAGCGCGCAGGTGCCGTGCGCAGGGACACGGCGTTCATGAACTTCCCGCCTTCGTCCGCCGCCAGATTTGGCGCGCCATCGGATACGCCCCGCAAAACGTTATCCAGCCACTCACCATCGGCTTTTGCGAAATCGCTCAGGACATAGGGCGAGACTTTGTCCTTGCTGCCGGGATGTCCAATGCCCAACCGCACCCTGTCATAGGCCGCGCCGATATGATCATGGATCGAGCGCAGGCCATTATGTCCGGCATGGCCCCCACCTGCCTTTACCCGCACCTTGCCGGGGGCAAGGTCCAGTTCGTCGTGAAAGACGGTGACATCCGTCGAGTCGAGTTTGAAAAACCGCATCGCCTCACCGACCGACTGCCCGGACCGGTTCATGAAGGTCATCGGCTTCAGCAGCAAGATCTTTTCGGTGCCAAGCCGCCCTTCGGCAATCTCGCTCTGAAACTTGGATTTCCATGGGCCAAATGCGTGATCACTGGCGATCTGGTCCAACGCCATGAACCCGATGTTATGTCGGTTGCGGGCGTATTTCTGGCCCGGATTTCCCAATCCGACAAAGAGTTTCATGGCATCGCCCCGTACTGCATTTCATTTGGCCGCAGTCATGCCCTGAATTGATGGAAAAATCCAGACGGGCCGCAAAGGGAAATCGCGGCCCGATCCTGACGCCTCATCCTTTTGGGGTAAACCAGATCGGCGAGGTATAGGCCCGCTCGGTTGTGGTCATGGGAACGTCCGGGTCCATTTGAACGTCAAAGCGTTTCGCCTCGTACGCAGTCCACCTTGGTGTGGGAATTTCAATGACGCGCACATAATAGAATGCCTTCTGAGACGGATCGAAGTCGGGGTCTTCCCAAAAGGTGATCAGTTCCGGTGAGCCTATCGTGTTGGTCCAGGTCGCGTTTTCAACATCGACCGTGCTGCCGACTGATGGCAGGTTTCCATCATCGCCCGGTTGACGGTTGCCACTCCACGCCACGTCATAGACCTTTTCGCCTCGTGTGCCATCGGCGTTCAGCCAGCCCTTTATGACCTGAACGCGATCCAGATTTCCACTGAACGGATCCTTGAGGGCCGCGATCAGGAAATTGGGGGCACCATCGCCACTTTGGGGTGGCAGATCAGCGCCCATCGGAACGCCCTTGGCATATCCCAGATCCGCAGGCAGGCGGGACAGGGCGTCATCAGGGGTGAAGTCCCAGCCACCAAAGAACCTGACCATGATGCGGGACCCGGTGGTTCCATAAACCTCGCGTCTCTCCAACGCATCAAAGATTGCTTCGCGGGTATTTTCTGGGGCCCAAACGGCGGCATATCCGCCTGATGCCTGTTTCCATCCGTAAATCGAAAATTCCGGATCAGGCGCTTCGATCACCAGATGTTCCCAGCGGTTGGGTTCGGGTTCAACGCCCGAATGTTTGCCAAAGAAGTTGTCTTCTTCGACCGCTGCCATCCCGGTATGCGCGTCGGTTGAACCGATCTGACCGACCTTGAAGGGATTGATGCCCAGCGTCTCTTCCAGCATCAGACCGGTTTTGTAAGCCTCGCGCGAGTATTCGTATTGCAGCATGTCCTCGGTCTTGGCTTCGGTCCCATTCAGGTTTGATGCGTCCCAGGTGTCGAAATCGGCGAATTCGTCGTCGGGGCTGAGGAACGGATGTGCTTCGCTGTCGCCTTTGATCTGTGTGGTTTCGATGACCGGTTCGAAACGGGTACGCAGGCGGGCCATGTCTTCGGTCAGAGGTGAACCGTCGAAGTTCGAGACCGAAAACAGCCGGCCATTGGATAGGTTTCCGTTGTGGGGGATGGCAAGGACATCGCCGCCGGTCCGGTCTTCATAATCGGCCAGATGAGCCCAAAGGTCTTCGGGATTCTTGCTGTCGAATTGCGAGAACGGCAGAACCTGATTGGCCATCTCCGCCCCATCGCGGAAAATGACATTGCGGTGGATGTTGTCACCGCCCTCGGACGTCCATTCATAGCCGATAAGGGCAGAGAAAACGCCCGGTTCGTTGTACTGGTCCGCAAGTGCGGTGTAGTGTTGCCAGGCTTTTTTGGTGGCCTTGGGATTGTCTATCGGGGGCTCGTCGCCCGACAGCGATGCCACGATCTGCATCGCCGTGTTAAATACCACGTCATTGTCCCCGCTGGTCAGGGCATCGTACCAGAGCCTGCCTTGCTCCGTTGCCAGAATTTCCTGATCGCCACCCAGCAGTTGTGGCATCAGGCCGTACATTTCGGCGTGGTCGGATACCACAAGCCAGTCCAACGGTCTTGCCAGCTTGGCTTGCAACCCGTGTGTCGTCGTAACCTCGTGGCCGCGCGCGAATCTGAATGCATCTTCCTGACTGAGGCGCGTCATTGTCCCGGCATCTACCGAAACATCGGTGTGCAGGTGCGTGTCACCCCAAAGAAGTTGCGTCGGAAAATTGCGCCCCGCATAGGGTGAGAAATGGTCCGAGGTGAAACGTTCTGCGACGTCGTCCTTGCTGGGCAAGGTATCCTGTACCTGCGCAGCTGCCGGAGTGCAGATGAAGCCCAGCAGTGATGCCCCCAGAACGGCGGCTGAAACATGAAACGTATTGGTCATAATCGCTCTCCCTTTGGACAAGGATTTCTTGCCAAAACGGCCCGAAATGTCGGCCTGCGAGTGACTATAGCGCCATTTCTGAATAAATGTTGTTAATTGAATGTTTGAAGAAAAAACAGGGCCCCGAAGGACCCTGTTTCAAACTTGCATTGCTGTCGCGTGGCTTATTCTTCGCCGACGACTTCAACTTCATCGGGTGCCACTTCGGCTTCGCCCTCTTCCTCGTCGTCCGAGGTGGCCAGGCCGGTCGGTGCCGAAACGTTGGCGATCACGAAGTCGCGGTCGATGGTCGGTTTGGTGCCTGCGGGCAGTTCGACCGACGAGATGGTGACGACGTCGTTGATGTTCATTCCGGTCAGATCAACAGTGATCTTTTCAGGGATGTCACCCGCGGTGCAGACCAGTTCGACCTCGGGACGGACAACAGTCAGAACGCCGCCCTTCTTGATGCCGGGGGCTTCTTCCTCGTTGATGAACTCAACCGGGATGAACAGCGCGATCTTGGTGGTCCGGCGCAGGCGCATCAGGTCCAGGTGGGTCGGCAGGTCCTTGACGACGTCACGCTGAACGTCGCGGCAGATGACGCGGACGTCCTCGTGGCCTTCAACCTTCAGGTTCCACAGGGTCGACTTGAACCGGCCAGCTTTCAGACGCTTGAACAGTTCGTTGAACGGAATCTGAATCGCCAGCGGGTCTTTGTCGCCACCGAATACAACGCCCGGAACCATGCCGTCGCGGCGTGCCTGACGAGCGGCGCCCTTGCCTGTCCCCGTCCGTTCCAGAGCTACGAGATCAGGAATCTCTCCAGCCATGATAATTCTCCAATGTTAGGGCGGGCATCCTCCAAGGCTGTATGCCCGCGTGAAGCCGCGCATATAGCCTGTTTCATTTGGCTTGGAAAGTGCTTTTACGGCCTTTGATCAGAACCGGTTTTCAAGGTGCCCGCCAGCCTCCATGAGCATGTCATAAAGCACGTATTCACTCTGTCTTGCGCGTCGCAGTTTTTGCCTCGTTTTCTCTGAAAGGGGTGCATCCACCGGGGGCGAAACGTTGACGGATTTCAACCTGATTTCTGTGCCGAACCGTTCATTGAGAAAACCGCGCAGGTGTTTTGGCGTTTCATATGCAAAAAGGTGATGAACCAAAAGCTCATCCCCTCCCGTCAGCATGCGCCACTGTGTTCCGATTCGGGCATGGGATGGCGGATCGTCCGACAGAGCGTCCAGAACGAACTGGTCGAAATCCATGCCGGTGGTGCTGGTCGGCCCGTCCGAATTGCTTTCACGCATACGATACCGATACCAGCTGCGAATCTGTTCTTCCGGTTCGCGCATGACCGCAAAACGATCCGGGTACAGGCCGAGCGACTCTTTCAGAAAGGGGGCAACCTGACTGCCAAATTTATGCGCGGACATGTGCCTGCGCCATCTGGCGAACATGATGTCGGCGTAGGGACGCAGCGCCATCCTGATCGCCGTGCTCCCTGTCTTGGGAACGGAAACAAAGGCCAGATTCTGAGCGCTGCATATGAACATGCGCGGGAGATTATCCAGTTCCCGTCAGGGTTGCCAGACGCCACCAAAATCTTTGGGTACCAGCAGGTTATGCGACCCAAGATCGGATGCGCTGCGTTCGCCGCACAGGGCCATGGTGGTGTCCAGTTCCTTTTGAATGACCTCAAGGGCGGTGGTGACGCCTTTCTGACCCATGGCGCCCAACCCATAGACAAAGGCGCGCCCGATATAGGTCCCCTTGGCACCCAGTGCCAAAGCTTTCAGCACGTCCTGGCCGGACCGGATGCCACTATCCAGATGCACTTCGATGTCACTGCCGACCGCATCCATGATTTCGGGTAGCATACGGATCGAACTGAGTGCGCCATCCAGCTGACGGCCGCCGTGATTGGACACGACGATGGCGTCTGCGCCTAGTTTTGCTGCCATTTTGGCATCTTCAGCGTCGAGAATGCCCTTGAGAATTACCTTGCCGCCCCATTTCTCCATCAGCTTTTCAATCTTGCCCCAGTCCAGACTGGGATCGAACTGCTCGGCAGTCCAAGCGCCAAGCGAAGATGCGTCCGAAATACCTTCGACATGGCCCACGATATTGCCGAACTCGCGCCGATGTGCGCCCAGCATTTCGATGCCCCAGGCCCATTTCGTCATCAGATTGGCGATTGTTTTTGCGGTCAACTTTGGTGGGGCGGACAGGCCATTCTTAAGGTCCTTGTGCCTCTGGCCAAGGATTTGCAAGTCAAGCGTGATTACCAGCGCTGAACAGTTCGCGTCCTTGGCGCGCTGGATCAGACGGCCGACGTAATCCTCGTCTTTCATCGTGTAGAGCTGAAACCAGAAGGGTTTGGAGGTGTTCTCGGCCACATCTTCGATCGAGTTGATCGACATTGTGGACAGGGTAAAGGGCACCCCGAACTCCTCGGCGGCTTTTGCGGCCTTCATCTCACCATCGGCGTGCTGCATACCCGTCAACCCAACGGGGGCAAGCGCAACCGGCATGGAGACATCCTGACCAATCATTTGGGATGAGGTCGAACGTCCGGTCATATCCACGGCCACGCGTTGACGCAGACGGATTTTCTCAAAATCCGAGCTGTTCTCGCGGAAGGTTTGCTCGGTCCAGCTGCCGCTTTCCGCATAGTCGTAGAACATGCGCGGCACTCGGCGTTCGTAGATCCGTTTCAGGTCTTCGATGTTGGTGATGACTGGCATGATTTCCGGGCCCTCAGAGGATTGGTTAAGTTTCTTTACCAATTTTTCAATCAGATCGCAACAAAACAGATTGCGGGTATGTGCCGCACCCGACACTTCGGGTTTCCAGCAGCTTTTTCAAAGTGTTAGGACGCAAAAAGAAAACCGCAACCGGCTTTTGACCGGTTGCGGCGCTTCAGAATTGTATTGTGCGGTACGGCAGTTCAGGCGGCGTGGGCACCGTCCGAAAGTGTTTTGACAAAGTCGAGAACCTCGTTCACCGGCTTGCCTGCAGCGATCTGGCTGACAATAGCCGAGCCGACAACCGCGCCGTCAGAAACGCTTGCGATGTTGCGCGACTTTTCCGGAGTATTGATGCCAAATCCGACAATCACCGGAAGGTCGGTTGCAGCCTTGATCCGCGCCACCTCTGGGCCGACATCCGTGGCCTGCGCTTCGGCGGCCCCGGTGATGCCGGTGATCGAGACGTAGTAAACGAACCCCGAAGTATTCTGCAAAACGCGGGGCAGGCGTTTGTTGTCGGTAGTCGGAGTTGCCAGACGGATAAAGTTCAGTCCGGCCGCCTGCGCCGGAAGGCACAGTTCTTCGTCCTCTTCCGGCGGCAGGTCCACGACGATCAGGCCGTCGATGCCCGCGGCCTTTGCATCTGACAGAAACTGCTCAACGCCACGGCTGTAGATCGGGTTGTAATACCCCATCAGCACGATGGGCGTCGTGTCATCGGTTTCACGAAAGGCGCGCGCAAGGTCCAGCGTCCGCTGCAGGGTCATGCCTCCGTCCAGTGCCCGCTGACCTGCGGCCTGAATGGTGGGTCCATCTGCCATCGGGTCGGTAAAGGGCAAACCCAGTTCGATGACGTCTACACCGGCGCCCGGCAAACCCTTTACGACCTCAAGCGAGGTGTCATAGTCGGGATCGCCAGCCATGATGTAGGCGACAAAGGCTTTCTTCCCTTCGGCTTTCAGGGCGGCGAACTTGGCGTCGATACGGGTCATCGGATGTCCTTGCAGTCAGGTTTGAACCTGATGTGCAGAAACTTTGACGGAAAATCAATCCCGGCTTGTCGACAAGGTATCAGAACGCCTTGTGGAATCGCAGGAAGACTGCGTTCAAACCCGGGTTTTCGTCCTGCGTGCTGGCATTCGATTTATGCGTGATTGCTAGCGACAGCTTGTTGCCGCTGTTCAATGTGTATCCCACGCCCAGCAGGCTGCGAATCTGAAAGCTGCCGCCAAGATCGTTCAGTTCGTCGGCCTCAGAGAAGTATCCTGGCATCACGCTGCCTTCAACAAACCACCGGTCTGCAAACGTGTAGATACCGATCAGACCGACGCCGATATGTGTATCGCCTGATTGGTCGACGGTCAGCGCACCACCCCATGTCGCACTAAACCGTGTTGCCTCGTGAAACGGTCTGTGCTGATATTCCAACGAAAATATGGCTTGATCTTCGGACTGACTGTCTGAGAAATCGGCGTATCCCGCCCCAAATACAAGAGATTGAGCCTGCGCGGTTGATGCAACGGCGGCGAGAGCAACGGAAGCAATCAGGTATTTCATTGTTTTTCTTCGATATAATTTCACTGATAACTGGTTAAGTGGTTATTCTAATGTCTCTTTTTCAATGCTCACAAGTACACAACATCTCAACAGTTTTGTGATGTGTCCAAACGGACTCATTTTGTCGGTATTCCCGGCTCTGCTTGCGCATTTTCGCGGACCTGCATAGAAGCAGCCGCGAATGGCATCAGGAGACCGTCATGGGCTTTAAAATGGGAATCGTGGGTTTGCCGAACGTGGGCAAGTCGACCCTCTTCAATGCGCTGACCAAAACCGCGGCTGCGCAGGCGGCAAATTTCCCGTTCTGCACGATCGAACCGAATGTGGGCGATGTGGCGGTACCCGATGATCGTCTGGATAAATTGGCGGGGATTGCGAAATCCCGACAGATCATTCCGACGCGCATCACGTTTGTGGATATTGCAGGTCTGGTCAAAGGGGCCTCGAAGGGCGAGGGCTTGGGCAACCAGTTTCTGGCCAACATCCGCGAAGTTGATGCGATTGCACATGTCCTGCGGTGTTTCGAGGATGGGGATGTCACCCATGTGGAAGGGTGCGTTGATCCGGTTGCCGATGCCGAAACCATTGAGACTGAGCTGATGCTTGCCGATATGGAAAGCATCGAAAAGCGCCGTGCCAATCTGGTGCGCAAGCTGAAAGGCAACGACAAGGAAGCGCAGCAGCAGGATCGCTTGTTGGCCGCGGCGCAGGAAATGCTTGAAGACGGCAAGCCCGCGCGTCTGGTCGAGGTCAGTGAAGAAGACTCCAAGGCTTGGAACACACTGCAGTTGCTGACGACCAAGCCAGTCCTTTATGTGTGCAACGTTTCCGAGGAAGAAGCGGCCACCGGCAACGAACATTCCGCGCGGGTTGCTGAAATGGCGGCTAATCAAGGTAATGCCCATGTCATCATCAGCGCCAAAATCGAGGAAGAGATCAGCCTGCTCGAAACCGAAGAGGCGCAAATGTTTCTCGAGGAAATGGGCCTCAGCGAGCCCGGTCTCGATCGACTGATCCGCGCAGGATACGACCTGCTGAAGCTTGAAACCTATTTCACCGTCGGCCCGAAAGAGGCCCGCGCCTGGACTATCCGCGAAGGAACCGCCGCACCACAGGCGGCGGGTGTCATTCACGGCGATTTCGAAAAGGGGTTCATCCGCGCTGAAACGATTGCCTATGACGACTACATCTCATGCAGTGGTGAACAGGGTGCTAAAGAGTCCGGCAAGATGCGGGCTGAAGGGAAGAGCTATGTCGTCAAGGACGGCGACGTGATGCACTTCCTCTTCAACACCTGAACCGGACTACCGGCGGCCGGATTCGAAATTACGCTCGACCGGGCCGCCATATTCGATGCGGGTTCTTTTGCTGTACGCGCTTCCGCCCTGCCGCTCAGGCAGGTGCGGCCAGTTCGACCACTTTGGGTCATTGTCCAGTTTGTGGTCGCTGGTGACCTGATCCTTGGTTTTCTTGTCGGTGTCGTTACCTGCGGACGCTGCCAGCGGAACGGCGATCACAATCGCGGCCAGTATGGAAATTTCCTTCAGTCTGTTCATGTCACTCTCCAGCCCCGCCATTGGGGCGCAATACCAAATGCATTTGACGTGAGTGACGTCAGCGTCTGCGGATGCAGTGATTTGAGCAAGTGAACTTCGATCACTGTTTGGTGAAACATCCGATCTCTGCCGGTGGCTGAACCGGGAAGATCGTCGTAATGGAATGGGAAAGGCGTTCGATTTTCTTAGCCTTTCCCGTCTTGTTCAAAGGCTTTGAAGGCATCGGCATAATCCGGGTGCCAGCGCGACAAGGCCGGGCGGTTTTCGACGATATCGCCAATGGCCCATTCCGCGCGCCGCCTGTCCGTGACTTCGTCGACGTCATTGTCGGGGCACAGGATGTAAAAATCGCCGTCAGACATTTTCCCCAAAAAATAGTCCACGGTCTGCTCGCTTGACCATGCAGCATCAGGTTTTTCGGGAATGTGGGCGGCAACCATACCGGTATAAGTAAACCCCGGAACAAACAGGTGCACGGAAATCGGCGCATCTTCTTTCCGCAGGTCGTGCGACAGTTGCTCACTAAGGACTTTCACGGCGGCCTTCGTTGCATTGTAGCCCGGATTGCCCGGCGGAGTGGTTATCCCCTGCTTGGATCCCGTGTTGATCACCACAGCCGGGCGGCCGGCCTGTATCATGCGGGGCAGAAAGGCATGAACCCCTCGCATCACACCAAAGAAATTCACATCGAACATCTTTTGCCAGTTGGCGCTGTTCTGCCAGCTGCCGGTCCGCATTCCGACCCCGGCATTGTTCATCAGGACGGCGACGGGGCCTGTGGTAAACGCCGTGTCTGCCAAAGCCTGAACATCGTCATCGACACTGACGTCGGTCGGGACGGCAATCACCTTTGCCCCCGGGGCCGCGGCAGCGCGTACCTCGCCAGCAGCTTCTTCAAGTTGCGCGCCAGGAAGATCGGCCAGAATTACGCCAAGGCCGGCCTGCGCAAAGCGCAACGCCGCAACACGCCCAACACCGCTTGCGGCCCCTGTGACGACAGCAATTCCACCCGCGTCCAAAGCTTCTTTGTACATGTCTCTGCATCCCGTTTGAAATCTCTGCACCTTCATCTTACCTGACGGCGCAGAGCATTGTACATCAGGCGAAGTTCACGCAATTTTTTCGGTTGCTGATGCATTGCTGCGCAAATGGGACAGTGTCGTTCAGACAGGGTTTCGAAAGACTTGTCTTCCGTTGCGAGTGCTAATTCATGGCGGTTCGTACACTGCCGCTTGCCTTCGTGCCTTGAAACACAGACCTCAGAACACAACCCGTGTTCGCAAACCGAACAGCGTAATATTTTTCTGGTTTGGGTTTAGCAGCGGATTGGAAATGAACTGTATAGATGGCGTGATCTGCAGGCCCGGTGACACCGAAAAACGATAGAAAGCCTCGACCGTGAACTGATCTTCGTCGATGCCTCGCGCTTCGGCCCAATTGAGGCCCAGCCCGGCAAGATCGGTGTTTCGGCCATAATACCCCACACCGGTAGACACAGACCGTTTATAAAGCGCGGCCGTCCCTTTAGCGGCACCGGCGCGAAAGAACGGCATCCACTTGTTGTTCACAAACCACGCGGCCGAGAACGCTCCGCCATAGTCTTCAGGTCGGCTGCCGTCGTCGGCTGCATCCGCATGCCAGAGGGTCAGATGAATATTGTCAAAGTAGATGCGGTCAAAACCGGAAGTATATCCAAGCTCGAGCGACTTAAAGAGATTACCGTCACTGAAAACGTCAAAGTTCGGATCGGACGGGTCAGCGTTGGCATCGGCAATACTGGCTACGGCGTACAGATTGCTGTTGAGTTTTATGCCTCCTGCAATTCCCAATCCTGGGTTTGGGGCGTTGATAGTCGGGTTGGTATTGAAGGCGAGATTCTGAAACCCGGAGTAAGGGCTGACAAGCCCATAGACATCAACAAAGTCAGTCACATCAATCTGACCAAACTGAAGGGTCCAAGCTCCATCATCGGCCCTCTGTGTCCAGAACAGGTTGGTTAGCAGCAAGCCGGAGTCGTTGAATGCCGTTCCTGTGATCGACAGGGCACCACCATTCAGGCCGAGAAACTGCGGGGCAACATCCGTATAGCTGTGCCGGTGTTCGATCTTGAATGTCAAAGATCCGCGTTCGGCTGCCTGCCAGCTACCATAAAAGCGAGCAATACCGCTGGCGGCTTCGCCACTGCCCTGATCTGCATTCGTGGATTGGCCCAGTGCCAGATAATCAATATTGAACCGAAATCCGTCCTCGGCCAGCCGGTCCTTCCAGTCGAACCAACGCGGCGCGATATTGCGTGGGAAGTCTGAACGGAGTTGTGGATCGGTCAGCCCATCACCTGGTTCAAGATCAGCCTCGACGGAAGACGGGCCAGACAAACCCTGAGCCGAGGCTGCATCGACGGATGCAATCGCCAGAAGGGCGGCGATCAGAAGTCTTATCATTCGGAAACCTTCGCGCCGCCTGTCTTGCGGCTGCCGGCCGCACGAAGGCGTTCGGCAATACTTTGCGTCCACTCAAGCCGCTCGCCTTGCGTTTCAAGTGTCTCGACACTGTCGGTGTCCAGCTGGAAGGTTGCGCGCATGGGCATAAGGCCATCAACGACCATCATATTGTGATCCGAAGGTTCGATGGACAGCGTTCCCGTTAGCCGTACGGGCTCGTGAAAATAGCTGGGTGCCCAATCATCGTTCAGCCGCACCCGGATCATCTGATTGGGTGGCGGTGGCGGCATGTGACTGCACATACCACGCTCGGGCACCAGATAGGCCACGGGCCGACCATCGGCGTCAGGTGGCGCCGGAATGGCAAAACCAGCCACCGTCACCATCTGGCCGTCAAACAGCGGGTTACCCGCGGTACCGGCGCGTCTTCGGCGTTCGGTCACGACCTGTCGCTGCTCCAGCAGCCAGTCGACATCAATACCATCGGCCGCCAGGGCGTCCAGTGTCTCGGTCAAAAGCTTTTGCCATTTCTGACGCTCTTCGACGGTGCCTGTGTCTTGCTGCAGCCTGCCACGCAAGCGAACGACAAAGATCACGTCATCGAATTGCTCGGGGGTAAGGTCGCGATAAGGATCATCAAAGACCTGAACGGACGGGTCCGGCAAGTCGGACCAATTAAGAATCTGACCCCTCGCGGCCATGGCTGACTGTCCGCACAAAGCCAGTACTACGATCATTGCTAAACGAAACTTTCGGCGTATCAACGCGTCTCACCTTCTTTGTCCGGATCAATCCAGTGTGTTTTTGTATATCCCACCATCTTTCATGATCAGCCTAATCGTTTCGGGACTCTCCGGTCTTGGATCAGCACCGAACCACTGATCCCCCGTACCGACCACCGAGAAATCCTCGAGAGGGTTTCCGTCGATCAAAAGGATATCCGCATAGGCGCCTTCCTCGATCACTCCAAGCTTACCGGCGCTATAAGGGTTCATGAAATCGCCCGACAGTGCAACAGCTTCGCCGCCTGTCGACGTCAGTGTCACCATTGATGTGTATGGCCCGAAGAACTCGTTGTTCAGGTGCTTCTCATAGGCGATCTGGATGTTGCATGCCTCAACCGAACCGACGCAGTCGGTCTGAAAGCCCCGCTTTACCGGGCATTCTTTCATGTTGTCGATGTAGCCTGCGAATGTGGCCGAGGCCGATTTCGCCTTGGCGAGGCTGGAAGGCACGTTGGCGACTGCAGGAATATCCAACAGGCCCGGGTCAAAAGCCGTGAGGTTCGTTGTGATGTAGGCCCCTTTCTCATTCATGACCTCGGCGATTTCGCAGTCAAACGAGAACCCGTGTTCGATCGACATCACCCCGGCATCCAAGGCGTTCAGGATCGCTTCTTTCCGGTAGGAGTGCGCCATGACATAACTGCCATATTCGTTCGCCACTTGCACAGCGGCCTCAATCTCTGCAGGAGATCCTGCAAGCAACTGCCATGGGTCGAATGCCGAAACGACACCGCCGGATTGCATGAATTTCAACTGCGTCGCGCCCATCCGGAAGTTATTGCGGGCGAACTTGTAGACGTCGTCAACACCGCTGACTTCCTGCGCCAAGTTCAGGCGGCTCATATTTGTTTGAGAACCCGGCGGCGCGGTGAAGTTGGCGAAATCTGCGTGGCCACCACGCGTTCCGATAAACGCACCCGACGGATAATAACGCGGGCCGACGATCTGTCCTGCATCAATTGCGCGGCGAAGCCCGCCATTGGCTCCGCCTGCATCCCGCACAGTGGTGAAACCCTGCATGAGATACATCTCGGCCATTCGTGCGCCATGGATAGCAAAGTCTTCCCATGTCGTGTTGGCCTCCATTGCCGGTAGGGTCGGCCCCATCAGCATCAGATGGGCATGCAGCTCAATGAAGCCGGGGGTCAGCGTTCGACCCCCGCCATCAATCACAGTCGCATTGGGGGCATCGATGGCATCGGTTGAAACGGACTTGATCAGGTTCCCCTCGACCAGAACGCTGGCATTCTCTATACGCTGTTCATTCAAGCCATCAAAGACATGCACATTGGTAAAAAGCGTTTGAGGGGGTTCTTCATCTTGCGCCAGAGCAGGGCAGGCACAAGAACAAGCCACTGAAACGAAGGCCGCGGACAAAAGGGAGTTTCGCAAGTCGGACATCAGTTACCTCGACACATTCAAATATCTTTAATGCTAGCCCGAAAAAATGTGACATGGTTGCCAGTTTCTAATTAGGATGGCTGAATGTGACGTAAAAAGTGGCAACACACCTTTGGTGTGCCGCTTGAAACGAAGGCGGACAACCGTGCCATTCAATTCCTCCACTCAAGACCATAGCGAGGGCTTTATCAGGCTGGCTTTGGCTGCGCCGTTTCTGCAGTACCTCACTGATCGCAAGATCGACCCGCGACCAGCCCTGGATCAGGTTGGGTTGAAAGCTGAACTGTTGGGTGACCCATCAGTCTATGTACATTCAGAATTGGTTTACGGACTTTTGAATGCCTTTGCGGAACTGGCGGGCGACCGGTACCTCGGGCTTCATGTTGGGGAAACATTCGATCTGGAGGGCTGGCCGCCTTTTGCGCAGGCCCGGCAATCCTCAAAGACGCTCTTTGAGTTCTTTGCCAGCTTTGTTCGGCTTGTACCTCAAGAGTCCAGCTCAGTTCGGCATCGGCTTATCATTGATGCTGACAAAGCGACCTATTGGATCGAGCGGCAACAGGAACCCGCCGTCTTGCCGGTACAGGTTACGGGTTTCGGAGCCGCAATTTACATGAGGCTTCTGCAATCCGTGGTCGGTAGTGCATGGGACCCGTCCGTTGTGCGATGGGAAAGCCGGTACATCAATGGCTTGCCGATTGACTACAAGGGGATTGAGGTTGGTCTTGGGACCGATCCCGGAATGCGGTTCAGCTTCCCTGTTGAATGGTTGAGCCTAGATCAGATGTCAGCGGTTGAACCCAGGCACCAGGCCAGCGCCAGCCACGACGAGGAGGTAACCGTCGTTGCCGCAATGAGGTCCGTGTTACGCGACAAACTGGACGAGGCGGATTTGGGGTCGCACTCCGTGGCCGGTTTGCTCGGCATACAACCGGATCGGTTGCTTAAGGCATTGCAGCAACAGGGCACAACACTACCCCGCGAGATCAAACGGCTGCGGGTCGATATTGCCAAGGAACATCTAAAAGAGCGCCGAATGACAATCTCTGAAATCGGCCTCATGCTGGGCTATTCAGACAAGTCCCACTTCTCTCGTTTCTTTCGAGGTCAGACCGGTATGACACCGACAATGTTCCGGCAGCGGTCCTAATCGTACGAAAGCACCGGGTTCGGCGATGCAGGATAATTCGAGTTGGTGTGGGGAGTATCGCCGCACAACCTTAACACTTCTGATCTCATTCACCTCCAAAAGAAAAAGGCCGCCCATCTGGGCGGCCTTCTCTGAAACCAGAAGGGGACAGGATCAGAAACCCAGACCTTCGTATTTCTTCTTGAACTTGGATACGCGACCACCGGTGTCCATCAGACGCGCGCCGCCGCCGGTCCATGCCGGGTGCGAAGACGGGTCGATTTCCAGGGAAAGCGTGTCGCCCTCGGCGCCCCAGGTGGATTTCATCTGAATCACGGTGCCATCGGTCAGCTTGACGTCGATGAGGTGGTAATCGGGATGGATGTCGTTTTTCATGGATCCGCTCCTTACGCCTCGGCGCCAGCCTTGGGCTTGTAGTTGGTGACTTCTGCGATACGGGCGGATTTACCGCGGCGCGAGCGCAGGTAGTACAGTTTGGCGCGGCGAACGCGGCCACGGCGAACAACAGTGATGCTGTCAATGTTGGTCGAGTACAGCGGGAACACACGCTCCACGCCTTCGCCAAACGAAATCTTGCGGACGGTGAACGAACCGGCGATGCCGCTGCCGTTCTTGCGCGAGATGCAGACGCCTTCATAGTTCTGCACACGGCTGCGCGTGCCTTCGGTCACTTTGTAACCGACGCGGATGGTGTCACCCGCTTTGAAATCGGGGATGTCTTTCCCCAGGGCGGCAATCTGTTCCGCCTCAAGCTGTGCGATCAGGTCCATCGCAGTTTCTCCTATCTGCTCGTGGTTGGTCCACGAAGTTGGCACGGCCTGAGAGCTCTTGGTCTTCACCGGGTCCTGCATGCAGCCCGCCAGAGGTCAGATCGAATGTTCCTTTGGTCCGGTTTTTTCCGCAACGCATCCATGGCCGAAGAAAGCCGGGCGTGTCGCCGCGAAACAAACCAAAACACCGGAGTCGCATAAAACGATTCCGGATTGCGCCCGTTTAAGAAAAAAGGGGGCAGAGATCAACCCCGGAATCCGTTCCTTTGCAGGCGCGGCGCGAAGCAGCCGGAAATTCGTGCTGATAGGTTCTGCCGTTGCCTTCTGCGACAGAAACAGCATTCTGGTCGTCAGAGCAGATTTGAATATAAAAATTGAGGTGGAGCGGTTCAATGCGTTTTGCGCTGTTATTTCTTGTGACTTTGGCCGTGCTGGTTTCCTGTGGAAGGCGTGTGCCGGAACCCCGGCCCGAACCGCAGTCCGGCTATGTTGCGGCAGCGGCCAGTCTTGTCACCTATCCCAAGTTCGATGACGCCGACCCGCATGAATGGGAAGGGCGCGGACCGCGGTCCTATCCTATCCACGGCCTCGATATTTCCCGCTGGCAAGAGCCGGTGGATTGGCCGGTGGCAAAAGCGGCAGGCGTGAACTTTGTGTTCATCAAGGCGACTGAAGGCGGGGATTTTGCTGATCCGAAATTCGACTTGCATCGTCGTGGGGCGCAGGCTGCCGGAGTGCCGTGGGGCGCCTATCACTATTACTATTTCTGCCGACCGGCAGAGGAGCAGGCGCGGTGGTTCATCCGCAACGTTCCGAAAGGCGCCGACCTTCCGCATGTGCTGGACATGGAATGGACGCCCCACTCCAGAACCTGCACGCTGCGCCCCGAAGGGTCCAAGGTGCGGTCCGAGGCCAAAAAGTTCCTCGATATTCTTGAGGCGCACTATGGGCGCAGGCCGGTTGTCTATTCGACTGTGGATTTCTACCGCGATACCGAAATCGGTCGTCTGAGAGGAACCGAATTCTGGCTGCGTTCCGTGGCCGGTCACCCCCGAAAGGTCTATCCGGGGGCACGCTGGAGGTTCTGGCAGTACACCGGCACCGGACTGGTGCCCGGTGTGAGTGGGCCGGTCGATATCAACGTGTTCCACGACTCGCCGGAAACCTGGCTGCGCTGGAAGGCGGGTGTAATTGCGCGCTGATGCTCAGCGCGCTGCCCCACCATCAAGCGGATGGCCGGCCAAAGGTTTCAAGGGTACCGCCACCGATCAGGTGATCCAGCTTCTGTTCGCGTTCTGACGGGTAGCTGTTGTTGAGCCAGAAGATTTCGCCCTCGGTCAGATCCCGGCGCTGGAACCCGCGTTTGGAGAGGCAGCGATCAACCGAGTCCACTTCGCCGCTGGCGCGAATATCGTCTTCGGTCGACGCGACGACCAGTGGGCCGACGATGACACCTGCCAGAATAATGCCGGTTACGTAGCCACCGGCCACCGCCACGTTACCGCCCCGATAGGCATTGGTCGAACAGGCCTGAACGGCAGAGCGGGCGGAGTGCAGATTGTGACCGGCCTGCATGGGAACGGACGGTCCGGGCACCTGCCCGCAGGCCGCCATTGCCATCATTGCGGCCAAAGCAACTTTTTTCATTATTTCCTCTGGAACTTTCCTGCAGCTTCAGCGGGATTAGAGGACACCAAGCGCAGCTTCAAACCGAAGTCGGCACTTGAATCCGCCGGTGCGGCACTGCGGCAACAGCAGGGTCAGTTTTCCTGTTTCCGCACCACTTCATCACTTGGGTTCGCAATAAGAGTTCGGGCGGAATACCGTCTATTCGGAAGTGGTCTTTGCCTCTTCGTAGCATTGCCACAAGTCGGGCCTGCGCTCTTTGGTGAGCTTTTCCGATTGCTCGTGGCGCCATTCCGCGATGCGCCCATGATGTCCTGACATCAGAATTTCAGGAATCGGTTTCCCTTTCCATTCAGCGGGCCGGGTATATTGCGGGTGTTCCAGCAAGCCGGATGAAAAACTTTCCTCTTCCGCCGACGCCTGATTGCCAAGAACGCCGGGGATCAACCGGACAGTTGCATCTATCAACGCCTGCGCCGCTATCTCTCCGCCGGTCATGACGAAATCGCCCAGCGACACCTCCTGAATGCCGTACTGTTCGATCACCCTCTCGTCGACGCCTTCGAAACGTCCGCACAACATGGTCACACCGTCGCATCGGGCCAGATTGCGCATCATCGTCTGGTCCATTCTGCGCCCGCGCGGGCTGAGATAGATCAGCGGCCAGTTGCCCCGAATGCCCGACATTGCATGATCGATCGCCGGACCCAGAACATCCGCGCGCAAAACCATTCCGGCCCCGCCTCCGGCGGGGGTGTCATCCACGTTGCGGTGTTTGCCGATGCCGAATTGCCGAAGGTCGATCGTTTCAAGTTGCCAAAGACCTTCATGCAGGGCTTTGCCCGTCAGGCTTTCGCCCAACACGCCCGGAAAGGCCGAGGGGAACAGGGTTATGATCTTTGCCTTCCATACGCCGTGAAGGTCCGGCGTTGGCGTCATCAACTCGCGTGGCTTTATCGTCGGGCGGATGGCCTTTCGACCGTGGGATTTGCTGGGTGGCTGCGTCATGACAATCTGTTCCGGGCTTTGGAGATCTGCGATGCTGCTGTTTCAGAACAGGCCTTCTGGCGGATCAGCGACGATGCGACCTGCGTCAAGGTCCACGGTTGGGACGACCGCGAGGGTGAAGGGCAGCAGCACAGTGGATTTCATCCCTTGCCCGTGGATTTCAAGAAGATCCGACGCGCCGTGGTTTTGTACTGATTTGACGCGCCCCAGCAAGGCCCCCCCTGTGTCGTAGACTTCCAGACCGATCAGGTCCGCGTGATAGAATTCATCGTCGGGTAACGACGGCAGTTGATCCCGACGCGCATAAAGTCGCAGACCCTTGATTTCATCGGCCTGCTCCTTGGTCTCGATACCGCCGATGCGCGCGGCAAACCCGTTTTTGATGGCTCGGGTAATGATCAGCGGGTAACGCTCTGCTCCGGTTTCGTCGGTCAGCGGGGAAAATTCCTCAATATCCTCGGGCACGGCGCAATAGCTTTTGAGGCGGACCTCGCCGCGCACTCCGAACGAACCGGCAACGGTTCCGACACAGATCAGATCAGTCATTTGGCAATTCCGTCGTCAGGCACACGCCATCCTGCCAGTCGCCGGTCGGCAGGCAGGCTTCGCGCTGATTGTTGCGCTCAAAGAACACGCCTGCAATGAATGCGATCAGCAATAGGACAGGCAATCGTATCAATCCGAACATGGTGCCTCAGCGCGTTTCGACCGGCAGCGCGTCCAGTCGGGTTTCCCAGCCGACGCGCTCCAGCTCAGGGGTGTCTGATACATCTTCGGGCCAGCCAACACAAAAGTAACCGATCAGACGCCATTCGCCAGGTACATCCAGATCACGGTGCAATTGTTCGGGATTCAGGATCGAAACCCAGCCGAGCCCCAATCCTTCGGCCCTCAGTCGCAGCCAGAATAAGGCGATTGCAGTCACGACCGAATATCGGCGCATCTCGGGCATGGTGCCCGCGCCCAGTCCCAGCCCCTTATCCGTGGCGTCATCGCAAAACACCGCCAGTTGAACCGGCGCTTCCTGCATCCCCGACAGTTTCAGGCGACTGTAAAGCAGGGCTTTGTCGCCGGAATAGCCCGAAAGGGCCTCGGAATTTGCGGACTGGAAATTCTTTAGCGCAGCGGCCCGGGCCGCCGGGCTTTCGACGCGGATTACGCGCCAAGGCTCGCTAAGGCCCACGGAAGGGGCCAAGCGAAAGGCTTCGAGGCAGCGCATCAGCACTGCCTCGTCCACCGGATCGGCGCGGAACCGACGCACATCGCGCCGGAGCCGCATCAGCAGATCGAACTGCGTGCGGAAATCTTCGCTGAAGGTCTGATCCTGCACGCGCCCGCCTTGCTTATTCTTCAGCAGCTTCTTCTGCCGGAGCGGCAGCGGCTTCTGCAGCTTCTGCGGCCTTGGCGGCTTTTTCTTCAGCGCGTTCCTGAGCTTTCTTGCCCGGGGTACCCTTGTTGGGGTTGTTGCGCTCGGCCTTTTCACGGGTGCCGGCTGCTTCCAGCATACGTGCGATACGGTCGGTCGGCTGTGCGCCCTGATCCAGCCAGTACTGGATGCGCTCCATGTTCATTTTCACGCGCTCTTCGCTGTCTTTCGGCAGCAGCGGGTTGTAGGTGCCCAGTTTCTCGATGAAACGGCCGTCGCGCGGCATGCGGCTGTCGGCAGCCACGATGCGGTAAAAGGGACGCTTTTTCGAGCCGCCGCGGGCGAGACGAATTTTCATTGCCATGGTGGTATCTCCTTTGAATGGCATCACGCCAGAGGCGTGTCTTTGTTAGAACCGGGATGTGCCCGGTTTAGTTCTGGTGTTTCTTGTGGTGTCGGATGACTTCCTGAATGATGAAATTCAGGAAAGCCTTGGCGAAGTCGGGGTCCAGATCGGCCTCTTTCGCCAGGTCTTCTAACCGTGCGATCTGCGCTGCCTCGCGCGAGGGATCGGACGGGGGAAGGTCGTGTGCCGCTTTCAGCTTGCCAACGGCTTGTGTGTGTTTGAACCGCTCGCCCAGCGTATAGACAAGGATCGCGTCCAGCCGGTCGATGCTTTCGCGATGCTCTTTCAACAGCGCGGCAGCCTGTGTCACGGGGTTGGTCATTGGCCGGTCCTCTTGTCGGTCGTTATGTCGATCAGCGGGTGGCGCCAAATCTGGGCGCGTTTGCCCAACAGCTCGGCATTCTCAAGCTCCAGAGCGGCGCCAAGGCGTTCAGCCAAAGCGCGCGATCGGTCATTTGCGTGGGCGATGTATGAGATCACTCCATTCAGTCCCTGACGCCGTGCCGCATAGTCGCGCGCCGCCTGTGCGGCTTCAAAGCCCAGCCCTTTGCCTTCGGCCTCAGCCATCAGGGTCCAGCCCAACTCGGGTTCCGCCCATCCGGGAGCGTCGATCATGCCCGCCCAGCCAACGAATGCGCCGCTGGCTTTCTCGGTCAGGTGCCACAGGCCAAAGCCCTTCAGCGCCCAATGTCCAAGGCGGCTGGCAAGCGAACTCCAGCTGCCCAATTCGTCCTTGGGCCCGCCCACCATGTGGCTGCGCTCGGTCGCAAAGAATGCGGTCATTGCAGGCAGGTCGTCCAGATGCGGGGCCCGCAGGATCAGACGATCTGTCTCGACGGTGGGGATGGTGAAGGAGGTCATGCGTAGGCCTCCATCCCGCCATTCACCAGATCAGCGGGGGCAGGGTGACGCCAGATTTCGGTGGTGCCGAACTTGGGGTGCTCGTAATGGTAGTCGAACTCTGCACCCAGCCGTTTGGCCACGGCCTTGCTGGCGTGATTATCCGGGTCGATCAGAGAGATCGCCGTGTCCCAGCCCAGTATGTCATAGGCATGGGTCCGCGCGGCCAGTGCAGCCTCGGTCGCATAACCTTTGCCGGTCGCGTTGTTCATAAGGGTCCAGCCAATTTCCGGCTCGGGCCAACCATGCGGGAACCAAAGGCCGACATGACCGACATACGTGCCGGTGTCTTTCTCCTCGACACCCCAGAACCCATATCCGCGCAACTCCCAATGCCCCAACAGCATGGCAATCGAGCGCCATGTTTCGTCGGGGCGCAGTGGCCCGCCGACATATTTCGAGGCATCGGAGGCGAAGAATTCAGCCTCAGCCTCGAAATCAGCCTCGGACGGCGCGCGCAGGATCAGGCGCTCGGTCTCAAGCCGTGGGATATGATGCGCAAGGGCGGTCACTTACTTTTTCTTCCCGAAACCGCTCAGACCCGGGGGCAGGGCCATGCCGCCGCCCATTCCGGGCAGACCACCAGGCATCTTGCCGCCCATCGCTTTGGCCGCCTGTTCCAGCGCCTTGGGGTCCATGCCTGCAGCCATTTCCTCGGGGCTGGGGCCGCCTTTGCCGAACATGCCTTTCATGGCCTGTTTCAGCATCTTGCCTTTGCCCATCTTGCCCATCTTCTTCATCATGTCCGACATCTGCCGGTGCATCTTGAGCAGCTTGTTGAGGTCGCTGACCTCCATCCCCGAACCGGCGGCGATGCGTTTCTTGCGGCTTGCCTGCAGCAGTTGCGGGTTGGCGCGCTCGCGTTTGGTCATGGATTGGATCAAGGCGATCTGCTGGCGCAGGATCTTGTCGTCAAGGCCGGCCTGATCCATCTGCTTGGCCATTTTGCCCATGCCCGGCATCATGCCCATCATGCCCTGCATGCCGCCCATCTGTATCATCTGTTCCAGCTGCATTTTCAGGTCGTTCATGTTGAACTGACCTTTGACCATGCGCTTCATCATGCGCTCGGTCTGCTCCATCTCCATCGTTTCCTGGGCTTTTTCGACCAGAGCAACGATGTCGCCCATGCCCAGAATACGACCTGCGATCCGGTCCGGCTCGAAGGTCTCCAGCGCGTCCATCTTCTCGCCCAGACCGACAAAGCGGATCGGCTTGCCGGTAACCGCGCGCATCGACAGTGCCGCACCACCGCGTCCGTCACCGTCCATCCGGGTCAGGACCACGCCCGAGATGCCGACCTTGGCGTCGAATTCCTCGGCCACCTCGACGGCAACCTGACCGGTCAGGCCATCTACGACCAGCAGTGTTTCGCGCGGGTCAACCGCGTTGCGGACCTGCTCGACCTCGTCCATCAGCACTTCGTCGATGTGCAGACGGCCCGCTGTGTCGAGCATGTAAACGTCGTAACCACCCAGTGTTGCCTGCTGCTTGGCGCGCTTGGCAATATCGACAGGCTTCTGGCCCGGTACGATCGGCAGCGTATCCACGCCGACCTGCGTCCCCAGAACCGCCAACTGATCCATAGCCGCCGGGCGATAAACGTCCAGCGAGGCCATCAGGACCTTCTTGCCTTCTTTTTCTTTCAGGCGCTTGGCCAGTTTCCCGGTGGTGGTCGTCTTGCCCGAGCCCTGCAGACCGACCATCAGGATCGGCGCGGGCGGATTGTCGATCTTCAGCTTGCCGGGGTCTTCTTCGCCACGCAGCACGTCGACCAGCGCGTCATGCACGATCTTGACGACCTGCTGGCCCGGTGTGATCGACTTGGTTACTGCCTGACCAGTTGCCTGATCCTGTACCTTCTTGACGAATTCGCGGGCCACCGGCAACGAGACGTCGGCCTCAAGCAGGGCCACGCGCACTTCGCGCAGGGCGGTCTTGACGTCTTCTTCGGACAGGGCGCCCTGTTTGGTCAGCCGGTCAAAGACGCCAGAGAGGCGTTCGGATAGATTTTCAAACATGCCTTCGGCCTCCTTCGCCGGTTATCTGGTGGCGCCCTTTATCTAAGGGCAGACGGTTCAATGCACAAACGCCCCCACGGGCGTAACACGCTGGTGGGGGGCGATCCCTGAATGACTCAAGGGACCGGAAGGATCGTCTCTTCCGGATGTTGGCAGGGTCTTTATGTCCGTTTTTGTCCGTAGTCAAGGCAGACACAGCAAACACGTCTTGAACCTGATGACCGTTCGCTGCAAGAGCGGGTCGTGGTATCAGGAGGTTTCAATGGACGCATCATCGGCATTTCAGGACACATTGCCGCTCAGTTCTGACGCGCTGTTGGCGCAGATGGACGATTGGGGGCTGACCTATCGCCTGCATACGCATGTGCCGCTGCGCACGGTAGAAGAGGCCAAAGCGGTCGAAGATCAGTTCATTGTTTCCGGCGAAAACGCGTTGAGGGTGAAGAATCTGTATCTGCGCGACAAGAAGAAACGGAACTATCTGGTCACGCTGGAACAAAGCCGTGAGATTGACCTCAAGGCGCTGGGCGCGGAACTTGGCGTCGGGACCCTGTCCTTTGGCTCGGCAGATCGTCTGTTTCAGAACCTTGGTATTCGCCCCGGTGCGGTCAGTCCGCTGGCGATGATCAACGGGGTTGGGAATAATGTGCGGTTTTTCATGGATGCAGCAGCCAAAGAGGCGGATGTCATTTACGTGCACCCGTTGGTCAATGACCGGACCGTTGCGCTGAGCCGATCCGATCTATTAGCGTTTTTTGATCGGATCGGATGTGAGGTAAGCTGGATGCCTTGAGGGAACGCGCCTTGCGGCGCGTACCCGTGGCGGAAGGTATTTTGAACAGAAGTAGGCAGCCGGGATTAGGCGGCCAGTTCTGTTACGGCGTTGCGCGCAGTGGTCAATGCGGCCTCAGGATCTATTGCCATCTGGTCAGCGGCAACAACGTCGACATTCCGGATGCCAACAAAGCCCAGCACGTGGCGAACGTAGCCGGTTGCGAAGTCGATTTCCGAGTCGACGGCGGTTCCGCCCGAAGCGATGGCAAGAATCGCCCGCTTATCTTCCAGCAGGCCCGCCGGCCCGTTTTCGGTATACGCGAAAGTCAGGCCCACGCGGGCGACAAGGTCAATCCACGCCTTGAACGCGGCTGGAACCGAGAAGTTGTAGATCGGCAGGCCGATTACAACGGTGTCCGCCTGCTGCAGCTCATTGACCAGTTCATCCGAAAGGGCCAGCTGATCACGCTGCACTTCATCGCGCTGATCGGCAGGGGTGAAGTTCGCGTTGATCCAGTCTTCGGTCAGCAGTGGCAATGGCGAGGCCAGATCACGGCGGATAATGCGACCTGCGCCCAGATGTTTCACAATGCTGTCGGACAGTTCGCGCGTTGCAGACCCTGCGCGACGGGCAGAGGCATCGATGTGGAGTATCGTCTTGGTCATGTTTCAGGGTCCTTTGATCGGAGGGAATCTGTTGGTGCTGTCAATATGAATGTTGCGCCTGCGAACAAAACTCGGATATATCAACACTGATTGTTGGAATTTGCACAGCGGTGACTTTCACATGGACAACTGGGACGAAGTAAGGACGGCATATCAGGTTGCCCGAATGGGTACCGTCAGCGGTGCCGCCGAAGTTCTGGGTGTGCACCACGCCACAGTGATCCGGCATATCGACGCGATCGAAATGCGGCTGGGGGTCAAATTGTTCCAGCGCCACGCCCGGGGCTATACGCCGACTGAGGCGGGAGAGGATCTCTTGCGGGTTGCGCAGGCCACTGAGGATCAGTTCAATCAACTGGTCGGGCGTATGAAAGGCCGTGGCGATGACGTATCCGGCGAATTGGTCGTAACATCGCTGGCGTCAGTGGCACCCCTGGTTGTGCCCACATTAAGTGAGTTCCAGCGCATGCATCCCGATCTGATCGTGCGTTACCTGACCGGGGATCGGTTGTTCCGGCTGGAATATGGTGAGGCACATGTGGCCATTCGGGCCGGTGCGGCACCGGATCAGCCGGACAACGTGGTCCAGCCATTCGTCGCGCAGGAAGTCGGGCTATACGCCAGCAAGGAATATGTCGCCCGCCATGGCAAGCCAAAGGGTGTCGATGACTTTGCCAATCACCTCTTTGTTGGCAATGACGATGAAAATAGTCGTGCGCCTTTTGCCCAGTGGTTGCGTGCAAACGCGCCGTCCGAGGCCATTACGTTTCGGTGCACCAACAACTTTACGATGCGCGAAGCGGTGCTGGCGGGCGCCGGTATCGGCTTTATGGCGCGATGGGAAGCGGCGCGTCAGCCCGAGCTTACAGAGGTCATGGAGCCCTTACCCGAATGGTCGGGCAAGTTGTGGCTGGTCACACATGTTGATTTGCATCGAACCACCAAAGTTCAGGCCTTTCTCAAATACCTCAAGGAACAATCGCGGGATTGGCTGCCGTGAGCCCGCAGGCCCGCGGTCATCTGGCCATGCTTACATTTTCGGCGTTGGTGGCGGGCAGCTTTTCGCTTGGCTCCATGATCGCAAATGAAATTGCGCCCGCTGCATTGAACGCGGCAAGATTTGCCCTTGCCGCGGTTGTGATCGGCGTGGCGGCGCTGGCCACGACCGGATTGCCTAAAAGTGCCGCGCAGGCACCGTGGCGGTATTTTGTGCTGGGGGGGCTGTTTGCCACCTATTTTGTGCTGATGTTCGAGGGGCTCAAGACCGCGCCGCCGGTCAGCGCGGCGGCCGTTTTCACCCTTACACCCGTCATGTCGGCCGTTGCGGGGTGGGTGCTGCTTAGACAGATCACCACCTGGCACATGGCGACTGCGCTGACGATCGGTGCGATCGGCGCGTTATGGGTGATTTTTCGGGCGGACTGGCAGGCTTTCCACGCATTCGAGATTGGCGTGGGTGAGATCATCTATTTCTGGGGCTGTGCCGCGCATGCAATCTATACGCCGATGGTGCGCAAGCTGAACCGGGGTGAACCCGCAGTCGTTTTCACCTTTGGGACGTTGCTGGCGGGGTGTCTGGTCCTGACTGTGTTCGGCTGGTCCGATATTCTGGACACCGATTGGGCGAACCTGCCGATGATCGTCTGGATCGGGCTGATCTATGTGGCGGTTTTCGCAAGCGCCGCAACCTTCGTGCTGCTGCAATATGCAACTCTTTGCCTGCCGTCCGCCAAGGTCATGGCCTATACTTATCTGACGCCCAGTTGGGTCATTCTGTGGGAGATTGCGCTTGGCAACGGTGCGCCGACAGGGTTCGTACTGATCGGAATTGCCCTGACAATCGTTGCGCTGCTTATGCTTCTAAAGCCCGAGGAAACGCAGCGCGCCAACGCGCACTGACGTTCAGTTGGATGCTTCAGCCTCGTCGCCGTTTGGCAGTTCCACCGCCAGAAATCGCTCGAACGCGTCCAGATTGACGGGTTCGAACTGGCCAAAACCCTGCATCCAGATGGACGCTGCGCGCATCGCGTCAGGCTCCAACTTGCACCATTTCACCCGCCCGCGCTTTTCCTGAGAAATCAGCCCCGCCTTGGTCAGAATGACCAGATGTTTCGAGATGGCGGCCAGCGACATATCGAAAGGCTCGGCCACATCTGTTACGGCCATGTCATCCTCCAGCAGCATCGCCAGAATGGCGCGTCTGGTTGGATCGGCAAGGGCGGCAAAGACGGTATCGAGATCATTGGACATCAACAGCACATTAATCGCCGGCACACTCGTTGGAAAGGCGAGAGAACAGCGCCGGGTATTCCTTCAGGGCAAGATCCGGCAGCGCGGACGCCTGTGAAAATGGAAACCATCCTAATTCGGTATGCTCGTGGTTACATATTGATGGAGTGCCAACCCAGTCGTCGACAATGTAATAGTGGTAGTTGGGCGGGAACGCGGGGTTGACCGCCTGATCATTCAACGTCGTGAAATAGCGTTCCCGTTGCGGATTAATACCGATTTCTTCACCAAGTTCGCGCGTCAGGGTTTCTTCAAATGTTTCCCCGTCTTCGACCTTTCCACCGATCACATCCCATTTGTTGGGATAGGTCTTCCGATATGGCGCGCGACGGCCCAACAGCACGCATCCATCCTTGATTATCAAAGCGCAGGCATAGTCAGCCATGTCAGTTCTCCGGCCCGGAAAGGTCTTTGCCGAGGAAACCTCAAACTGTGGCCGCCGCAAGTGGAAACTTGAAAATCAACCATTTGGTTGAATATGCGGAATCCACGCATTTGGTCGTGCTGGTCGAAAGACTTGGAATTTTGCGCGCAGAGCTTCTGGGGTAAAACGACTTAAAAACAACGCTTTAACCTGCGTCAATTCGATTGCGTAACGGCGTTGACTCTGCGCCCCATGCCCCTTAGCACCCTACCCAAGACTGTACGAGGGAAATGCCCGTGACCGATGATGACCAAAAGCAGCGTATGGCGCAGCTGGAGGCCAAGATCGACGCGGCGAAAAAGGCCAAAGCGCCCAAGCCCCGTGCGGATGCTGACGTGTCCGGAGGCGAGCTCGCCTGGAGGATGGTCATCGAAATGGTATCCGGTCTGGGGATCGGATTTGGCATCGGATACGGGCTGGACAGCCTGTTCGGGACGATCCCGATCTTTCTGGTGCTGTTCACATTGCTGGGCCTTGTCGCGGGCGTGAAGGTTATGCTCCGCAGCGCGAAAGAGGTTCAAGAGAAACAAACGGCGGCTCAGGCCACCGATAAGGACGAGAGGGACTGAACGTGGCGACTGAGACCACCGCAGCAGAAGGCAGCAGCCTGGTTTTCCACCCGATGGATCAGTTTATCGTCAAGCCGCTGTTCGGCGGTGAGATGGCTTGGTACACGCCGACCAACGTGACCCTGTGGCTGTTCCTGGCGATTGCCGCGATCTTTGGCCTGCTGGTGCTCAGCACCTCAAAGCGCGCCATCGTGCCGACCCGCATGCAGTCGATTGCCGAACTGGCTTATGGCTTCATCTACAAGATGCTCGAAGACATCTGCGGCAAAGAGGGCGTCAAGTTCTTTCCGTATGTCATGACCCTGTTCATGTTCATCGTGACGGCGAACTTCCTGGGTCTGATCCCGACCTCGTTCACCACAACCTCGCACTTTGCGGTCACCATTCCGCTGGCGCTGGCCGTGTTCCTGACCGTGACCGTTCTGGGTTTCGTCAAGAACGGCGCCGGGTTCCTGGGCCTGTTCTGGGTCTCCAGCGCGCCGCTGGCGCTGCGCCCGATCCTGGCGATCATCGAACTGATCTCGTACTTCGTGCGTCCGGTCAGCCACTCCATTCGTCTTGCCGGTAACGTCATGGCAGGCCACGCAGTTATCAAGGTTTTCGCAGGCTTTGCCGCGATCTCGGTGATCTCGCCCGTGTCCGTTCTGGCGATCACCGCTATGTACGGTCTTGAGGTCCTGGTGGCCTTCATTCAGGCCTACGTATTCACCATTCTGACCTGTGTTTATCTGAAAGATGCGCTGCATCCTTCGCACTAAGGTCCGATACCCCAACATCGAAACTTCCAATTCGTAAGGAGATACATCATGGAAGGCGATCTCGCACACATCGGCGCAGGCCTGGCAGCAATCGGTTCCGGCGCAGCCGCAATCGGGGTGGGCAACGTTGCAGGCAACTTCCTGGCCGGCGCCCTGCGCAACCCTTCGGCGGCTGCTTCGCAGACCGCAACCCTGTTCATCGGTATCGCATTCGCAGAAGCCCTGGGGATCTTCGCATTCCTGGTCTCGCTGCTGCTGATGTTCGCCGTCTAATCTGCGGAACCTGATCCTTACGCGCAGGTGGGCCCAAGCCATAGCGGCCCACCTGTTGTAAAGACAACGTTCCGACGGAGGACATCATGGCGACTGAACCCATTTCAGAAGAAGTAGTTGGCTCGTGCGTCGACTCGCATGGCTCTGCCATCGGGATGCCGCAGCTCTGCTTCGATTGGTTCCCCAACCAGATTTTCTGGCTGGTCATTACGCTGGTCGTCATCTTTCTGGTCCTGTCCCGCGTGGCTCTGCCCCGCATCGCGGCAATCCTGGCTGAACGTCAGGGGACCATTACAAATGACCTGGCTGCGGCCGAAGATCTGAAGGCCAAAGCGGTCGAGGCCGAAGAGGCCTATAACAAGGCGCTGGCCGATGCCCGTTCTGAGGCACAGCGTATCGCTGCCGAAGCACGCGCCGAAATCCAGTCTGGACTGGATGATGCGATTGCCAAGGCGGATGCGGAAATCGCTGCAAAAGCGGCTGAATCGGAAAAGGCAATTGCCGAAATCCGTGCCGGTGCGCTGGAAAGCATTCAAGTAGTTGCCAAGGATACGGCGGCTGAACTGGTCACCGCACTGGGCGGCGAGGCGGATGCCGACGCTATCTCCGGTGCCGTCGAAGCGCAGATGAAAGGATAAGTGATATGCGGAACACTCTTGCCCTTATCCTGACTGTTGGCGCGGCCAGCCCGGCACTTGCCGCAAGCGGTCCGTTCTTTTCGCTTGGCAACACAGATTTTGTGGTCCTGTTGGGCTTTATCGTGTTCATCGCTGTTCTGTTCTATTTCAAGGTTCCGGGCATGATCGGCGGTGCTTTGGACAACCGTGCCGAAGGCATCAAGGCCGAGCTGGACGAAGCACGCGCCCTGCACGAAGAAGCCCGTGGCCTGCTAGCCTCGTATGAGCGCAAGCAGCGCGAAGTTCAGGATCAGGCTCAGGCCATCGTGGCAGCTGCCAAGGATGACGCAGTTCTTGCTGCTGAACAGGCGAAGGCCGATCTGGAACGGTCGATTGCCCGTCGTCTGGCCGCTGCCGAAGATCAGATTGCCTCGGCTGAGGCGTCTGCTGTGAAGGAAGTTCGCGATCAGGCTGCCAATGTGGCCGTTTCCGCAGCCAACGCTGTTCTCAAGAAACAGATGACCGCTGCACAGGCCAACAAGCTGATCGATGCGGCTATTGCTGATGTTGGTGCCAAACTGCACTAACCGAGAATAATGTTTCAACCCGGCAGAAATTGCCGGGTTGAAGCATCTGTTTGATCACCTCTGATCTTCGAGTGTGATCCGCAAGAAAAGCACGTTTGTGCTGTTTTGCTTTCAACCGATTAATTTTCGGCACATGCTTTACCCGGTGACGCCGGTGACTGACGGATTTGTTGAGAACGTTAAATGAAAAACCTACCAGTCATCAGTCTAGTGATCCCGAACCTGAACTGCGCGGAGTTTCTGGAACGTACAATCATGTCCGTACTGGCGCAGAATTATCCCCGACTTGAACTGATCATGTCCGACGGTGGCAGCAGGGATGGTTCCATGGAAATCGTCAGGCGCTATCGGGATGCCTTTGCACATGTAATATCTGCTCCGGATACTGGTCAGGCCAACGCGGTCAACAAGGGCTTTGCAGTGGCAACCGGTGATGTCATGGGGTGGATCAATTCGGACGACATCCTCATGCCGGGTGGGCTTGATCTTGTCGGCTCTTTGTTTGCCGCCAATGACGGTATGGAATGGTTGTCGGGCAGGGTCACCTGCATCGACGAGGAAGATCAGCAACTCAGCAATCACAGACCAAGAGCGGTTTCACACCTTCGGTTTCTGGCCGGCGATTATCAATGGATTCAGCAGGAATCCACTTTTTGGCGAAAGGGCCTGTGGCAGCGCGCGGGTGGTGGCCTTGATGAATCCCTGAAGCTGGCGGTGGACGGAGAGCTCTGGCTTCGGTTTTCCCGACATGCCGATATGATTCCTGTCCATGCCCAGATCGGGGCGTTTCGATACCGCAAGGGGCAACGCTCCGAAGCTCAGGACGCCTATCACTCCGAGCTTTTGCACATGATCGAGCTGGAGCGGCAGAAAACCGAAGTCACAGATGAATTGACCAGGAAAATTCTGAGTACTCCTTTGAAACTCAGATCACGGAAAGAGACCAATAGCACTTTTCCCGAATTACTGAAGTCTGATCCCAAGCCGCTTAAACGATTGCAGCTTTGGAAACACAAACTGTTGCATGGTACGCGGAAAACCTGACCCGCTTCCCTAGTTCTGGCGGGTTTCATGCTCCAGCCGTTGCTGCGCAATAGCCTCGTTCTTGATTGCCTTCAGATGGTCGGCCATGCAGCGTTCAACAAAATTCAGATGTTCTTCGACCGCAGTTCTTGCTCCAACCGCATCGCGCGACTGCAGGGCGGTGTTGATCGCCTGATGCTGTAGAAGGATCGCGTTTCGTGTCGTGCGCTGGTGAAACATGATCTGCCTGTTGTAGAACACTCCCTGTCGCAACAGATCGAACATCGACCGCATCATGTGCAGCATCACGACGTTATGGCTGGCTTCGATGATCGCCATATGAAACTGGGCGTCCAGATGTGCCTCTTCATCGGTTGCCTGCCGGGAATGGGCATTTTCCATTTTGTTGAAAATGGTCTGGATCACCTGCAGATCACTGTCCGATCCCAACCGCGCCGCGCGTTCCGCTGCCAACCCCTCCATATCGCGGCGAAACGAGAGATAGTCGAACATGGCCTGGTCATGACTGCTGAACAACCGGATCAACGCCGGAGAAAACGCAGACCCCAGAACTTCGGCCACGTAAATGCCCGAACCGGCCCTGGCGGCCAGCAGCCCCTGTTCTTGCAGCTCGGAAATTGCTTCACGCAGGGATGGTCGTGAAACACCCAGCCGCTCCGCCAATTCGCGCTCGGATGGCAGCCGCTCACCCGGCCGCAAAATACCGCGCAATATCAATAGTTCGATCTGGCGGATCACTGCGGTGGACAATTTTTCGGGTTGGACTTTCTGGAAAGGCATTTGTGCATTCATTCAGATTGGTCAAATCATATGACCACGTATCTGGAATGGCTGCAAGATGGCCGGGTTGCGCAGAAAGGCTGAAACAAAAGGTCAGCATTATTGACATTAATGCACTTCTGCCTAGGCTGCTTCGTCAGACAGCCAGAGGAGTAGCCATGTCGTTGGATCAGCTATTTGCGACGCGCGCATCGCGTATGAAGGCATCTGAAATCCGGGAGCTGCTCAAGCTGTTGGATCAGCCGGGGATTATTTCATTCGCAGGTGGAATCCCCGATCCCAAGCTGTTTCCGGCCGAAGAATTCAGCCAAGCATTCACGCATGTTTTGGATCCGGCGCACCAATCCCAAGCCTTGCAATATTCGGTAAGCGAAGGATACCACCCGCTGCGGCGCTGGATCGTTTCCGAAATGAAAAAGATCGGGGTGCCATGTGATGTCGACAATGTCCTGATAACGTCCGGGTCCCAGCAGGCGCTGGACTATCTGGGCAAGTTGTTCCTGACCGTTGGGGATACCGCGCTGGTGGGCTGGCCGACCTATCTGGGCGCATTATCCGCATTTAACGCATATGAGCCCCGATTTGACCAACTGAGCGTGAACGGCAACCGGGATGCCGCCGAATATCAGGCTGCAGCAAAAGCGGAAGGAAGCAGGGTCAAATTCGCCTATCTCTCGGTCGATTTTGCCAACCCGACGGGGGAGACAGTAGATCGCCGCGGGCGTGAATACCTTTTGGATCTGGTGGATGAACTGGACTGTGCCTTGATTGAGGATGCCGCCTATCAGGCCCTGCGGTTCGATGGTGAAGATGTGCCACCCATTCTGGCACTTGAGATCGAACGCAAAGGGTCGATTGAACACTGCCGCACAATCTATTGCGGCAGCTTCTCTAAAACGTTGTCACCGGGGCTGCGGGTCGGATGGGTTGTTGCCGCAAAACCGGTTATCGCGCAGATGGTGTTGTTGAAGCAGGCCGCCGATCTGCATTCATCAACAGTCAACCAGATGGCCATTTTTGAAGTTGCCGACCGTTGTTTTCAAGACCACGTTCCAAAACTGCGCGCGGCCTATCGGCAGCGCAGGGACGCGATGTTGTCCGCCCTGTCCGAACACATGCCCGATGGTGTGCAATGGACCAGGCCCGAGGGTGGCATGTTCATCTGGCTGACACTTCCTGCGGGATGCGACGGGGCGGCACTTTTGGCCCGTGCGCTTGAGTCAGTGGGGGTCGCGTTTGTACCCGGTCAGGCGTTCTTTGCCGATGGGTCCGGTGCCAACACGGTTCGCCTGAGCTTTTCGTGCTCAGATGTGCCGACCATTCACGAGGGTATAAGGAGGCTGGGCGAAGTGCTTGGACGCGAACAGGATGAAAGGACCTGTTAACCAATCCCTGCCAAAGCTTGCGCATGGTGCGCGTTCTGCTTTTTCTTTTTCTGACGGCCTGTTCTGCTGCAACGCCCGAGTTCAGGGGGGTACCTGCAACCCGGGTTGCGGTGAATGGCAGTGTGTTTGATGTGCGCGTGCGTGGGCATCTGGCTGAGGCCGTGCGCGTCAACACGCAATATGCGCCCCGACTGGGGCCAATCCGGGACAGGGCGGCGCTTGCCATGGCGCAGGTGTCCGGGTGTCCGGTGCTGGATGTATTGGGGGATGCGGCGGTAACGACCGGAGTGTTGGGATGTGATCGCGCCGCCGGGGAAAGGCTGTTGCTGACCGCGATATCCGTACCGAATTACGAGTGCATCGATTACGGCATTTTTGAAAACGGGGATCGCGATACCGGTTATCAGGTATTCGAGTGCTCGCCTTACTGAAAAGGGCGGGTTTGACGCCTCATGTGGCAAGATATTGTGGATAACTCGCCTTGTTGGGCCATATCCTGCGCATCCACGTTGACTCGACCCCCATCCATTGCGCAGACTTCAAGGCCATAGGAATCACGGATGGCAGCCTTTTGCGGTTTTCCAAACTCAGACTGACCGGCTTCAAAAGCTTTGTTGACCCGACCGACCTGATTATTGCGGACGGGCTGACCGGAGTCGTCGGTCCAAATGGCTGCGGCAAGTCCAACCTTCTTGAGGCTCTGCGCTGGGTTATGGGCGAAAACCGCCCCAAGGCGATGCGTGGCGGTGGCATGGAAGACGTGATTTTCGCCGGTGCCGCCAGCCGACCGGCCCGCAACTTTGCCGAAGTGATGCTGACACTGGACAATTCCGAGAGGCTGGCACCTTCGGGGTTCAATGAAAGCGACCAGCTTGAGATCGTGCGCCGGATCACACGCGACGTAGGGAGTGCCTATAAAACGAACGGCAAGGACGTTCGGGCGCGCGACGTTCAGATGCTGTTTGCAGACGCATCGACGGGCGCGCATTCGCCGGCTCTGGTCCGGCAGGGGCAGATCGCCGAACTGATCAACGCCAAGCCCAAGGCGCGCAGGCGCATTCTGGAAGAGGCGGCGGGTATCTCGGGCCTGTATCAGCGGCGGCACGAGGCCGAGCTGAAACTGAAGGGCACCGAAACGAACCTGACCCGCGTGGATGATGTGTTGGAGCAATTGGGTGCTCAACTGGCGCAACTGGCGCGTCAGGCGCGGCAGGCGGCCCGTTATCGCGAGATTGGTGAGCAACTGCGCAATGCCGAGGGCATGTTGCTTTATCGCCGCTGGAAAGAGGCGGACATCGCCCGCCTGCAGGCCGAGGACAAGCTGCGCGAGCGGACAACCGAAGCATCACGGGCCGAGGTTGAGGCCAGACAGGCTTCGACACAAAGAACGAAACTGGAAGAGGACCTGCCGCCTCTGCGCGAGGAAGAGGCGATTGCGGCAGCAGTCCTTCAGCGCTTGCAGGTTCAGCGGGACGCGATGAACGATCAGGAAAGTCGTGCCCGCCAGACCATCGAAACCCTGACGGCACGAATTCAGCAGCTTGGTCGCGATATTGATCGTGAAACCGGCCTGAATCGCGACGCAGACGAGATGATCGAGCGGTTGGAATGGGAAGCGCGCGAACTGGCCAAGGCTGCAGAAGGCCACGGGGACAAACTGTCCGAAGCTGCCGAAGTTGCGCACGAAGCCGCTGCTGTCCTGCAGGAACGCGAACAGCACCTGTCGCAAGAGACCGAGGATATGGCGCGGCTGGTTGCCCGTCACCAATCCGCCCAGCGTCTGGTCGAAGACAGCCGCAAGACACTGGCCCGTTCTGAAGGTGAAGAGGAAAAAGCCCGTGCGGCTGTGAACGAGGCCCGTGCCGCGGTGACCCGCGCAAGCGAGGGTTTTGAGACAGCGCAGGAGGCCGAAGAAGAAGCCCGTGAAGCGGCTGAAGCCGCCGAAGAAGCTCTGGCTGCTGCCGACGAGTTGCGCAACGATACCCAGGCGCGCGAAGCCGAAGCCCGTGCCAAGCGGTCCGAGGCCGAAGGTGAGCTGGGGGCGATCCGGGCCGAGACCACTGCACTGTCCAAGCTGGTCGAGCGTGACACGGCCGAGGGCGGGCAGGTTCTTGATCTGCTGCGGGTCGAGCCGGGGTATGAAAAGGCGCTTGGCGCTGCTTTAGCCGATGATCTGCGGGCACCTCTGGTCGAAGGCGACGGCCCGTCGGGATGGACGCAGGTTCCGGCCTATGACGCCGATCAGCCCCTGCCGGACGATGTACAGCCACTTGCGTTGCATGTTTCGGGTCCTGACCGGCTGAGCCGCAGGATTGCCCAGATTGGGCTTGTCGATGCCGATCTGGGTGCCCGTCTGCAGCAGCAGTTGAAACCCGGCCAGCGCCTTGTTTCCCGTTCGGGCGATTTGTGGCGGTGGGATGGTTTCAGGGCCTGGGCCGAGGATGCGCCCAGTGCTGCCGCATTGCGGTTGGAACAGTTGAACAAGCTGGAAGCGCTGAAACAGGAATTGACGCGGATCGAGGCACAGGCCGAAGGCGCGCGCGCCGCGCACGAGGCCCTGTCGCAGCAATTGGCGGATGTGACCGAAGCGGACCGCCGGGCGCGCGAGGCGCGTCGGACGGCCGATCAGCGCATGGCCGAGACGGCACGTGCGCTCAGCCGGGCCGAGGCGGACAGAAACCTTGCGCAGGGCAAGCTGGAAACGCTGACATTGGCAGTCGACCGTCACAAGGATGATGCGATGTCGGCGCGCATTCAGGTGCGCGAAGCCGAAGGTGCGCTTGCAGGGCTGGGTGACCTCGACAGTGCACGCGCGCATGTCGAGGACATCAAGCATACCGTCGAGGCCGCGCGGATCACCATGCTGACCCACAGGTCGAGCCATGACGAGTTGCGGCGCGAAGGTGAGGCGCGGACACGGCGCGCGCAGGAGGTGACTAAGGACCTCAGTGGCTGGCGTCACCGTCTGGAAACAGCGGGCAAACGGATCGCGGAACTGTCAGAACGCAAGACCGGCTCCGAAGAGGAACTGACCGAGGCCATGGCGGCACCTGCCGAGATTGCCGAAGCGCGTGAGGAACTGAGCGAGCAGATCGAAGCCGCCGAAGCCCGCCGTTCCGAAGCGGCGGACCGGCTGGCCGAAGCCGAAACGCATCACCGAGAAGCAGTTGTGGCGGAACGCGATGCAGAGCGTTTGGCCTCGGAAATGCGCGAGGCGCGGGCTGCTGCCGAAGCCCGGTGCGAAGCCGCGCGGGAAAGTGTCGTCGCCGCCGCAGAGCGGATTGCCGAGGATCAGCAACTGACGCCCAATCAGCTGCTGAACCAACTTGATGTCGATCCTGACCGGATGCCTGCGGCCGATGCCCTTGAGGCCGAGGTCAACCGCCACAAGCGTCAGCGTGATGCGATGGGCGCGGTGAACCTGCGGGCCGAAGAAGACGCCAAGGAGGTTCAGGAGGAATTCGACGCGCTGAATTCCGAAAAAGCGGATCTTGAAGAAGCGGTCAAAGCCCTGCGCAGCGGTATCGCCAGCCTCAACCGCGAAGGGCGCGAGCGTTTGTTGACCGCATTTGAGCAGGTGAATTCCAACTTCGCCATGCTGTTCAAGCACCTCTTTGGCGGTGGCGAGGCCAATCTGGTCATGGTCGAAAGCGACGATCCGCTGGATGCTGGGCTGGAAATCATGTGTCAGCCGCCGGGCAAGAAACTGTCGACACTCAGCCTGTTGTCGGGTGGTGAGCAGACTCTGACCGCCATGGCGCTGATCTTTGCCGTATTCCTTGCAAACCCCGCGCCGATCTGTGTGCTGGACGAGGTTGATGCGCCTCTGGATGATGCAAACGTGACTCGGTTCTGCGATCTTTTGGACGAGATGTGCCGTCAGACCGACACGCGCTTCCTGATCATTACTCACCATGCGGTAACCATGGCTCGGATGGATCGTCTTTTTGGCGTGACGATGCAGGAACAGGGCGTCAGTCAGCTTGTTTCGGTTGATCTGAAAAAGGCCGAGGCCATGGTCGCCTGACCCCTCACTGCAAAGTGACACCTGTCGCGCGGCGGTCCGGGCTAGGGTGAGGCATGAACCGAATTCTGCTGATATTCACGACTGTCATGTGGGCAGCACCTTTGGGCGCCGGGGAATGGTCCCTACGGCAAGGCGACGTTCCGTTGAGTGCAGATGAACTGGATGCTCTGGCTGGGCAAACCCTGACCTTTTATGACGACGGACAGTCGCGATATTCGGCGGGTGGGGCATATTCCTATACCTATTCCGCCGCAAATGGTGGCGGAACCGCCTTTGGTACGTATCACGTCGCGAGTGACGGTAGTGTGTGTACGGATTTTCACAATGGATTCAGCCGATGCGACCTGTATGTGCGCAGTGGTGGTCGCCTGATCCTCATTAATGAAAAAGGCGAACGCTATCCCGTTCGCCCCAACTGACTGATCAGAGACGGTTCAACAGATCTGGCGTGGGCCATGCATCGGCCGGGAGTCCAAGCCGTGCCTGCTCGGTCTGAACGGCAGCGCGGGTTCCGGCCCCGAGGATACCGTCAATCTTGCCGACATCGTAGCCCCGAGACTGCAGTTTCGACTGCAGCTGTTTCATTTGCGAGCCGGACAGGCCCGGCTCGGCTGCCCCCGCATCATAGATTGGCGCACCCTCCAGCCGGGTTGCGAAATAGGCGGCCGTCAGCACATAGACAAAGCTCTGGTTCCATTCGAAATAGACGTCGAAATTTGGATAGGCGAGGAAAGCGGGGCCTTTGTGCCCCTGCGGTATAATCAGTGACGCCTGCATATTGGCGGGCAGCGAACTGTTCCGCGTCGCAACGCCCATGGCCTGCCATTCGGACACAGGGCGCGGCTTCCCGGGACCGGAGATTGACCAGTCCATCTGCGCAGGCACAGACACTTCCTGCAGCCACGGCTGACCGGGTTGCCAGCCCAGATGCGACAGCATTTTTGCCCCTGACAGCAACGCGTCGGGTGCCGAGGTTTTCAGTGAAACGGTCCCGTCACCATCACCATCCACGCCATTTTCCAGTATGTCGCGGGGCAGCATCTGAACCATGCCGATTTCCCCTGCCCAGGCACCTGTTGTGCGGGCGGGGTCAAAGTTGCCCTTCTCGTACAGTTCGATTGCAGCAAAGATCTGTGGCCGAAACAGTTCAGGTCGGCGGCAGTCATGTGCCAGCGTCACCAAAGCGTTCCGCGTGTTGAAATCACCCTGAAACGCGCCATAGTCCGTCTCAAATGCCCAGAAAGCCAGCAAAACGCCGCGCGACACGCCGTATTCGGCCTCGATCCTGTCAAAGACAGCGTCATATTTCCGGGCCATCGCCTGCCCGCGATCAATGCGGTTCTTTGAGATCAGGTGGCGCGAAAAATCGATGAACGGTTTCTGAAAAACCCCCTGCGCCCGATCGGCTTTCAGAACCTTCGCATCCTGCTGTGTGCCCTTGAAGAACGCATTGACCGTTGCCTTGTCAAAACCTTGACCGACAGCTTCGGATTTCAGTCCTTTGACAAACTGATTAAATCCACCGCCGCATTGCGCAAAGGCAGGTGAGGACAGTAGGGCAAGGGCAAAAATGCCGGAAAGAAAACGCATGGTCTGGGTGATCCGTGTTGAACGTCAAAAGACAAGGCTTATGACAAACCACACTGACACGACGCCAAGCGCAAGCCCCCAAACCTTCCATAGCATGCCGGATGCGCGGAAAACCTCGTATGCGCCAATCTCTTTGCGCGCGTTTCCGTTCACCCAGGCCAGATCCCGCACCTGACCGTGATAGCTGCGCGGCCCGGCAAGTGCGACGTTCAGGGCGCGCGCCATCGCGGCTTCGGGCCAACCGGCATTGGGTGAGATATGGCGGCGCGCATCGGCGACGATGTTAGGCCAGTTGTTCCATTGGCCGGACAGGGTAACGATCATCAGACAGGTCAACCGGGCTGGGACAAGGTTCAGCAGGTCGTCCAGTCTGGCCGAGGCCCAGCCGAATTCCAGGTATTTCTCATTGCGGTAGCCGATCATGCTGTCAGCGGTATTGATGGCCTTGTAAATCAGCAACCCGGGCAACCCGGCGGTCAGGAACCAGAACGCTGGTGCGATCACCCCGTCGCTGAGGTTTTCAGCGGCGCTTTCGATGGCCGATCGGGCAACCTGTGCCTGCGTCATGCCCGACGTATCGCGCGAGACGATCCGTGCAACCATGTCGCGGCCTTCGGGCAGCGACCTGCGCAGCGCATCGCCTACGTCGCGCACATGCGTCACCAGTGATTTCTGGGCAAGCAGAATGGCACAGATGATGATTTCGGCCACAGGTCCAAGCCGCGCAAGTAACGAGCCCAGGATGAGCCCGCCGGCTACCAGCAGGATCACCACTGCAACCCCTCTGAGGCGCCTGTTCGACCCGTGGTTCAGCTGTTTGTCCAGCCATCCGATTACGGCACCGATCAGCACTGCGGGATGTCTGAGGCGCGACCACAACCAATCCGGTTCGCCCAGGGCTGCGTCCAGGCACATGGCTATGGCCAGCAAGAGGGCCGTGCTCACAGTGCTTTCTCCAGTCGCGCCCATCCGTGGGTCGGCGGCAGGCCAAGGCGCAGGAAAGTTTGCGAATAGGGAAAGATACGGCTCCAGATGTGCGCTTCGGCCAGCCGCGTTTGCCACTCGATTGCTGACTCAACTTCGTACAACCGGAACAAGGTCGTTCCACCCACCGGCTTTGCCCCTTTGTCGATCATCAGGGTATCCAGCCGCGCTGCATCCCGTGCCAACCGCGCCCGGGTGGCGTCGGCCCAACCAGTGTCTGATAACGCGCGGGCGCCAACACGCAATGCCGGTCCCGATACTGCCCACGGTCCGGTCAGATCGTTCAACCGGGCAATCATGTCAGGACGGGCAATTGCAAATCCCAGCCGAAGCCCGGCCAGCCCCCAGAACTTGCCAAAGCTTTTCAGAACAACCGTTCCGGGGCGTTCTGCCAGATGGATCAGTGAAGCATCAGGGGTGACGTCGCAAAAGCTTTCGTCGATTACCGTCAGGGGGGCCGTGGCATCAGCCTCGGTCCAGATGCGCCCGTCGGGGTTGTTGGGGTGAACTAGAACGCGTGCCTCGGCGGGGCCGGTATCCTGAACCTGCCAGCCCTGTGCGGTGAATGCGGCGGCATGTTCATTGTATGTCGGCGGGGTTATTTCGACGCTGCCGGGTGCCGCCAACGCCGGAATACGCGCGATAACGGCCGATGCGCCGGGGGCCGGCAGAATCGCGGCGCCATCGGGTACGCGCCAGAACTGGCGTGCAGCCTCTGCAAGTGTTTCGAATGCACCGTGATCGGGCAATTCCGCCCAGTCGGAATGTGTAAGGTCCGCGACATCATAGGGATGCGGATTGATACCCGTGGACAGGTCGATCCAATCGGACCGGACACCGCCGAACGCCTTCATCGCCCTGTCCAGGCCACCACCATGGTCGCGTCGGGCACGGGGGTCTGTATCTTGATTGCTCATTCGGATTCTCAGTCAACGGCACCGGTGTTTCGCCTGCTTCAAGCGGATTTTCGCCGTCCGCACAAGCAAATCCGCGTGAGCAGGGCCACCAGAGAGCGACATTAACACTTTGTTAAGGAATTGGCGGGATGACCGATCATGGGGACGGTACCACTCATGCACGAGTACCGAGGTTGTTGCAAATGAAAGTTATGATTGTTGAGAGTAACCCCGAACTTGGTCGGGTCTGGCAAAGGCACCTTGAAAGGCAGGGCGCCGAGGTGACACTTGTCGAGACGCAGGAGGCGGCCATTCTGGCCTTATACGGAACCGCCTTTGACATCATTGTTCTGGATCTGGTTCTGGAGGCTGGCAGCGCGCTGGCCGTTGCGGATTTCGCCAGTTACCGCCGACCAGAGGCGCGGGTGATTTTCGTCACCAACACGACCTTTTTCTCGGACGGATCCATCTTTGCCCACAGTCCAAATGCCTGCGCCTATGTGCAGAGCGGTACGCCGCCAGAGGATCTGGCGGCGATGGTCGAACACTATGCGGCAGGTCGCTGATCGCGCCTGTGCGGTGCGTGATAGTCGATCTCTGGGTTTATCGGAATGATGCGGTGCGGATTGATGCTGTCGTGGCTGTAGTGATAGTGCCTGACGATGTGGTTCATGTTCACTGTCGATGCCACACTCGGCCACTGATACAGCTCGCGGGTATAGGCCCAGAGGTTCGGATAGTCGATCAGCCGCTTTCTGTTGCATTTGAAATGCAGGTGATAGACCGGATCGAACCGGATCAGGGTTGTGAACAGACGCCAGTCTGCCTCGGTTAGTCGGTCCCCCATCAGATAGCGGTTTGACGACAGGCGATCCTCGAGCCAGTCCAGAGTGTCGAACAGCGGATGCACTGCCGCATCATAAGCTTCCTGCGTGGTCGCAAAGCCGCATTTGTAGACGCCGTTGTTCACGTTTGAATAGATGCGCGTATTGACGTCTTCGATCTCATCCCGGATTGACGCGGGCCAGAAGTCGTCCGAATTGCCCGTGATGCCATCAAAAGCCGAATTGAACATGCGGATGATTTCCGAACTTTCGTTGGAAACGATGGTCTCTTTCTTCTTGTCCCACAAAATCGGAACGGTCACGCGGCCCGAAAAAAGAGGGTCAGCCTTGGTATAGATCTGATGCGCCCGCTCAAAGCCATGCAGCGGATCGCCGGTGGCGCCATGATCATCGGTTTCAAACGACCAGCCATCGGACAGCATGTCGGGATGCACGACGGAAACGGTAACGTGATCTGAAAGCCCCTTGAGTTCGCGGAAAATCAACGTCCGATGGGCCCATGGGCAGGCATAGCTGACGTACAAATGGTACCGGCCCGACTCGGCCGTGAAACCACCGCTTCCGGACGGTCCTGGGGTGCCATCCGCCGTGATCCAGTTGCGAAACTGGGCCTCGGAGCGCTTGAAGGCGCCCCCGGTGGATTTCGTGTCGTACCACGTGTCGTGCCACTTTCCTTCGACAAGCAGGCCCATACCGTAATCTCCTTGTTTCGGTTCAGTACGAAGATAATGCGCCAGCGCACTGTGTCCTACATCGCCCGCCGCGCATGTGACCTGCAAAATCGCACAGCAATGCGGGAATTCCCCGTGGCTCAGATGTACAATGTTTCGAAAAGAGCTGCTGAGTTTATTTGTTTTTTACAATTTCTGGCGCACACTGATACTGAGCCGAGGGGAGTGTGTTGATGAGTACGTATGTTTCAAAGGAAATGCGCGACGAACTGGATGCCGCGCGAATCGCCACGCTGAAGAAATCCAGCCGCCTTCGGGTGGAATTGGGCGACAATCACTTCAAAATCCTGCGGTTGTGGAAAGACGGCTTCGCGGTCGAAGCGGCGTCGACACCGCGTTTACGGGGGCTGGTCGACATCTATGATGGCGCGAACCATCTGTATCAATGTCTGATCGTCGCGGATGAGGAAGAAGCGGGTGAGATGCGCTATGAATTCAAGCGCAGCACCGTGGCAGCGGACAAGGCTCCGCTGGATTTCTATCGCTCACCGGATGCACCCGTTGCACTGTTGGGTTCTGACGGCTGACGGATCAAGGGCGAATTTCGACAACTGTTCCGTTGGCGGCAAGGCTCCACAGTCGGGCCATTTCCGCATTTGAGATGGCAATGCAGCCAGCCGTCCAGTCGCCGGGAAGGGTAAAGCCGACAATGGCATTTGGCTGCCCGTGAATGAAGATGTCCCCACCGGGATCGATGCCCTGTTTTGCGGCGCGTTCAGTATCTTCAGGCTTTGGGTAATCGATACCTAGTGACAGGTGATAGGCGCTTTGTGGATTGCGCCGGTCGATGGTGAAGATGCCTTCGGGCGTTTTGCCATCGCCTTCCCGGGCCTTGTCACCTTCAGGAGAAAACCCAAGCGCGATGTCGGCCTGCATGACCACTGCGCCACCAAGCGTCGCTGTCAGCCGCCGGTCTGATTTTTCAATCAGTATGTGATCGACCCTTTGCGCTTCGGGTGCCAACGGCGGGGCTGGCGGTCCAGGCCGGTATTGATGCCAGCCGATCCAGGCGGCACCTACCGCCAGGACCAACAAGCAAAGAACTAGACCGCGCCGCATTGACGTTATTGCAGATCGGCGAATGCGGCACGCAGCCGGGCGCAGGCTTCGTCAACCCGCGCGCCCTGAGTTGCCAGATTGAACCGCTGGAAGGTTTCGCCGCCGGTTCCAAATCCGGGTCCGGGTGAGGTGGCGATCTTCGCGTCCTCGCGCAGCCGTCGGACGATTTCTTCCATTTCCATCCCGGTGCCCGAAAAGTCGACCCATGCCAGATAGGTCGATTGCAGGGGCATCGACCACAATCCGGGAATGGCCGCGATCGTATCGTCAAAGCGGCGCCGGTTCCCATCCAGATGCGCAACCTGCGTATCAACCCATTCAGCACCCTCGGGGCTGTAGGCCGCGGTAATCATCGAAACGCCCAGAGAGCTGGGTGAATAGTCCAGCGTATTCAGCCGGTGACGCATGGCCGCCCGCAGGGTCGGGTCGGGGATAATCATGTTGCCGGTGCGCTGCCCGGCGATATTGAACGTTTTTGACGCCGCCGTCAGCGTAACTGTCCACGGGCGCGCATCAGGCGCGGCAACATCCATCGGGACAAAGGTGTTCCCGGGATAGATCAGGTCATGGTGAATTTCGTCAGATACCAGTATCAGCCCGTTTCGCTCGGCAAATGCCGCGACCGCGCGCAACTCGTCCGGTGTCCAGATGCGGCCCGAAGGATTCTGAGGCGAACACCAAAGCAGCAGCTTTTCAGAGCCGTCCAGACGCGACTGGGCGTCGTCCAGATCCAGTGCATAGGTGTCGCCGTCCCGTACCAGCGGACACTCGACCACCTTTCGGCCGGACTTGTTCACCTTATGGGCAAACTCATGATAAACCGGCGAAAAGATCACCACGCCATCGCCCGGCTCACTCCAGACGTCCAACGCCAGTGCAATGGCATTGCCCAATCCCTGCGTTGTCAGCACCCAATCTGTGTCGATCGACCAGCCATGGCGGTTCTTCATCCACCACTGTACGGCCTGCAGATATTGGGGGTGTTCCCACGAGTATCCAAATACACCGTGCTCGGCGGCCTTGCGGACAGTTTCGATCACGCAAGGCGCGGTGGCATAATCCGAATCCGCTGTCCACATGGCCAGCCCGTCTTCGGGCGATACGCCGAACAGCTGCTCCATCTTGTCCCATTTGGAACTCTGGGTTCCCCGGCGGTCGATCAGGTCGTTGAAAGTCATGTGTACTCCGTTCTTCGGGCTGAAAGCTAAACGCAAATTGCGCAGGTGCAAGGGGGGCGTTGCGGCTGGGCGCGTGATGACCTAAATCAGCCTCATGAAACGCAATATCCTGATCCATCCTGATCCCCGTCTGAAAAAGGTCTGTGCGCCGGTGGGCGACCTTACCGACGAACTGCGCAAACTGGCCGATGACATGCTGGAAACGATGTATGACGCGCCCGGCATCGGCCTTGCTGCGCCGCAGATCGGTGTACTGGACCGGCTGATCGTTCTGGATTGCGTCAAGGAAGAGGGCGAAGCGCCGCGCCCGTTGGTGATGTTCAACCCCGAGGTCATATCGTCGTCGGATGAAACCGGCGTCTACGAAGAGGGATGCCTGTCAATCCCGGATCAGTACGCGGAAGTGACCCGTCCCAAGGTGGTCGAGGTCGCGTGGATGGACCAGAACGGCAAAGCACAGCAAGAGGTGTTCGACGGCCTTTGGGCAACCTGCGTTCAGCACGAAATCGACCATCTGAACGGAAAGCTGTTCATCGACTATCTCAAGCCTCTCAAACGTCAGATGATCACCCGCAAGATGCAGAAACTGAAACGCGAGCAGGCACGGGCGTGAGCGTTCTGGAGGTTCTCAAGTGGCCCGATCCCCGGCTGTCGCAAAAATGCGAACCCGTTGTGGGTGAAGTGCCCGAGGGTCTGATCCGCGACATGTTCGATACGATGTATGCCGCACCGGGCAGGGGGCTTGCCGCACCGCAGGTCGGTGTGATGCAACGGTTCTTTGTGATGGATTGCGGTTGGAAAGAGGGCACTCCCAGCCCGATGGTCATGATCAACCCGACCATCATGGCAGCGGAACGCGTGCCCGCCGTGATGGAAGAGGGCTGCCTGTCGATCCCCGGCATCCTGATCCCGGTCGAACGACCCAAGGCCATCACCGTGCAATGGACGGCCGCCGAAGGTGACATTCACATGGCTGATTTCGACGGGTTCGAGGCGCGTTGCATTCAGCATGAATTCGATCACCTGAACGGGGTCGTGACTTTCGATCGTCTGGACCCCGACGCCCGTGCAGCAGCCGAGGCTGATTATCTGGAGAACAGACCATGACTGTACGCACCTGTCTTCCCTGGCCTGACAAGCGGTTGCGAACCCAAGCTGATGACGTTGATGAGATCACCGATGACATCCGGGCGATCTGGGACGACATGATCGACACGATGGAGGCGATGCCCGGTGTCGGATTGGCGGCTCCGCAGATCGGTGTGATGCTGCGTCTGGCGGTTGTGGACGGTTCGACCGAACGGGGCAGGGCCGTACGTCTGGCAAATCCGGAAATCCTGCACAGTTCCATCGAGCTGCGCGAGCATGATGAGGCCAGCCCGAACCTGCCCGGTGTTTCAGCCAAAGTAAAAAGACCTCGGGCTGTCACCGTGCGTTACCTGAACGAACAAGGGATGATGGATCGGCGCGATTTTGTGGGCATCGAAGCCACCAGCGTTCAGCATCAGATCGATCACTTGAACGGCAAGATGTACTTTGATCGCCTCAGCAAGGTGAAACGGGATATGCTGCTGCGCAAGGCGCGCAAACAGGGATAACCCGCCATATAGGAGTACATTCATGCGCGTCGTTTTCATGGGAACGCCCGAGTTTTCGGTTCCGGTACTGGATGCGCTGGTCGATGCCGGGCACGAGATTGCGGCCGTGTACTGTCAGCCGCCCCGCCCAGCCGGGCGCGGAAAAAAGGATCGCCCGACCCCGGTTCACGCAAGGGCTGCAGCCTTGGGTCTGGAGGTGCGGCATCCGGTGTCGCTGAAATCCCAGCAGGAACAGCAGGAATTTTCCGCGCTGCAGGCTGATGTCGCCGTTGTGGTGGCCTATGGCCTGATCCTGCCGCAGTCGATTCTGGATGCGCCTGTGCATGGATGTCTGAATATCCACGCCAGTCTGTTGCCCCGTTGGCGGGGGGCGGCGCCAATCCATCGGGCGATCATGGCAGGCGATGTTGAAACCGGTATCTGCATCATGCAGATGGAGGCCGGGCTGGACACCGGCCCCGTCCTGCTGCGGGCTGTCACGCCAATAGGTGCAGAAGAAACCACCGATCAGTTACATGACCGGCTGTCAGTCATGGGCGCGGAGCAAATCATCGAAGCGCTGGGCCGCCTGCACGAACTCAACCCCGAACCGCAAGCGCAGGATGGCGTGACCTATGCCGCCAAGATCGACAAGGCAGAGGCGCGAGTGGACTGGTCGCGGTCCGCTGCCGAGGTTGATCGTCAGATCAGGGGGCTTTCGCCGTTTCCCGGTGCCTGGACCGAAATCGAGGGCGAACGCGTCAAACTGCTGGCCTCCCGCCTGTCGGACGGACAGGGGGCAGCGGGCGAGGTTCTGGACGACGTGCTGCGCGTGGCCTGTGGGGATGGGGCTGTCGAGCTGCTGCGCTTGCAAAGGGCAGGCAAAGGCGCGCAGGATAAACAAAGCTTTTTGCGGGGCTGGCCTGTGGCTGCCGGAACCCGCCTCTAGTCGGAGGGCCGCCGGATGTTCATGATCCTCATGGGCACAGTCGTTATTGCCGGGATCGTCGGATATCTGTCCGAGATCACAGGCTTTACCAAGAACGGCTATCTGCAATCCATCATCATCTGCGTTGGTGGCGCGTTCCTGTTCTATTTCATCCGCATCATGTTCGGAATCGGATTTGGCTCGCCTGGATTGGATGCAGTGCTTTCATCCATCGGTGCACTGATCATCGTGCCGACGCATTGGAGGAAATGAGATGCCCATCGTTGCCCTGATTATCATTGGCGCCGCTGCCGGGTTCCTCGCAACCCGCCTGATGCGGATCGAGGCGGACATTCCGACGACGATGCTGGTCGGGATCGTTGGCGCGCTGGTTGGCGGGCTGATCCTGCGCGCGTTGCTGACCGTTATGGGCTGGCTCTCGGGCTTTGTCGGCGCCGTTCTTGGCGCGCTCCTCGTTCTCTGGCTGTGGCAGAGGTATTTTCGTCGCTGAGGTCTTGACCCCCTTCATGATTGAGGGCCAGATCGCCCGAAACCAAATTCAGGGGCAACTCATATGCATCATGATCTGAAACCGGGCGACGTCGCCCTGATGGGGGTTCCGCTGGACCTGCATTCGTCGTTTCTGCAGGGCCCGGCCTTTGCCCCGGGTCGCATCCGCGAGGCGCTGCATTCGGGTGCCGCGAACCTGACCGCCGAAGATGGCACCGATCTGGGTGCAACCGACCGGTTCCGGGATACCGGCGACCTTGATGTATTCGAAATGCGCGGTCAGGAACCGATAGACCGGATCGAGGCCGGTGCGGCGGAACGTCTGTCCAGCGGGGCGCGGCTGTTGTCGCTGGGTGGCGATCATTCGGTTGCCTATCCGCTGATCAAGGCCCATGCCGAACGGTATGAGGGGCTGAACATCCTGCACATCGATTCCCATCCCGATCTCTACGACACGCAGGAAATCGGCCCGCTGGGACATGGTTGCCCTTTTGCACGGGTGATGGAGAACTGCCCGATCAAGCGGCTGGTGCAGGTGGGCATCCGCACCATGAACACGCATCAGCGCGAACAGGCAGACAAATTCGGGGTCGAGGTGATCGACATGCGCAACTGGCGCCCGGACCTGCAGATTTCCTTTGATGGCCCGGTCTACCTTTCGCTGGATCTGGATGCGCTTGATCCGGCGTTTGCCCCCGGTGTTTCACATCACGAACCCGGCGGTCTGACGACGCGCGAGGTGATCGACCTGATCCATCGGTTCGAGGGGCAGTTGGTCGGGGCTGATATTGTCGAGCTGAACCCGCATCGCGACCCCCATGGCATGACTGCGATGGTGGCGGCGAAATTCGTCAAGGAAATCGGCGCGCGCCTGCTTTCCCAATAATGCCAGCAACCAAAATGGGCGGGTCAGACTTTGGCCTTGCCCGGCTTGAACGGGGCCATTCCCGCGCGGGCCAGTTCATCGGCCCGCTCGTTTTCAGGATGCCCCGCATGGCCCTTGACCCACTCCCAGGTCACGTCATGACGGCTTTGCGCCTCGTCCAGTCGCTGCCAGAGTTCCACGTTCTTGACCGGCTTTTTGTTCGAGGTCTTCCAGCCGTTTCTCTTCCACCCAAAAATCCAGCCGGTAACGCCGTTCTTTACATAGGCGCTGTCTGTCACAACGGTGATCGTTGACGGTCGTTCCAGTGTCTCCAGTGCGTTGATCGCCGCCAGCAATTCCATGCGGTTGTTGGTTGTCTCGGCTTCGCCGCCGCTCAATTCACGCTCTTTCAGCACAGCGCCCTTGTCCATGGCGCGCAGCAAGACACCCCAGCCCCCCGGGCCGGGATTGCCGGAACAGGCCCCATCGGTATAGGCGAATAGTTCAGGCATGGGCGAAAACCAGAATGAACCCGTCATACGATCCGGCCAGCCCCTTGCCCATTCCCGTCACGAAACGATCGAGCGTGAAACCCGCCGCGGTCAGAGCCGTCTCAATCTCGGTCTGGGAATAATAGGTATAGTATCGGTCCAGATGATCACGGTGTTCTCCGGTGCCCAGTTTCATGCCCAGAAAGAGGATACCACCGGGTTTCAGGGCCTTGTGGATCGCGCCCAGATAACGCGGAAAATCCGCACGCGGGGCGTGCAGCAGGGAAAAGCTGGCATAGACGCCATCATATTCCGCCGTTTCAGTGACATCATCGAATGTGCCCAGATGCGCATCTACGCCGTTTTCGCGGGCGTATTCGACAAAAGCGGGTGTGGCGTCCAGTGCCCGAACCTTCAGGCCCTGCCGCATCAGAAACGTGCTGTCCGAACCGGGCCCCGAGCCTAGATCCAGCACATATCCCGCCGCGCCAATCGCATCCGCAAAGGCCTGCCGCGCCTCAAGCTGTTCGGCGGGCAGGGGCACCTTCAGATAATCCGCAATATGCGAGGTATAGGCGTCGATCGTTTTCCGGTCTGTCATCACGCAGATTGCCGCAGCACGCGCGGCACCTTGAATTCAACATTCTCGATCGCCGTTTCAACCATTTCGACAGTGACGTCAAAACGGGACTGAAACGCCTCGATGACCTCATTCACCAGCACTTCGGGTGCGGATGCCCCGGCGGTGACTGCGATGCTGGAAATACCTGTCAGCGCGCGCCAGTCGATATCCGTGGCGCGCTGGACCAGTTGGGCATAGTTGCAGCCCGCCTTGGAGGCGACCTCGACCAGACGGCGGGAATTCGAAGAATTTGGTGCGCCCACAACCAGCAGCGCATCGGATTTGGGTGCCACGATCTTGACCGCTGCTTGCCGGTTTGTAGTGGCATAACAGATGTCTTCCTTGTGTGGTCCGACAATCGCAGGAAAGCGCGCGTGCAATGCCGCAACGATGTCCCTGGTGTCATCGACCGACAGCGTTGTCTGCGTTACAAAAGCCAGCCGTTCGGGATCGCGGACCCGGACATTGGCAACGTCTTCCACGGTTTCCACCAACAGAACTTCGCCATCGGGTAACTGGCCCATAGTGCCAACCGTCTCGGGGTGGCCCTTGTGGCCGATCATGATCATCTGCAACCCGGCATCCGCATGCCTCTGGGCCTCGATATGCACCTTGGACACAAGCGGGCATGTTGCATCCACATAGATCATTTCGCGCCGCGCTGCCTCGGCCGGAATGGCCTTGGGAACGCCGTGGGCCGAAAAGATGACAGGGCGGTCATCGGGGCATTCGTCCAGTTCCTCGACAAACACCGCGCCCTTTGCCCGCAGCCCGTCCACCACGAATTTGTTGTGCACGATTTCGTGTCGCACATAGACCGGCGCCCCCCACTTGGCCAACGCCATCTCGACGATCTTGATGGCACGGTCCACGCCTGCGCAAAAACCCCTTGGGGCGGCGAGGTAGAGTGTGAGTGGCGGCTTGGTCATGTGGACATCTCCCTGACCCGGACAGGTAAGGTTTTTCGCAGCATTGGTCCAGATGTCATGATGGTGTCATGATCCTGACATCGTCGGGCATTAACGTGGTTGGTGTTTAAGCACCGAATGCTAGTTAAAGAAGCGCGGTCAGAATCATGACGATCCTGACCGCGCAATTTCCCATCACTGCGGTTCAAGCCAGATATTCCTCTGGCCTTAGCTACCGCCCGCTACCGCGACGCTGCGGGGCTCCCGAGGTTCCCGGGGCTCCATCGGCATTTCACGCGGCGGACGTCCGATGACGTCACGCAGATCTTCCAGCTCGATGAAGTTGTCGGCCTGACGGCGCAACTCGTCCGAGATCATGGGCGGCTGGCTGCGGATGGTCGAAACCACCGAGACACGAACGCCCTGACGCTGAAGGCTGGCAATCAGCGGGCGGAAATCCCCATCGCCCGAAAACAGCACGATATGATCGACGCGCGGCGCCAGTTCCATGGCATCGACGGTCAGTTCGATATCCATGTTGCCTTTGACCTTACGGCGGCCCATGGAATCGGTATATTCCTTGGCCGGTTTCGTCACCATGGTGAACCCGTTGTAATGCAGCCAATCAACCAATGGGCGGATGGGCGAATACTCATCGTTTTCCAGCAGCGCTGTGTAATAGAACGCCCGAAGCAGTTTTCCCCTGCGCATGAATTCCTGACGCAGCAACTTGTAGTCGATGTCAAAGCCCAGAGCTTTGGCGGCCGCGTAAAGATTCGAGCCATCGATGAACAGCGCTAGCCGTTCGTCCTTATAAAACATAAATAGTCCCTTCCGGTATAACCCATTGCGCCGTGAGGTTCCGTGAGTGAGTGCGTAATAAATCAGCGCAATGGTGCACCTAATGTAAGAATTTTGACATGTATCGCAAGTATTGTCTGTGCGGAATGAGAGGTGAAATATGGCCGAAACCCGGTCAAAAGCAGTGTTGGCGCTGGGTGCAAATCTCAGCCTGAGAGATAACGGGCCCGAAGCGACCCTGCGAAACGCTCTGGAGGCTCTGAAGGCGGAAAGCGTGGTGATTCGCTCTGTAAGCCGCTTTTTTGCCACTCCGTGCTTCCCGGCGGGGGCCGGGCCGGACTATGTGAATGCTGCTGCGCTGATTGAAACCGATGGTACGCCCGAAGCATTGCTTGATCTGTTGCACCGGGTTGAGCATGAGTTCGGGCGCGCCCGCGTTCAGCGCTGGGGCATGCGAACGCTCGATATCGATCTTGTGTGCTGGGACGACCGGGTTTTGCCTGATCAGGCTGAATACGAAAGATGGCTGAAATTACCTGCAGAAGATCAGGTAAAGCTGGCCCCTGACAAATTGATCCTGCCACATCCCCGTTTGCAGGACCGCGCATTCGTACTGGTGCCGATGGCCGATGTCGCGCCGGATTGGCGCCACCCGGCTCTTGATCTGACGGTAACCGAGATGCTCGCGAAGCTGCCCGAGGCCGATGTGGCCGCGGTTGTCCCGCTTTGATGCGGGCAGAACGGCATTTCCCGCTTGTCAAGGCGTAGAATCGCGCTTAGATAAACCCCTTCCTGACACGGATTCATTTACGGAGAGCGCCCCATGGCCCGCGTGACGGTCGAAGACTGTGTAGACAAGGTTCCGAACCGGTTCGAACTGGTGATGCTTGCCGCCCATCGCGCGCGCGAGGTTTCTGCTGGTGCGGCGATTACCGTGGACCGCGACAATGACAAAAACCCGGTTGTTTCGCTGCGCGAAATCGCTGAGGAAACCCAGAGCGCCGACGAACTGCGCGAGCGTCTGATCGAGGCCAACCAGACCCAGATCGAGGTTGATGAGCCGGAAGAAGATCAGATGGCCCTGCTGATGGGGGCAGAGTCGGACAAGCCTGCTGATGACGACATGTCCGAAGAAAAGCTCCTGCGCGCTCTGATGGAGGCACAGGGCCAGGGGTAATTCCCAAAGACGAAGGTGCGGACCGGATGATTTCTGCTGACGACCTGATTGCGCTGGTCCGCAACTACAACCCAAAAACCAATGCCGACCGCATCGCCCGGGCCTATGAGTTCGGAATGCAGATGCACGAGGGGCAGTTCCGCCACTCAGGCGAACCTTATTTCACGCATCCTGTCGCTGTCGCCGCCATCCTGACCGAGCAACGGCTGGATGACGCCACCATCATCACCGCATTGCTTCACGATACGATTGAGGACACCAAAGCCAACTACGGCAAAGTGTCCGATCTGTTCGGGGACGAGGTGGCCAAGCTGGTTGATGGCGTAACCAAGCTGACAAACCTGCAGCTCTCTAGCCGTGAGACCAAGCAGGCCGAGAATTTCCGCAAGCTGTTCATGGCCATGTCCAAGGACCTGCGGGTCATTCTGGTGAAGCTCGCCGACCGTCTGCACAACATGCGCACGATCAAGGCGATGCGCCCGGAAAAGCAGGTGATCAAGGCGCGCGAGACGATGGATATCTACGCGCCGCTTGCGGGTCGCATGGGTATGCAGTGGATGCGTGAGGAACTGGAAGACCTCGCGTTCCGCGTCCTCAACCCCGAGGGCCGTCAGTCGATTATCCGTCGCTTTATCACCCTGCAGCGGGAAACCGGCGATGTGATACATCGCATCACCGGGGATATGCGCCACGAGCTGGACAAGGCCGGGATCGAGGCCGAGGTCTTTGGCCGCGCCAAGAAACCTTATTCGATCTGGCGCAAGATGCAGGAAAAGGATCAGGGCTTTTCGCGTCTGTCCGATATCTACGGCTTTCGCATCATCACTCGGTCCGAGGAAGATTGCTATCGTACCCTCGGTGCCATCCATCAACGCTGGCGCGCAGTTCCGGGGCGGTTCAAGGATTATATCAGTCAACCGAAATCGAACGGCTATCGCTCGATCCACACCACTGTGTCGGGACGCGATGGTAAGCGTGTCGAAGTGCAGATCCGCACACGGCAGATGCACGATGTTGCCGAAACCGGTGTGGCCGCGCACTGGTCGTATCGCGATGGTGTGAGGTCTGAAAACCCGTTTGCCGTGGATCCGGCCAAATGGATTTCCAGCCTGACCGAGCAATTCGACAACGAAGAAGATCATGACGAGTTTCTCGAAGCTGTGAAGCTAGAGATGTATTCGGATCAGGTCTTTTGTTTCACGCCAAAGGGCGACGTGGTCAAACTGCCGCGCGGGGCGACGCCGATCGACTTTGCCTATGCCATTCACACCCGCATCGGGCATGCTTGTGTTGGCGCCAAGGTGGACGGCATCCGGGTGCCGCTTTGGACACGCCTAAAGAATGGTCAATCGGTTGATATCATTACCGCCGACGGCCAGACGCCTCAGGTGACGTGGCTTGAGATTGCGGTAACCGGCAAGGCCAGAACGGCCATCCGCCGGGCCTTGCGCGAGGTGGATCGTGAGCGGTTCATCAAGTTGGGCAAGGAACTGGCCCGTGCAGGGTTTGAACATGTGGGACGCAAGGCGACAGACAAGGCGCTGGACGCTGCGGCCAAACATCTGCGCCTCAAGGATCGTCACGAATTGCTGGCGCGTTTGGGCAGCGCTGAACTGACCGCGCATGAAGTGGTCGAGGCGGTCTATCCCGAACTGACCAAGGATGAGGGCGACGCCATCCCGCTGCGCCGTGCGGTGATCGGTCTGGAACCCGGTCAGAAGTTCGACCGCGCACCCTGTTGTCAGCCTCTGCCCGGTGAGCGCATCGTCGGAATAACCTATCGTGGCAAGGGCGTGGTCGTTCACGCGATTGATTGCGACCGTCTCAGCGAATTTGAGGATGAGCCCGAACGCTGGGTCGATCTACACTGGCATTCGGGTACGCACCCGGCGGTCTATGCGGCAACGCTTGATCTGACCATCGGCAACGACGCGGGCGTGCTGGGGCGTATTTGCACATTGATCGGCGAGAAAAAGGCCAATATCTCCAATCTGGAATTCGTTGATCGCAAACCAGATTTTTACCGCCTGCTGATCAATGTCGAACTGCGCGATGTGGAACAGCTGCATTCGCTGATGTTGATGCTTGAGGCGGAAAGCGACGTGGCCGCGGTCGAACGGTATCGGGATACGGTGCAGGCGTCGGTAGCGGCGGGTTGAGAAAGGACGATCAGGAGTGGTTTTCAAGCGCCGAGATCGACGCTCACCTGTCCAGATCGCTTCGGAATTCGTTTATCCGCGCGGCGGCTGGACGCGTGCGTTTCACTACGTCAAACACCGGGTGCGTCGGTTACCTGACTCACCCGAACGGATCGCGCGCGGGATAGGTGCCGGCGTTTTCGCTTCGTTTACACCGTTTTACGGGTTTCACTTTGTTGTGGCCGTGGTGCTGGGTCGCCTGATTAACGGCAACATTCTGGCCGCACTCAGCGGAACGTTCTTCGGCAACCCGCTGACCTATGTGCCGATTGGCGTTGTGTGCCTGCAAACCGGGCATTTCCTTTTGGGCACCGAATTCGAAAAAGGTGAGACCAAGGGGCTCATGGGCAAATTCGCCAGTGCGCTGGGCGATCTCAAGAACAACTTTTTTGCGATGTTTACCGACCGGGTCGCCGACTGGCACGGGCTGAGCATCTTTTATCACGAGGTGTTCTTTCCCTACATGATCGGCGGCATCATCCCCGGGATCGTGGCCGGAACGATCTGTTATTTCCTTAGCCTGCCGGTGACGCGCACCTATCAACAGCGGCGGCGTGCGAAGATCAAAGCGAAATTCGAAGAAATCAAACGACTAGCTGAAGCAAAGGCTGACGTTCCCCAAGCAAACCCATTAGGCTCATCCCAAGGGCCGAAAAAGGATTCGAGCGATGTCTGATAACCATCTGCGTCTGGGTGTGAATATTGACCATGTGGCGACCGTGCGAAATGCACGAGGCGGGGCCTATCCGGACCCGCTACGCGCCGCCAAGATCGCCGAAGAGGCGGGCGCGGATGGTATCACCGCGCATCTGCGCGAAGATCGCCGCCATATCTCTGACGCCGATATCGACCGCCTGATGGAAGTGCTGTCGGTGCCGCTGAACTTTGAAATGGCTGCGACCGAAGAAATGCAGCGGATCGCCCTGCGCCACAAACCCCACGCGGTGTGCATTGTGCCGGAAAAGCGCGAGGAGCGTACGACCGAGGGCGGATTGGAAGTGGCGCGCGAGGAAAACAAGCTGGCCCATTTCATCGCCCCGTTGCGTGATGCGGGCTGTCGGGTCTCGATCTTCATTGCCGCGGACAAGAAACAGATCGAAGCGGCCCATCGCATTGGCGCAGAGGTGATCGAGCTTCACACAGGCGCCTACTGCGACGCCCACGCCGAAGGGAACAATGACGATCGCGACCGCGAGTTGGAAGCGCTGCGGGAAATGTCGGCCTTTGCGCACTCGCTGGGGCTCGAGGTTCATGCGGGCCACGGTCTGACCTATGACACGGTCCAGCCCGTCGCCGCCTTCCCCGAGGTGAAAGAGTTGAATATCGGCCATTTCCTGATCGGCGAGTCGATCTTTCGCGGCCTTACTCCGGCCATTGCCGAGATGCGCCGCCTGATGGACGAGGCGCGGGCATGATCACACCCGCCTTCGTTGCCATCTGGTTTGCGTGGTTGATGGCCGGGGGGTCGCCGGGGCCAGCAACGATGGGTATCGCGGGCACCGCCATGAACGAAGGCCGCCGAGCCGGTTTGGTCTTTGCCCTGGGCATCTGCGCCGGATCCGCCGCCTGGGGCATCGCTGCCGCTTTGGGACTGTCGGCGATCATGCTGGCCAATGTCTGGGTGTTCGAGGTGATCCGCTATGTTGGGGTGGCCTATCTGGGCTGGTTGGCGCTCAAGGCGCTGCGCCGCGCCCTGACGTCGGACGAGGTGGCGCTGGGCAAACCTGTCAGCGGTTCGCCGAGAGCCATTTTCGCCAAAGGCGCGGCCATTCACTTGACCAACCCCAAGGCGATCCTGAGCTGGGGCTCGATCTATGCCATCGTGGCCCCAAACGACGCCAGCCTGTCGATGCTGCTGGGCTATTTCGCGATGCTTTATGTGGGCTCGCTGCTCATCTTCATCGGCTACGCGTTCCTGTTTTCATCAGAACGCATGGTCCGCGCCTATCGCCGTGCGCGCAGGTGGTTTGACCTGGCTTTTGCCGGGTTCTTTGGGGTGGCGAGCTACAAGATACTGACGGTGCGATTGTCATGATGGATTACGCAGCACTGATCTCAACTGCAGTGGCGTTCTTTGTAGTGGCCGTTTCACCCGGCCCTGCAAATATTTCTAATGCCGCAGTAGCTATGAAATATGGGCGTAAAACCAGCTTGGTCTACGGCGCTGGCTTATCCTGTGGTCTGGTTTTTTGGGGTCTGGTCGCCGCCAGTGGCATGGGTGCAGTTCTGCAATCTTCCTTCTATTTGTTGATGCTGCTCAAAGTTTTGGGCGGGACTTATCTGTTGTGGCTTGCGTGGCAATCTTTCAACTCAGCCAGACGGCCAAATGGGGAGGCCCCAGGCCCAACCGCTGGCGGGCGCTGGTTTCTGCGCGGGCTGATACTCAACATGTCAAACCCAAAATCCGTGGTCGCATGGATGGCGGCTTTGTCGATTGGGATTGGCCCCAATGACAGCTTGCTGAACGTGGCTGTTGCGACTCTGGCCTGTGTCATGGTTGGATTTTTGAACAACGCGCTGTATTCGTTGCTGTTCTCAGTTGATGGTATGATGCAGGCTTATCGCCGATGCCGTCGTTGGATAGATGGCGTCGCGGCCGGGTTGTTTGCATTAGGCGGTGTCGGACTGATCAGGTCGGCGTTCTCAAGATGATCCTCGGCATCGGCACAGACCTCGCAAATATCGACCGTATCCAAGGTACGCTTGACCGGTTCGGCGATCGGTTCCGCAATCGTGTCTTTACTGATATCGAACAGCGCAAGGCTGAACGTCGTCACGATACTGCTGGCACATATGCCAAACGTTGGGCCGCGAAAGAGGCGTGTTCCAAGGCGCTGGGTACCGGTCTGCGCATGGGCATCGCGTGGAAGGACATGGCCGTCACAAACCTGCGCACCGGTCAGCCGGTGATGCACGTGACCGGTTGGGCAGCGGAACGGCTGAAAGAGATGACGCCCGACGGGCATGAGGCGATCATCCACGTCACCCTGACCGACGATCATCCCTGGGCGCAGGCATTTGTGGTGATCGAGGCGCGGCCCATTCACGAAGCGCCGTCCCGGCCTTGACTTGCCCCCATCAGCCCCGCATGTAGCACCGCAACGACGCAAGGACCGGAGAGCAGCATGGCCGAGGAAGCCAAAACAGGAAACGCCTTTTGGGAGACGATCAAAACCGTCGTCTATGCCCTTCTGATTGCGGGCGTTTTCCGCACGCTGTTCTTTCAGCCATTCTGGATTCCCTCAGGCTCGATGAAGCCTACCCTGTTGATCGGTGACTTTCTGTTCGTCAACAAGATGGCCTATGGCTATTCCTACGCCTCCTGTCCCAGCCTGATCGTCCCCAGCCTTGGGCTGAATATTGATGCCGAGGATATCTGCGGCTGGATGAAAGGCGACAATACCCGCATCATGGGTGGTGAACCCGAGCGCGGCGATGTCATCGTGTTCCGCCATCCCGTGACCGGGCGTGACTATATCAAGCGTGTCATCGGGTTGCCGGGGGACAAGGTGCAGGTTCGCGACGGCGTGATCATTCTGAACGGCACACCTGTCAAACAGGTTCCGGATGGCCTCTTTACCGAGATCGCCGAACCTCAGGGGCCGCAACGCCTGCGTCCGCGCTGCGAAAACGGCCCGGTCGGGATCGGGGGTATCTGTGAGAAATCGCGCCTGATCGAAACGCTGCCCAGCGGCCTGTCCTATGATATCCTGAACATCGGAAATCAGGCTGCGGACAATACCGGCATCTATGTCGTTCCCGAAGGCCACTATTTCTTTATGGGCGACAACCGGGACAACTCCAGCGACAGCCGCGTACCGCAATCGGTCGGCGGAGTAGGGTTCGTTCCGTATGAGGATCTGCTGGGTCGTGCGGATCGCATCATGTTCTCGTCCGCAGGTCGGTCGATGTTCTTCTTCTGGACATGGCGCGGCGATCGCTTTTTCAAGGCGATCAATTGAAGATCTCGGCCGAGATAAAAGCCTTTCAGCAGCGGCTCGGGTATGAGTTTTCCGACCCTGCGCTGCTGCTGCGGGCGTTGACCCATGGATCGGTATCGTCCTCTACCAGGCCCGACAATCAGCGACTGGAGTTTCTGGGCGATCGGGTTCTGGGGCTGGTGATGGCGACGGCACTGCTGGAAGCCGACCAAAAGGCCACCGAAGGGCAGCTGGCACCACGCTTCAATGCATTGGTGCGCAAGGAAGCCTGCGCTGACGTGGCGCGGCAGATCGATCTGGGTGCCGTGCTGAAACTGGGCCGGTCCGAGATGCTGTCCGGCGGGCGGCGCAAGCTGGCGCTTTTGGGGGACGCGATGGAGGCGGTTATCGCCGCCATCTACCGCGATGCAGGCTTCGAGGCCGCAAGAGAGGTGATCCTGCGTCTGTGGGGCGATCGGATCTACAATGTCGAGGCCGACGCGCGGGATGCCAAGACCGCATTGCAGGAATGGGCTCAGGCGCGCCGACAGAACCCACCGTCATATGTCGAGGTTTCCCGCAGCGGTCCCGATCATGCGCCGATCTTTACCATCGCGGCCAGATTGCAGGACGGAACCGAGGCACAGGCAACCGCAGGTTCGAAACGTCAGGCCGAACAGGCAGCCGCAAAGGCCCTTCTGGACCGGTTGGGCTGATCCGGATCAGGTCAGGGTTTCGGGGGAAGAACCCCCTTGGCCTGAAGCACGGCAAGTACATCCAGTATCGTGGCTGTACTGACATCGAATGACCCATTAAGGCGGACACCCGCACCGCCATCGCCAATCTCATACGTCCCGCCAGAGCTGTAATCCGGATCAAGTGAAGCCAGATCGGCCGGAAGTTCAGGGCAAATCGGAAACCTGTCGGAGACCGCTGCCCCGGCCCGCAGAAAAACCGAGCGGGCGGTCTGCAGGAACTCTTCCTGATCCTCCGAAAGGGAAGGCGGGTTGTTCAGGGTCATACTCACATCCGCCAATTCGAAATAGATACACTGATCGCGCAGCACGACTGAGGCTGAGGTCGTGAACTCAATGCCTCCTGTGGCCAACAGTGCTTCGCGCTCCGGAGGCTGTCCGATGCTTCTGCGGCACTTGTAGGTGTTCAGTTCAAACCGGCCCGTCACGGTAAGGACTTTGCCATCCGCCCGGGCACTCAGCGCATCCAGCGATATCTCTGCGTTGCAGGCATCGGTAAAGGTTGCGCCTGTCAGAAGAACGGGAAGTTGCCTTTGAATATCCCGAAGATCGACCTTGGCATCGACGCCAATACGCGTGGTCGCGACTTCTGCCAGTTCAAGTTTCACATGATACGGCATATCCGAGTTGCCAATCGCTACATCACGCGAAAAATGAAAGAAAACCGGCTCTGCACTAGCGTGTGAACACAGCAAGGTCAGGGTCGCAGCGGCAGTTCGCAGAAACATGGTTTTCATTCTCCGCCCTCCGCGTCGCCTTTTTCCTGCAGCAACCGCAACAGATCCAACAGCGTTGCCGCGCTGGTATCGACTGATCCCGTCAAACTCGCACCGACCCCGCCGTCGCCAATCTCGCGTGTGCCTCCGGACGTGAACCGGGGATCAAGGCTTGCCAACTCTTCAGGCAAGGTTGGGCAAACCGGATTGTCCGCCAGAACCTCTGCGCTTTTCTCGACAATCAGTGTCTCGGCTTTTTCCGTCAATCCGATCCAGTCAGACACGCTGCCGACAAATCCCTGCGGGTCCAGGTCCAGATCGACAAGGCGAATCCGAACGCAGTTCCGGCTGACATCAGCGGTGGCCCTGGCCTGAACATCGACGTTTTGCCCGAACAGCAACACGCCCCGGTAATGCACCTTGGGGTCCTTGGTGTTGCAGGCATAGAATTTGGCCTGAAACTGCCCGCGCAGGATGACAGCGTTCTGTTCGGCCTGAACGTCCGAGACGGCCAGCGCGAATTTCTGTTTGCAGGTCTCCTCCAGCACGTTCGACAGCAGCGCAGGCGCAAGTTTCTGAACCGTGCGCAGGTCCAGAAACGTGTCGACCCCAAGACGTGTTTCCGAGATTTCGCTGAGCGAGACATACAGTGAATAGGGAAGCTGCGTTTCTTTGACGGGCAGAGAATCCTGAATTTTGAACTCAACGCTTTCAGCGGCCAGACTGCTGGCCGCCGTGGCCAACCCAAGGCCAAGCGGCACAAGGCGGAATAGTCGCGCCAAACCGAAATTTGTCCTTCTGCCCGAAAACCCGGTCACTTTCACCCCCGCCTCGCGTTCGTGGGATCAGTGTAACAGCATTTGGTTCTTTGGTTTCAACAATTTACACGGGCCTCAATTCTGGCGGGCCGCCCGGATTCCTCGATGCCCCGGTAGTTTGGTGCAGAAATGCCCAGCCGCCTGTTGCAGGGCAAATCCCTCTGGCCCGGGACGCCATTCTGCTATAGGGATGCTGGCCTGCAAACAGGATCGCAAAACATGACCACAAGCGCCGGATTCATCGCCCTGATCGGAGAGCCCAATGCGGGCAAATCAACGCTGCTGAACCGCATGGTCGGGGCCAAGGTCTCGATCGTGACGCATAAGGTGCAAACCACGCGCGCGCGCATCCGTGGCGTGGCGATCGAAGGGGACGCGCAGCTGGTGTTTGTCGATACGCCCGGTCTGTTCAAACCCCGCCGTCGCCTGGATCGCGCCATGGTGGCAGCAGCATGGGGCGGGGCGGCCGACGCTGATGTCGTCGTTCTGATGGTCGAGGCGCATCGCGGTGTGACCGAAGGTGTCGAACGCATTCTTGAGGGGCTGAACGAGATCGGGCAGGGCCGCAAGGTGGCGTTGGCGATCAACAAGATCGACAAGGTTCCGTCCGAGAAGCTGCTGGCGCTTACCAGCGACCTCAATGCGCGCTACCCGTTTGCCGAAACCTTCATGATCTCGGCCGAACGTGGCTATGGCGTCGATGACCTGCGCAAGTGGCTGGCCGCAGAATTGCCCGAGGGCCCGTGGCTGTATCCCGAGGATCAGATAGCCGATCTGCCGATGCGCATGATCGCGGCTGAGATGACGCGCGAGAAACTGACCCTGCGCCTGCATCAGGAACTGCCCTATCAGTTGACTGTCGAAACCGAAAACTGGGAAGAGCGCAAAGACGGCTCGGCCAAAATCGATCAGGTGATCTACGTCATGCGCGACGGCCACAAGGGCATCGTGCTGGGCAAACGCGGCGAGACCATCAAGGCCGTCAGTCAGGCCGCCCGCGCCGAACTGGAAGAGTTCCTTGATCGCAAGATCCACCTGTTCCTGCAGGTGAAAGTACGGCCCAACTGGCTGGAGGAATCCGAGCGGTATTCGGAAATGGGTCTGGATTTCAAAGACGGCAACGCATGACCCGTCTGACAGCTGAATTCTGGGTCCATGCCTATCTGGCGCGGCTTCGGTTTCAGGAGATTCCTGCCTTTGTGGTCGCTCATGGTGACGACACGGCGGGGGCGGTTCTGGTCAAGCTCAACACTCTCGATGGTCAGGCCGTTGCGTTCCAGCGCAGTTTCGACCTGATGAGTGGTGAGCGGAAATGGGTGGAACTGTCCAGCGGTGCAGAGTCCGACGTGGACGAAGCCGTCCACCGTCAACGCGGATTCGATCCCGATTTGTGGGTGATCGAGGTCGAGGATCGGCAAGGACGCCATTTGCTGGGTGACGAAGGGCTGGAGTAAGCTCCGCATTGCATCCCATTGAGGTTGAACCGGGCTGGCGCAGAGTCAGAAATCTCTTGGTGAATTGATGCATTCAGATATCATGTTTAGAGTTGTATTCTTGGGGAGGAGAATATGCTCAAACCGTTTGTTTCTGCGTCCGCCTTGTTTTTGCTGGTTTCTTCTGCGGCAATGGCACAGTCGAACCGCCTTAATCCGACCGCCGATTACGCCCTGATCAATGGCAACATCCATACCATGGACGCTGATGGCAACACGGCCGAAGCTATCGGGATCGAAGGTGACGAGATTGTCTATGTCGGCAGTGCTGAAGGTCTGAAAGATGTCATCGGCCTTGGCACAGAGGTCATAGATTTAAACGGCAGGATGGTTCTGCCGGGTTTTGTCGATGGCCACATTCATGCGGCTGCAGGTGGCTTGATCGTGCTTGGTGTCAACCTGCAGACAGATGACAAGGACGAGCTGTTTGCACGGATACGGAATGAGGTCGAAACCAACGACGACGACATCATCCTTGGTAACGGTGTTCGCTTTAACCCATGGCAGGACGGCAATCCGACAGCCGCGATGCTGGACGAAATCGAATCCGAACGTCCGGTATACCTGTGGGCCATCGATGGTCACGCGGCTTGGGTGAATTCCAAAGCTTTGGAACTGGCGGGAATTGATAAGGATACTCCGGATACCGTGCCGGGCTTCTCGTTTTTTGAACGTGATGACGACGGGAATCCAACGGGGTGGGTCGTCGAAATTCCTGCGCAGATGCAGGTTCTGACCTCGCTGATCGACATAACGCCCGAGTTCATGGCCGAAGGTGTTGCGACCTGGCTGCAGCGTTTTGCGGCCGCCGGCATTACTTCGGTCCATGATCATGGGATTCAGGGGATGAGTCAGGAGGAAGGCTTTCAAATGATGGCCGACTTTGAAAAGGACGGGGCTATGCCGATCCGGTTTGTCGGGTCGTATTACTGGAACGATGGCAGTGTTGACCCCCTTCCCGGTACAATTGAACTTGGCGAAAGGTTCAACTCCGAGCTTGTCAAAGCGCGGTATCTGAAAATCAACATGGACGGCGGCGACGACAAATGGAATGCACTCTACGTAGACCCATACACCGATAAACCCGATCTGGTGCCTGACCCCATTATCCCGGTTGAAACCGTCAGGGACGCAGTGATCCGTGCGGACGCCGTGGGGATAGACGTGACATGCCATTGCTTTGGCGATTTGGCAGTCCGGACGCTGCTTGATGCGGTTGAGGCGGCAATCGCCGCTAACCCACCGCGTGAGCGTGCCCACAAGATCACGCATGGCACCCTGATCCATCCCGATGATTATGCCCGGTTCGGTGAGCTTGGTGTGATTTACGACAGCACCGGAGCATGGATGACGTTCGACCCGCTGATGCAATCCATAGCAACGGACAGATTGGGTGCCGACCGGGTAAAAGCAATGTTCCCGGTCAACAGGGTGGTCGCCGAAGGCGGGGTTTTCTCGTTTGGCTCTGACTGGCCCGTGTCGGGCTATGTGTCCGAATACCGCCCACTCGCTGCCATTGAGGCCGGCGTTACCCGCCAGTTACGAGGGCGTGAGGACGTCGAGCCGCTTGGCGGTGACGAGGCAAAGCTGCCGCTGGAGCTTGCGTTGGAGGCGCACACGATAAACGCCGCCCGCGGGATGGGTATGGACAGCGAAATCGGCAGTCTGGAAGTCGGTAAAAAGGCAGACCTCGTGGTTCTGGGCGAAGACCTTTTCTAGATCGACCCGGCCACAATTTCGGATGTCGAGGTGCTTTACACGATCATGGGCGGCAAGCTGACCTACGAAAAACCCGACTAGGCCAGGCGACGGCCCTGCCTTTGCCTCGGTTCACGGGTCGCAAGGCTCACCAGCCGCTGGTTTTAGCGGAAATATCGTGGCCTGTGGCGCTTGGCGCGCCCCCGGCAAAATCACGCACCTTGCCCGCAAACTCCTTGAAATAGGGCTGGGCTTGTACATGGGCCAGCGTCTCGGCGCTGTCCCATCGGCCCCAGTGAAACCGGGTCTTGCCATCGTCCGCGACAGCGACCTGATAAGTGAATTTACCGGATGCGTCCGGATCTGCGTTGATCGCAGCAATGAACGCGCCGGTTGCGGCGGTCCAATCATCTTCGTTGCCGCTGTATTCGTAGGTGATCGTGATCCCGCGCATAACGAATTCCTCTTTTTAACATGATTGTTAAATAACTTTCAGAACACAGGGCAGGTTGTCAAGGGCGATGACCCTTGCAGGAGGCCACTGGTTGCGGTCTTTTAGCCGTGCCGGAACATTGGGGTGGGGTACGAGATTTGGATTGGCGAGATCACGGCATACTGCTGACCACCCGCCGCCATGGTGAAACCGCAGCCATTATCGAGGTCTTTACCGAATCCCACGGTCGCCACGCAGGCGTCGTGCGGGGCGGGACAAGCCGCAAGGTCGCGCCGATCCTGCAACCTGGCGCGCAGCTTGACGTCATCTGGCGTGCGCGACTTGAAGAGCATCTGGGCGCTTTCCAGGTCGAACCGCTGCGGTCGCGCGCGGCGGCAGCGTTTTCCGGGCGTCTGGCCCTGGCCGGTTTGAATGCGGTGGTTTCGCTGCTGTCTTTCTGTTTGCCTGAACGCGAACCGCATCCGCACATCTACACCCCGACCGAGCGGTTGATGGACCTGCTCGGTCAGGACGACATCTGGCCACTTGCCTATCTGCGCTGGGAACTGGCATTGCTCGAAGAGTTGGGTTTTGGCCTTGACCTGACCAGCTGTGCGGTGACCGGCGCGCGCGAAGGGCTGATCTATGTCTCGCCCAAATCCGGGCGTGCGGTCAGTGCGGACGGGGCAGGGGAATGGGCGGACAGGCTGTTGCCGTTGCCACCTTGCCTGCGCGGCGAAGGAACCGCCCCCGATGATGAAATCGCGACGGGTCTGAATACAACCGGTTACTTTCTTGAACACCGGGTCGCCCCTGCGCTGGGTCACACCCCCTTGCCAGAGGCGCGTGCCAGATTTGTCGAGCGGTTTACTCGGCGGCTTTGAACAGCATCTCGTGCCCGTCTTCGTTCCGCAGGATCAAAACATCGCCCGACACTTCGGATTGTGTCATGGCCATGAGCGCCGCGAAATATGCCCCTTCGGCTTCCAGATCAGGGCAGGCGGCGCGGGTAGCAGCCAGATCAGTGATTTCGAACCACGGATAGGGCGCGTCGAGGGTGCCACTAAAGCTGTTACAGGGCGCCCGCCCAGCGATCTGACCCGCCTCGGGAAAGCTGATCGTGGCTGATGCGACAAAGGGCTGCCCATCTATTTCCTGCAATGTCCATGTGCGATCTGCGGCGCCATAGGCGGCGACGGATTCATCCCTGTCGCACTGGAACAGGGCAATAAATGGCAGCAAAACAACGGATCGCAACATCGAGGTATCCAGAAGGTTGTGGTTTCAGGAAAAAGGAGTGGAATTCAGATCAGAGTGCTCAGGTTAGCGGCCAGGATCAAGGTGCCAAAAAGCAAGGCCATGCAACCAACAACCCTAAGAATCCATCGATTAATGAGGTTGTTCATTCTAACAAATTTGGGAAAACGGGCCTTTAACCTGCGGTAACGCGGTCTGAGCCGCGCTGCCCTTTCATCGAATCTTTTATAAACAGCTTCCCGAGACACGATCAAGAAGACGATCCCTAGGGTACAAGTGACCAGTCCAAGTGCCAAGCGGAAATACAGATCAAACAAGTTTTCTTCCTTCACGCTTGGGACCGTTAAACTGAGCAAGCTGTTAGGCTTTGGGTGAAAGTCTGCTTTGCTCCGATTTCACAAAAAGGCCAAGCGCAAAAAAGAAAAGGCCCGGTTTTGACACCGAGCCCAGTTGGGGAAATATGACAGGTCGGCGGCCTAGCTCAGCAGCCGACGCGCGATCACTTGCGCCTGAATTTCAGCGGCGCCTTCAAAGATGTTCAGGATGCGGGCGTCGCAAAGAACGCGGGAGATCTTGTATTCCAGCGCAAAGCCGTTGCCGCCGTGAATCTGCAATCCGTTATCCGCCGCAGCCCAGGCCACACGCGCGCCCAGCAGTTTGGCCATTCCGGCCTCAAGGTCGCAGCGCTGGCCGTGATCCTTTTCCCAGGCCGAGAAATAGGTCAGCTGGCGCGCGATCATGATCTCGACCGCCATCATCGCCAGTTTGCCCGAGACGCGAGGGAAGTTGATCAGGGATTTACCGAACTGTTTGCGATCCTGTGCGTATTGCATGGCGATATCCAGCGCACATTGCGCAACGCCTATGGCGCGGGCCGCAGTTTGGATCCGAGCGGATTCGAAGGTTTCCATGAGCTGTTTGAAGCCCTTGCCCTCTTCTCCGCCCAGCAGGTTCTCACCTTTGACATGGAAGCCGTCAAAGCCCAGCTCGTATTCCTTCATGCCGCGATAGCCCAGCACTTCGATCTCGCCGCCGGTCATGCCGGGAGTGGGAAAGGGGTTCTCGTCCGTGCCGGGTGTCTTTTCCGCCAGGAACATCGACAGGCCACGGTGATCCGTCGTGTCCGGGTTGGTGCGCGCCAGCAGGGTCATTACATGGGTCCGTGCGGCGTGGGTGATCCAGGTTTTGTTGCCGGTGATCTTGTAGTCGCCGTTTTCATCCTTCACCGCGCGGGTGCGCAGTGAGCCCAGATCAGACCCGGTATTCGGTTCGGTGAATACGGCCGTCGGCAGGATTTCAGCGCTGGCAATGCGGGGCAGCCAGCTTGCCTTCTGCTCGTCCGTTCCTCCCGCGATGATCAGTTCGGCGGCAATTTCCGAGCGGGTGCCAAGTGAACCGACACCGATATAACCGCGTGACAGTTCCTCGGACACGACGCACATCGATGCCTTGGACAGGCCGAACCCGCCGAATTCCTCGGGGATGGTCAGGCCAAAGACGCCCATTTCTGCCAGTTCCTCGATGATTTCCATCGGGATCAGTTCATCGTTCAGATGCCAGTCATGTGCGTTCGGTTCGACCTTTTCCTGTGCATAGCGGCGGAACTGGTCGCGGATCATTTCCAGTTCTTCGTCCAGACCGGATGCGCCGAACATGGTGGCTCCGGACTGGGCCTCCATAAGCTCGACCAGACGGGTGCGCGCGGCCTGAGTGTTGGCCTGACCCATCAAAGTCTGCACTTCGGCGCATTGAAAGCCAGACAGCGCGTCCCAGCCCAGCCCCAGATCCTGCAGGCGCACGACCTCGGTCTGGTTCATCGGGATACCGCCCGCGACCTGATGCAGGTACTCTCCAAACGCGATCTGGTGCAGCAACTGCTCCATCTCGCCAAACTTGCCCTGCGTCTCCAATGCCTCGGCCCAGCGCTGCATCTGTTGCAGAGACTGGTTGTAGGTCGCCAGCCAGGACAGGCCATGCGCAGCCGTCTGGTTCGCCTCGATCAGTGCGCCAGACACCTTGCCATCGCTGCTCACCATGGCCCGGACAGAATCGCGGGCGCGTTCAAAAACGGTTTCGACTGCGGGCAGGGCCGCACGGGTCAAAGCCAGAAGATCGGGCAAAATTGCAGGTGTTGTCATATCGGTCACATCCTGTCCGTCATGGGCCATGAATCACGTCCTTCTTTCGGGTTGTCTGGTCATATCATGCTGCACGTGCAGCGCAACAAAAATACGCAATGCCATTAGAAAACGTTCGAAAATTACCCAGTAATTTTTGCAGTGCAGAGAAGTTTCCGAATGATATGAAGGGGCATGTCTCTGTTTTCGCTGTTTACGCCCCAAGATCTGGCCATCGCATGTGCCGTTGCGGTTCTGGCCGGGATGATCAAGGGAATGGTGGGATTCGCTATGCCCATGATTATGGTTTCAGGTCTGAGCATGATGCTCCCGCCCGATGTCGCGTTGGCGGGATTGATCCTGCCGACGCTGGCGACCAATGGCGTGCAGGCCCTGCGCGAGGGGGCGGAGGCCGCGATCCGCTCGATCCGCGCATTTCGGGTGTTTCTGAGTGTCGGGCTGATCTTTCTTTTGATCAGCGCGCAATTGGTTAGCCTCGTTCCTGCCTCGACCTTCCTGATGATGATCGGTGCCCCGGTTGTGTTCTTTGCCCTGCTTCAGTTACTGGGTTTCAGACTGACCTTGCAGCAAAGATCGCCCCGGATCGAAGCGGTGGCAGGGTCCATCGCGGGCTTTATCGGAGGCATGTCCGGGGTGTGGGGGCCGCCCACGGTTGCTTATCTGACCGCGCTGAATACACCAAAAAACGATCAGGTTCGCATTCAGGGTGTGATCTATGGTCTGGGTGCCGCCGCACTGACTGTCGCCCATATGGGATCGGGGATTCTCAGGGCCGAAACGGTCCCGTTTTCCCTGCTGCTGATCACACCCGCGCTGGCTGGTCTATGGCTGGGGATGCAATTGCAGGACAGGATCGATCAAGCCACGTTTCGTAAGGCGACCCTGTTCGTTCTGCTGCTTGCGGGGCTGAACCTTGTCCGGCGTGCGTTGACAGGGTGAAAATTCATCCACGCGTTTCAAAATAGCGAAAGGCAAAAAGCAAACCCAGCATCAGGAAAAACAGGCCGGAAATGTCGCCGATCAGGAAGGCGATATATTCAACCGTGGCGCTGCCGAAGGCCATGTTTGTCAGGCTGGACATCAGAAACGAAGTGACGACCCCAACGCCCATGATGCACGCCCAACATGGTTTGCGGTCAGGTTTGGGAAACAAGTCCCATCCGATCCATTTCAGTGCGTAGAATACCGCAGGAGCAGTCGTGACGGCGATCAGGATCGCCATAATGCGGCTTGGCAAGAAAACATCCGTTCCGCCGATATATGCAAATACCAGAATCACCCCGGGTAGCAGGGCAAAAATGGCACGCCATCCCAGCAACCAGGCTGCCAATATCCGAACACCATGCGGCAGAAACAGCAGGCTCGCGCGGCTGGGATATTCGGGAAAGAACATGTTCTGAAGTGGCGACAAAACCTCGAAGGTCAGTATCGACGCCACGACATAGGCCAGCGAGGCAAAGAATGTTTCGGAAACCCAAGCGCGCACGTGATTCAGCCGCTGCCGCTTGGGGTGCGACCGCTATTTGGGGGCATGAACGACGTAACGTCCCCTGTTTGCAGTCCCGCTTTGCGAAAGGTAACCCTTTTGAACCAAGGATTTCAGCGCGCGAAAGAAGGTCGGGCGCGAAACGCTCTGCAGCAGAGTGTGTTCGATCAGACCAAAGGTGCGGACCTCTTGTTCGGATTTGGACAATTCACCTGCGGCATAATAGATGTCGCGTTCAACCGGCGACAACTCCTCCAACCCCAGCGTGCGTTCCATGCTTTGCATCAGTTTGCGCAATTCGGCGAGTTTCGAAATTTCTGTCATAGCTTTACCACTTTGCCGTCATGTCAATACAGGCACGGATAACTTGTCCGGGCCGTCCTGAACCGGGGCATTGCCCTCAGGTCTCGTATTGACACTCATCCCCTTTATAATACTGTAGCTTTCGTATTAGGCAGCTTTGATCGCGAATGTGAGTGAGTGCGCATAAGTTGCCCAAAGTTTCTTTCAATTCACGCCCGGCGCCAACGCGTCGGGCGATTTTGGTAGTAGTTAGTCGAAATACCGCATGATTTGTGGCCGGGCAACGGATTTGTATATTCGTTCACCCAAATACAACCATATATAGATTGATCTTGTCGCTGTGCGACAGACGGTTGTGAAAGAGGCGCGAGCGCCTCTTTCCCGTTAACCGATGGCGACGGCTTTTACGTCTTCGTCGATGAAGGGCAGATATTGTTCGAAGTTCTCGGCAAACATCTGCACCAGTTTTTCCGCCTGCTTGTCGAACGCGGCCTGATCATCCCAGGTCCGGCGCGGGTCCAGTAGAACCTCGGCCACGCCCGGGGCCGAGACCGGAACGTCAAACCCGAAATTGGAGTCCTTGCGATACTCTGCCTCGGTCAGCGATCCGTCCAGAGCGGCCGTCAGCAGCGCCCGGGTTGCCTTGATCGGCATCCGGCTGCCAACACCATAGGCGCCGCCGGTCCAGCCTGTGTTGACCAGCCAGCAGGTCGCGCCGTGCTGGGCGATCTTTTCGCGCAGCAGGTTGCCGTAAACTTCGGGGCGGCGCGGCATGAACGGTGCGCCGAAACAGGTCGAGAATGTCGGCTGCGGCTCGGTAACGCCACGCTCGGTTCCGGCGACCTTGGAGGTAAAGCCCGACAGGAAGTGATACATGGCCTGCGCCGGTGTGAGCCGTGCGATCGGAGGCAAAACACCGAAGGCGTCGCAGGTCAGCATGATGATGTTCTTCGGATGTCCACCCAAAGCGCTGCCGGACGCGTTCGAGATATACTCCAGCGGATAGGCACAGCGCATGTTGGCTGTCAGCGAATCGTCGTTGAAATCCAGCTCTTTGGTTTCCGGGTCGAACACCATGTTCTCGATCACCGTGCCGAACTTGGAAGTCGTGGCATAGATTTCGGGCTCGGCTTCGGCGTTCAGGTTGATCGTCTTGGCATAGCAGCCGCCTTCAAAGTTGAAGGTGCCGCGATCCGACCAGCCATGTTCGTCATCACCGATCAACACCCGCGCCGGGTCAGCCGACAGGGTGGTCTTGCCGGTTCCGGAAAGGCCAAAGAACACCGCCGTGTCGACCGGGTTGCCGACCGCGTGGTTGGCCGAGCAGTGCATCGGCATCACGCCTTTTTCGGGCAGCATATAGTTGAGCAGAGTGAAAACGGATTTCTTGTTCTCGCCCGCATATTCGGTGCCACCGATCAGGATCAGCTTGCGGTCAAAGTTCAGCGCAATCACTGTCTCGCTCTGGCAGCCGTGCTTTTCAGGATTTGCCTGAAAGCTGGGGCAGTTGATGACCGTGAAGTCGGCGGTGAACTCGTCCAGATCTTCGCGATCCGGGCGACGCAGCAGGTGACGGATGAACAGGTTGTGCCAAGCCAGTTCGGTTACCATGCGAACGTTTATCGAGTAGGAGGGGTCGGCGCCACCGACGAGATCCTGCACGAAATAGTCGCGGCCCTTCATATGCTCCAGCATATCGGCATAAAGCGCGTCGAAACCTTCCGGGCTCATCGCGGCGTTGTTTTCCCACCAGATGGTGTCTGACACGCTGTCGGTTTTTACAACGTGTTTGTCCTTGGGCGAGCGGCCAGTGAATTTGCCGGTGGTGACCAGAAAGGCCCCGCCATTTCCAAGCGTGCCTTCGTTCCGCTTGAGTGCCTCTTCGATCAGCGCCGGTTCCATGAAGTTGTAATAGACATTGCCCAGACCCTCGATGCCCTGATCTTCGAGGCGGAATTGCGGGTTAACCCGTCCAGATGTCATGCGTATTCTCTCCTATGGCGGCGCTGCGGCGATTGGGGCCATCTGCGCTCATTGGGCAAATTACCGGATCGTTCCGGCGGATGCGCGCGTCTTATCATGGTCGTTCGGGGCATGAACAGGACGGTTTGGCGCAGTTAGCGCAACCAAGCTAAGGTTTAGCGCCATCATGAAAATTCTGTAGCAGTCCGGGCGGTGAAAGGCGGTCAACTAAGGTATTTTTGCCGCAACACTGTGGCGATAAGTGCACAATTTGCGAATTCGCATTGATTCGCCGCCTCAAAAACGCCATGAATGCGGTGCAAATAGGCGAAATATCGCGTATAGAGAGCAGGGGCATTTCCCATGTCTAAGATTGCACTGGTGGATGACGACAGAAACATCCTGACGTCCGTATCCATGACGCTCGAGGCCGAAGGGTTCGAGGTCGAAACCTATAATGACGGTCAGGCGGCGCTGGATGCGTTCAACAAAAAGCTGCCGGACATGGCCGTTCTGGATATCAAGATGCCAAGGATGGATGGCATGGATCTGCTGCAGCGTTTGCGGCAGAAAACCCAGATGCCGGTTATCTTTCTGACTTCCAAAGATGATGAGATCGACGAAGTTCTGGGCTTGCGGATGGGGGCAGACGACTATGTCAAAAAGCCGTTCTCCCAACGTCTGCTTGTTGAACGAATTCGCGCATTGCTGCGCCGTCAGGAAGTCACTTCCGGCGATGCTCCGGTCGCAAATACCGGTGATGCCAAGGTGATGGAGCGCGGACATCTGCGCATGGACCCTCTGCGGCACGCGGTCAGCTGGAAGGGCAACGATGTGTCCCTGACAGTCACCGAGTTCCTGCTGTTGCAGGCGCTGGCGCAGCGTCCGGGTTTTGTCAAAAGCCGTGATCAGCTGATGGACGTGGCCTATGATGATCAGGTCTATGTGGATGACCGTACCATCGACAGCCATATCAAGCGCCTGCGCAAAAAGATGCGTACGGCTGATGCCGAATTCTCGGCAATTGAGACCCTTTATGGGATCGGCTACAGGTACAACGAAGATTAAGCGCGGCAGCCGGAAATGAGTTAAGGGGTTTTCGTGCGGGATACCGGAGAAGTTAGCGGACCACGCGACGGGGACGTCGTTCTTGGGGATGACTGGGTCATCCCGCAAGACCCGGCATCATCCGAATTGCGCTCGAAGCGATCAGGGCGCAACCTGTTTGCGCTCAGGGGATCGCCGCTTGCGCGCAAGATCATCACGTTCAACCTTATCGCGCTCGTCATTCTTGTTGCCGGTCTGCTTTACCTGGATGATTCGCGGAAAGAACAGGTGCAGCAACGCGCGCGCAGCGTTGTCGGCGACGCGCAACTGGTCAGTAATGTATTCGAAACCCAGCTTCGCGACGGTCCAGCAGACAGCCTGACCAGCGGAAGCGGCATCGACGTCAAGGAAACACTGGCCGGCCTCAGCCTGCGGGACGGGGTCGAAGTGTTCGTTTACGACCAGGCCGGCACACTTGTCGGCTGGACGCGCGGGAAGGCTCCGGACTCAAATCTGCCGGCGCTCATGCGGACCGACAGCGCGACCGCTGCAGGTAACACGCTGATCAGCGATGCGCTCACCGCGGTGTGGAACGGCGTCTCATCGGTTTTCAGCGGTTCCGCGCACAGTGTTTCACCGCCTTTGGCGGACCGGATTCAGGCGCTGATCCCCGACGCGATCGCAGGGCATGTGCAGGTGAATGCAGTGTCCGATTCAGTTGGCGACACGGTTATCGTGTCAGCCACACCGATAATGCGTGACGGAATTGCCATCGGTGCAATTGCCATGTCCGGTCCTGCGGGCGAAATTGACGCGCTCAGCCGACAGGAACAGGAACGCGTTCTGCAGATGTTCGTGATCGCGCTTTTGGTTTCGGTGGGGCTGAGCCTTGTTCTGGCTTCAACAATCGCCAACCCGCTGGCGGATCTGGCCGCTGCTGCGGAAATGGGCAAGGATCGGGGGACACGGCAAGTCAATCCCGGGCGCATCCGCATTCCGGACCTCACGGCCCGCCCGGACGAGATCGGGCGCCTCAGCCGCGCGCTGCGGGGTATGGTCTCGGCGCTGTACAACCGTATCGAGGCCAATGAACAATTTGCGGCGGATGTGGCGCATGAGATCAAGAACCCTCTTGCCAGCCTGCAATCTGCGGTTGGCACTCTGCGGTTCATAAAACGAGAGGATCAGCGGGACAAATTGCTTGATGTCATCGAGCAGGACGTGCGCCGCCTGGACCGTCTGGTCAGCGATATCTCCAACGCCTCGCGTCTGGATGCCGAACTGGTGAAGGAAGATCAGCAACCTTTCGACCTGCTGAAGCTTTTGGAGAATCTTGGTCAATACCTTGGCGAAGACGCCAGATCCAAGGGAATCGACTATATTTCCGACCTGCCGTCTGATCCGATCGTGATCGAAGGGCTTGAGGCGCGGCTGGCGCAGGTATTTGTAAATCTGATCACCAATGCGATTTCGTTTTGTCAGGATGGCGACGCAATCCGCGTCTGGGCCCGGCGACGCGACAACCGGGTTCTGGTCGTTGTCGAAGACACCGGCCCGGGCATTCCGGACGAAGCTTTGGCCAAGGTGTTCAAGCGATTCTACTCGCAACGGCCAGTTGAACATTTCGGTAAGAATTCCGGTCTCGGCCTTGCGATATCCAAACAAATCGTGGAGGCGCATGGTGGCGTGATCTGGGCCGAAAACATCCGCCCGACCGAGGCCGATATCACATCCGAGCCTTTGGGCGCGCGATTCGTCGTGGGGCTTCCTGTCTGACCCATGAGTGTGCGGGTTCTGTCAGCCGTGACCAATCAGGACGCCGCGACAGTCCACGCAAGTTGCGTCACTCTTCATGATCGGGGATTGCTGATTACCGGAAGGTCGGGCTCGGGAAAATCCGCACTTGCGCTCCAGATGATGGGGATGGGCGCGGCCCTCGTATCGGACGACCGGGTCAATCTGTGGATGGAGGGCGAAACGGTTGCAGCTCAGGCGCCCGAACCGATACGCGGTCTGATCGAAGCCCGCGGTATCGGCCTGTTGCAGGCCGACCCGGTAGGGCCCGTCAGCCTTGCTTGGGTGCTTGATCTGGATACCGAGGAAACTGCCCGTTTGCCGGAACCGGAAAACGTGCAGGTTCTCAAACAGTCCCTTCCCTTGCTTCGCGCTGTAAAATCCCCACATTTTGCCGCATCTTTGGTTCAATTGATGAAAACGGGGCGTGTCGGACCGGAATGGCCCAGAACTTGAATTCACAAAGACGTATCGTGCTGGTGACAGGCCCGTCAGGGGCGGGTCGCTCGACGGCGATCCATGTGCTCGAAGACCTCGGGTTCGAAGCCATCGATAACCTGCCGATGGGATTGCTTGAGCGTCTTCTGGAAGGCCCGGAACCAATGCGCCCCATGGCGCTTGGCATAGATGCCCGGAACCGCGATTTTTCGACAATCGGGTTTCTCGAACTGGTATCGAAACTCGGCCGGATGGAGCAGTTAGACCTGACAACGCTCTATTTGGATTGCAGTGACGAAGTGCTGCTACGTCGGTTCTCCGAAACGCGCCGCCGTCACCCGATGGCCTCGGATGCCAGTCCTGAAACGGGGATTCAGCAGGAAAAGGAACTGCTGCAACCCATCCGGGAAATTGCTGACACGCTGATCGATTCCAGCACGCTGAACATCCATCAACTGCGCGAAGAGGTTGAGCATTGGTTTGCCCCGGAAGGGGGGCGCCATCTAGCGGTATCGATCGAGTCCTTTTCCTACAAACGTGGGCTGCCGCGCGGGCTGGACATGGTCTTTGACTGCCGGTTTCTGGCCAACCCCTACTGGAAACCCGAATTGCGCGCCGCTGACGGTCGAAATCCGGATGTGGCGAACTATGTAGGTGCAGATGCGAATTACGCGCCCTTCTTCGAACGGATCGTGGATCTGCTGCGCATTCTGTTGCCCGCCTATCGCGCCGAGGGCAAAGCGCACCTGTCAGTGGCCTTCGGATGCACCGGCGGACAACACAGGTCGGTGACCGTGGCCGAAGCGGTCGCAAAGGCACTTGCAGAGCAGGGGCAGCAGGTGGCAATTAGGCATCGCGAAATGGAACGTCGCTCTTTGAATGTGAGGCCGGATTGATCGGGATCGTAATCGTAGCGCATGGGGGTCTGGCTCAGGAATACCTGGCCGCCATGCAGCATGTCGTGGGGCAGCAGCCGGGGCTTGTCGCAGTTCCGATCGAAGCCGACCATGACCGCGAGGCCAAGCAGATTGAAATCTGTGCCGCTGCCGACGGGGTGGATACCGGGGATGGTGTTGTCGTGGTAACCGACCTGTTCGGCGGCAGCCCATCGAACCTCAGCCTGCGTGCCTGCGCGCCGCAGGATCGTCGCATTCTCTATGGGGCAAATCTTCCGATGCTGATCAAACTGGCCAAAAGCCGCCACCTGCCGGTTGCGGATGCCGTCCGCCACGCGATGGAGGCTGGACGGAAGTACATTAATACGCAAAATGTTACGTTAGATTGAACCGGAATTTTTGAATATGATCAATCGCAGTTTGAAAATCGTCAATGAAAAGGGCTTGCACGCCCGCGCGTCGGCCAAGCTGGTCGAAGTTGTGGAAGGTTTTGACGCTACGGCAGAGGTGTCCAAGGACGGACTTTATGCGTCTGGCGACAGCATTATGGGGCTTTTGATGTTGGCAGCGTCGCGCGGAACCACTATTGACGTCGAAACGTCCGGCCCGGATGCTGAGGCATTGGCGGACGCTCTTGAGACTCTTGTGAACGACAAGTTCGGCGAAGGGTTCTGATTTCGCAGCCGCTGCGATGGGAAGAACGGGAAGACCAGGAATTGGCGGAAACCGCTCACGATACCAAGACCGGACCGATGGCGGATGGGGCCAAAGATCAGGGCGAAATCTACGACCGTAGAACCCTGACTTATGCCAATTCGTTTGATGATGCCTGGACCTCGACCGCCATCCGGGCCATCGAATGGTGTACGGGAAAACTGACCATCCTGCGCATGGTCAACAAGTTCGAAAAGCAGAACGAGCTTTACCGCGGTCAGAAGTTCTGGGGCGGCGCGCTCAAGGTCATGGGCATAGACCTGACCACGCCTGAAGAACAGTTCGCCCGCATACCGAAAGAAGGGCCGGTGATCGTGGTCGCAAACCACCCGCACGGCATGGTTGACGGGATGATCTTTGCCGAACTCATTGGCCGCGTGCGCAGCGACTATCGAATTCTGACCCGTTCGGTCCTGACCGGCCTTGACGAGGCGGCGACTTCGTTCATGATCCCGGTGCCGTTTCCTCACGATCCCGAAGCGCAGTCCAAAATGCTCGAGATGCGCGGCAAGGCAATGAAACATCTGGCCGAAGGCGGGGTTGTCGCCTTGTTCCCGTCAGGTGTGGTTATGTCATCCGACAACTGGTTCGGCCCGGCGATCGAGCGGGAATGGAATGTCTTCACTGCCAAAATGATCCGTCGTTCAGGTGCGAAGGTTGTACCCATATTTTTCCCCGGCTCAAATTCGCGCTGGTATCAGATCGCCAACCGGATTTCCCCGATCCTGCGTCAGGGTCTGCTGCTGCACGAAATCGTCCGATCCTGCAACAAACCGCAATCGCCGGTGATCGGAGAACCTGTATCCGACGAAGACATGAAGCTGCTGGAACGCGATCCGCGCGGCTTCATGGCGTGGCTGCGCAAACATACCTTGTCGCTGCGCGACTGACCCGCCGCTTCCTTTTGCCGAAAATATCCCCGGGGTAAGCCCGAATTTCATCCGGGCGAGGGGTTGGCCCCCTCCTGTTACCGCGTCGGAACCGGAACGTCCCCACGGTAATCATAGAATCCCCGTTCGGTCTTGCGGCCAAGCCACCCGGCCTCGACATATTTCGTCAACAAGGGGCAGGGGCGATATTTGGTGTCGGCCAGCCCTTCATGCAGAACGTTCATGATGGCAAGACAGGTATCCAGCCCGATGAAATCGGCCAGCTCCAGCGGGCCCATCGGATGATTGGCACCCAATTTCATTGACTGGTCGATGGACTGCACGTTCCCGACCCCCTCATAGAGGGTATAGACCGCCTCGTTGATCATCGGCATCAGGATGCGATTCACGATAAAGGCCGGAAAATCTTCGGCGCTTGCCGCGGTTTTGCCCAAACGGTCGACGACGGCCTTACAGGCCTTGAACGTCGCCTCATCGGTGGCAATCCCGCGAATCAGCTCAACCAGCTGCATCACCGGCACCGGGTTCATGAAATGAAACCCCATGAACCGCTCGGGTCGGTCCGTGCGGCTGGCCAACCGCGTTATCGAAATCGAGGACGTGTTGGATGTCAGAATTGTATGGGGTTGCAGATGCGGCTGCAGGTCCTCGAAAATCGCCTGCTTGATCGCTTCGCGCTCTGTTGCCGCTTCGATGACCAGATCGGTCTGCCCCAGCTCGGGCAAGGCAAGCGTGGTTGAAATCCGCTTCAGCGCCGCATGCAGCTGATCGTCCGAGATTTTCCCCCGACCGGCCTGACGCGCCAGATTGGCCTCGATCGTCACCATCGCGCTGTCCAGCGCGTCCTGGCTTACGTCGGTCAGCATTACGTCATATTCCGCCAATGCCAGAACATGAGCGATCCCATTGCCCATCTGACCCGCGCCAATCACTCCGACCGATTTTATGTCCATTCCGAAGATGCCTTTTTCCACAGGGTGCCGCGACCTTACCGGCAGTGCGGGGCAGGCGGCAAGAGGCAGAGGAGCAGACGATTTGCTTCAAATGCGCACATTAGCGGAATCGCAATACTTGCGGCTTCAAGGTGGCAACCGGGTGAACAAAATTGGGTGAGTGAGATGAGCTATCTTAATCCGGGCCTTCCTGCGGCCACTGAAACCAGTTGTATGTATGGGGGCTCAAAACTTCAGTTTCGCGGTCCTCAACGGGCGCTTGAGGGATCATATATCGCCTGTTTCGGCGGGGTCGAAACCTTTGGCCGGTTTGTCGACCGGCCATATTCGTCCCTGCTGGAACAACGGCTGGATCGAAAGTGCATTAATTTCGGGAGCCTCTCTTGCGGGCTTGAGGCGCTGTCACAAGACCGGAACGTGCCAGACCTCATGAATGGATCAAATATCTGCGTGCTGCAGGTCCCCGGCGCGACAGGCGTCTCGAACCGGTTCTACCGCGTTCATCCGCGCCGCAACGACCGCTTTCTGCAACCCACAAAGGATCTGATTGCACTCTACCCCGAGGTGGACTTCACCGATTTCCACTTCGTGCGCCACCTGCTGAGTCACCTGCTGCAATACGCGGATGCACGATTCGAGGTCATTGCGCAGGAGTTGCGGCAGATATGGATCACACGCATGCGCAGTCTTTTGGAACGGATCAATCGTCCGGTCATCCTGCTCTGGCTCCGCTACGAGGGAGAGCTGGCCATTGCGCAGGGCGGCCTACTTGGCTGCGAGCCGGCGCTGGTGGGCGCCGATATGATCGCCAAGGTGCAGGATCGTTGCGCCCGGGTTATCGAAACGCCAGTGCGGGTATCCGGTGAGTCCGAGGAATTGGAGGATATGTTGTTCGGAACGCTGCAACAGCCGCTTGCCGAACACATGCTGGGCCCCGCGATGCATCAGCGAATTGCCGAAGACCTCTATCGCGCCGTGCTGGAGGTCGAATAAAAAAAGGCCCGCCATTTGGCGGGCCTTGCAGGATTTTTCGTCGAAAAATCTCTGTTCCAACTCAACCGAGTTTTTCGGTGAGTTCCGGGACTGCAGCGAACAGGTCT
>NZ_JBQFSG010000005.1:0-275233 GCF_056537885.1 Ruegeria sp. BJ6 | reverse complement strand
CCTCTGCGCCCGCTTCCCGATCTACCCGAACCTGTAAAGACACCCTCTTTGAGACACGCAAACGGCGCCACAATGGCGCCGTTTCTTGTTTAGACACAACAGTTTCATTCCCCAGCACTTTGGGGTGGAACGTCTAGATTTCAGATTTTGGGTCGGTCAGGACCTCTTCCAGCAACTTTTCATTGCGTGCCTCTTCTATCCGGTTAATGCGGTCTTCGGCCGAACGCGTGTCAAAGCGGTATTTGACAACGTTAATCAGGCTCAGTGTCAAAAGAATGATGCCCATTCCCCAGTACCCCTTTGTCGCCAGCGGTACATCCGTGGAAAGATAAAGTGAAATACCAAGCAACGCATATGCTATAGCCACCCCGGCACCGTTCAGCATAAGGATCAAGGCGTTTTCATTACGACCGGTCATTTGAATTCTCCTGTTTAATTGGTTCTGTAATTCGGAAAGGCAGTTGCGCTCAGTCTTTCTTTTGTTCCGTCAGGCGGCTTAAGACATCCTTTGCGGTCGAACGGCTTTTTGGCCCATATCCAGCTTCTTCAAGACGAGATGCGATCCCCGCGTGGCTCAGGCCGTCGTCGATTTCCCGCAAAATCTCGGACTGCTCGAATGGGTCGTCCTGCTGCAAAACCCGGCCGATGAGTGTTTCGGCCTCATCGATGGGGCTGTCGCCACCAAGATGGCGGTTCAGCTTTCGCTGCAAACCCTGTTCGCGTCGAACCGCACGCGCGGATATGGCGCCTTGCTTCAGGTCGACAATGCGACGGCTTGCGGCCTCGGTCGTTTGGCGCAGCTGTAAAATACGGGCATCCAGGCGTTCAACCGTTTGACCGCGCAAGGTGACCTCGTTCTCAAGGTCGGCAATTGCCTGAGCGGCACTTTGCGCTAAGTCATCCCGTTCATCTGCCAGCGCCTGCCTGGCACGGAGCATCAGATCGTCAATGCGCGCCCTCAACCCGTCAACCTGCCGGGTTTCATTTCGCTGCCGCTGTATCAAGCTAGCCAGACTTAATTTCGCGGCTTTCAGGTTTTGCTCTGCTTCGCGAATTTTCTGGTCGATCAGCTCAATTGAATAGGTGTCACGTAATTGCTCTTCGGCACGGACATTTGCGCCGACAATCAAGGTTTTCAATGTGCCAAACATGGGCTCCTCCAATATGAACATTGTTCATGCAGTGGAGGTAGCAATTTTATGAACGCCGTTCAATACTTTTCTTGAACACCGTTCAGGAAACTATTTGTTTCCAATTCTGGAAAGAACCTGTGCGATCATGCGTTCGATCTGTTCGGGCGGGACGCCCGAAATCCGGTTTTCCAGCCCCAAAGTCACAATGCCATGCACCGAAGAAAACAAGGCACGGGTCATCAGATCCAGCTCGGCCCTGTCCAGTTCGGGGAACAATTCGGCAACAGGTTCAGCGATATAGGCAAACAGCCCTTTCAGGGCGTCCCGGTACCATTCGGGCACCGGCCCATCATCGGACATTTTCAGGTCAAAAAGCGCGCGCCAGAGATTGGTATTGTCGTCGGCGAACCGCAGATAGGCGTTGCTCATGACAATCAGACGCTTCACCGGTTCTTCACCGCCATCGAATGAACCAGATACCGCTTCTCCCAAATCGCGAAAGGTGCGGCCATTCACGGCCATGACAATAGCGTTCAGGTCTTCGAACGCATTGTAAATTGCACCCAAAGCACAACCGGCGTCTTTGGCAAGATCCCGGGCTCTCAGCTCGCCCAAACCGTCGCGTGCGATCCGGGATTCAGCTGATTCAACCAGTTTTTCGCGCAACTCCGCGCGCCGTATCTGGGATTTGGATAACATATCGCCCCTCTGCCTGAACCGCGTTCAAAGTAGCCCGGGCGTTTAACAAGCGAAAGGTCAGATCAACCCGCGCCACCAAAGAAACAAGAGAACAAGCACCGCCAGAACCAACAGGTTGAAGGTTAATCCGCCCAGCATCCCCAGAAACCAGCCCCACCTGCGATCCGCAAGGTCAATCGCCCTAAGATGTGTTTGCACGTCGTGTGATGCCTTGATCAAACCCGGGGTGTCCAGAATCATGCGCAGTTTCGGGTGTTCAGCCATCTGCTCGGCATTGGCCAGCGTCATCGCCTGTGCATAGACCCGACGGGGCAAACGTCGCTTTACCCGGCGGACGGATGCCGCAAGCGTTTTTCCACGCACGCCAAGTTTCTTGCGCAACAGCAAGATGGTTTCGGCGATCTGGGTCTGAACCTCGGTATCCTGCTGCATTTCGCGCCTCCTGACGGGGTAATGTAGCCCCGCCAAAGCGCGGCCACAATGGGGGTGGCAGTTCCCGCGAGGCCCGGCTATCACCAAAACATGCTCAACACGATCATTCATGGCGAACCGACCTCCCTGCCCCCTTTGCTGATTGCACATGGGCTGTATGGCTCGGCCAGAAATTGGGGTGTTATTGCAAGACGGCTGTCCGACGAACGGCAGGTGGTCGCCGTTGACATGCGCAATCACGCCTACAGTGATTGGACACAGGCGCATGACTATGCCGCGCTTGCCTCGGATTTGGCCGAGGTGGTCGAAAACCTCGGTGGCGTCGCGGATGTGGTCGGTCATTCGATGGGGGGCAAGGCATCAATGATGCTGGCTCTGAAACACGGGCAACTTGTCCGCAAGCTGGTAGTAGCCGACATCGCCCCGGTGACCTATGGCCATAGTCAGATCAAATACATCGAAGCCATGCGCGCGGTCGACATGTCCGCGGTTGAACGCCGTTCTGACGTAGAACAGCAACTTGCTGAATTAGGTGTCGAGAAGGCGCTGCAGAGCTTTTTCACCCAATCGCTAGACGTCGCCGGGAAACGCTGGCGGCTGAATCTGGATGTTCTGGCCGCCGAGATGCCCAAAATCATGGGCTTTCCGGATATCGATGCATCGTGGCACGGATCGGCACTGTTTTTGTCAGGGGCAGAATCCGACTATGTCCTTCCGGAACATCGGGCCAGAATCCGCGCGCTGTTTCCAAACGCCCGGTTTGCAAAAATACCGGGCGCAGGTCATTGGCTTCACGCTGAGAAACCCAGAGAGTTCGAGGCGGCGGTCAGAACGTTCCTGAACGCCTGATTGTCACCCGCCCTGATACAATCGCCTTGCGACCAGCCAGGAAACCGGAGCCGCAATAGCCCCCCCAACACCGGCGGCCCAAAGTATGGCCGACACCGATACCAACCCTGCGGACAGAACCGCGATTACCGCTGATCCGGCAATTGCGGTAGCAATCAGTGAATAAAGCATGGCTGCCAAACGTAGCATGGCCGTAGTCCTTTTGTTGAGCTTCGGCCATTACATTGGAGTGCGCGAATATGTTTGGCTTTGACATGCATCAGATCAACAGCCTACATCCCGGCATCAACTGGAGCGACCATTTCTCCACCACCGTTCTGCCAATCCGAAATGCCTCCCAGATTGTAAACCTGCTCGTATCCCATATCCCTGAGCAATTTGCCTGCAAGAGCCGCACGCCCACCCGACGCACAATGCAATACAATGGGTCGATCCTTGCGCAGTTCGGCATCGTGAAACGGCGTGCTGGAATCCGCCCGGAATTCCAGCATGCCACGTGGAATATGATGAGATCCAACCGCCCGGCCTGTGCGCTCCAACTCGGGCGCGTCCCTGACGTCCAGCAGCAGGCCGCCCTGCTCTATCAGTTCTTTCGCCCTAGCAACGTCAATGCGTTCGACCACGGCGTTTGCGGCTTCCATCATGTCTTTGACCGTCAATGTCATATGCAGCATTCCCTGAACAGTTTCCCAAGAAATATCATGCGACTTTTGGAATGTGTAGACGCTGATTGACACCAGTTGAAGGTAAGCCGCGGTCGTCCACCGCAGTCAGTGTTCGCGAAACGCGCGTGACATGCTGTCGACGATCGGCTTGGCGATATAGGCTGCAAATGTTCTTTCTTCGGTCTGGATCATGATTTCAGCCGGCATTCCCGGTGTGGGAATAAAACCGCTAACCCGATCCATTTCATCCAGAGATAACGAGATGCGGGCGAGATAAACCTCTTTGGGTACCCCAGCCGACTCTTCCATCAGCGCATCTGCAGAAACATAGAAGACCTCGCCATTCAGTACCGGCGTCGTGCGTTGGTTCAACGCAACCAGACGCACTGTCGCTTTCTGGCCATGGACGACACTGTCAATTTCGGTCCGCGGTATCTGGGCTTCAATGATCAGTGGAGCATCAGATGGAAGGATTTCGGCGATGGGCTCACCCGTTTCAATGACACCGCCTGATGTATGGTAATGCAGGCGAACGACCGTACCAGCGACCGGCGCTCGAACCACCGCGCGATCAAGTACACTGCGTGCCTGCCGCGCCTTTTCACGTACACTTTCCAGATCGGCCTCGATAACGCTCAGCTCATCAAGCGCAACTTCTCGATATGCAGATTGGGTACGGGAAATCTGTTCCTCGTACTTCAGCAACATCTGGCTGATTTCCGACGCCTCGGCCTGTAGCCGGGCAAGTTGCCCCTCAGCCTCGGCCTGCACCCTCCTGATGGTGTTCAACTCGCCTTTTCTGACCAGCCCTTTTTCGAACAGAGCATTTTTGGTATCGAACTCTTCCTGCAGGATTTCGGAACGCCGGGTCATGGAAACAAGCTGTGCCTCGAACCCGCTTTCCCTGATTTTCAATGCTTCGATATTACGCGACAGCAAGGCGATATCGTTCAGCAGTGTCTTGCGTGACACCTCAAAGCTCAGCATCTGATTGTCCAGAATGGTCAGGATTTCGGCATCGTCCGAAGCTGCAACCAGTTCGTTAGAGAACGTCAAACGGTCCTGTTCCCGGTACTCGGCAAGCAACCGTTCTGCCATCGCCTGAAGGCGGATCTTGCGAACAAACAGCTCGCGCTCATTTGACTCCGCCGAGGTCTGATCCAGCGTCATGAGAACCTGACCCTTTTCGACAGCCTGTCCTTCCAAAACGCGGATTTCCTCGATTATCCCCCCCTCAAGGTGTTGAACGATCTTGTTGCGACCTGTTGCGACAAAGCTGCCCTGAGCGATAACTGCAGCGGCAAGCGGAGCACGGAACGACCACACACCAAAACCACCGAAACATACCAGCAGCATAACCATTCCTATAACGATCAGGCGATTGATCGAACGCGGTACCTCTGCATACCACTGCGACGAGTCTTCGATTTTTGCCAGTTCAGTCATTTGCTTCCCTCAGCCGCGCAGTTCAGGCTTGTTTCGAGGTCCCTTCAGTTGCTGCATCACCTGTTCACGCTCGCCGAACAGCGCCACGCGCCCATCCGTCAACAGCATGATCTTGTCGACTACATTCAGAAGCGTCGGCTTCTGAGTGATCACGATCACGGTAATCTTGCTGTTTTTTGCCTGCTCGATCGCGCGGGCCAAAGCCTTGTCGCCTGCTACATCCAGGTTCGAGTTCGGCTCATCCAGCACCACCATTTGCGGATTACCAAAGAATGCACGCGCCAGAGCGATGCGTTGCTTTTGCCCGCCTGACAGTGGGGTGCCGTCCGCAGCGACAACCGTTTCATACCCTTGTGGCAGTGTGGCAATCATATTGTGGACATCGGCCAGAACAGCTGCATCGTGTATCTGTTCGTCTGTCGCATCATCGCGCATCCGACCAATGTTGTCCTTGATGGTGCCGGGAAACAGTTGCACGTCCTGAGGCAGGTAGCCAATGCTTTCACCGAATTGACGCGGATCCCAGTTGCGTATGTCCATCAGGTCCAGCCGGACACTGCCGGACGTTGGCAGGATCGAGCCGACCAAGGTCTTCCCAAGGGTCGTTTTCCCGGCGCCGGAATTACCGATAATAGCCAGCGTCTCGCCGGGGTTCATCGAAAAGGTAATCCCGTTCAGCACGACGCGTTTGGTTCCACCAGGAACGTAAAGCAGACGCTCAACATCCAACCGCCCCTCGGGCCGCGGCAGGCGCAGTTTTTCATGCTGCAAGGCCGAGTTCGCCAAAAGGTTTCGAATCCGATCATACGCGCCACGCGTCAGAAGGAACGTATTCCACCCTTCGATTGATCCCTCGATCGGTGCAAAGGCGCGGCCGGCAATGATCGAAGCGGCAATTACCATGCCCCCTGTAATCTCTCCCTGAAGGGCCAGAAAAGCGCCCCAGCCGAGGATGCCGATCTGCGTCAGCAACCGCACCGCGCGGGATATGGCGGCAAAGATCACGTTCCGGTCCTGTGCCCGAACCTGCCATGTCAGCGAGGTCGCCGTGTCGCGCCCCCAGATGCGAACGGCCTCGGGGATCATGGCCAGCGCATTGATGATCTGGCTGTTTCGCGACATCGAATCCAGATGCATGTTGGCCATGGACTGTGCCCGGTTTGCCTTGGCGAATGGTTTGGCCGTCATTCTCTGGTTGATCAAAGCAATGGTCATCAGCAGCAAGGCGGTGACGATAACGATCATCCCAAGTTGGGGATGCACCAGAAAAATCATCAGAATGAACAAGGGCGCAAAGGGTACATCAAGAAAAGCAATCAACGTGCTGGAGACAAGAAAACCCCGCACCTGCTGCAAATCTCCCAACGTCTGATATTCGCGCCCGGTCCCGTGCAGCGACGCATGAGCTGCGGCGCTTAGGATTGGTGCCCCCAATCGTGCGGCCACTTCGACCGCCGTTCGCATCAGCATAAACCGCCTGACCGCGTCAAAAGCCGATTGAAAGATAACTGCGCCCGCCACAATGGCCGTCAGCATGATCAGAGTATCCAGAGAGCGGCTGGTCAGTACCCGGTCACTGATCTGAAACAGATAGATCGGAATGGCCAATATAAGGATGTTGGTCGCGCAGGTGAGGACCAGAACGAAACTCAGATTGCGCCGGATCGCGCGCATCGAAATGCGCAGGATTTTCTGAAAATCTTCCGGAGGAGTTCGTCTGTGGAAATTTTGGGGTGGCCCATTGCCTCCGCCTCCGCCGGAATTTGACGGTGGCAGCGGCTGGTTCGCCTTGGCCTCGATCGTGGTACCGACCCGATCCTTAGCCCCCGTCGGCGCAGAGGGGGTCGCTCGCGCCTTTGGTTGCGGATCGGCATCGGGCTTGGGGCCTTTGGCGCTGGCCACCCCAGTGCCGTCACCCGCCATGTCTTGTTCTGCCGCAGGTGGCGGCGGCGCGCGCCGTTGAGGAGGTTCGACGCGCCGAGTGGAACTGGTCGTTTCCGATGGATTGATTTGCATATTGTCATTGGAGTTGGGTTTATCGGATTGCTGCCCACCCTGAATGTCAGAGACTTGCTCAGGCCCGGCATCCGAGCAGCCTGCGTTCTGAGGGCACGCATCCGTTGTCGGCTTGTTTTCCTCTTGCCCCAATGATTTACCTGGTTCCGTTCGGGCCGGATTTTCCACACGCATCCCACCAGTAAGTCGCAGTGCGGTCCTACCTATGGCTTCGCCGGCACCTTCAGGACCCATCGGTTCAGTCTTGTCGCTTTGCTTAAGCGGCAACGGGCGACCGCCTCCGTGCCGGTCAAGCGGGCTGGCGTACCGGGTGCGGCGCGATGAAAATATGATCGACATACTCAAACCTTATGATCACTCGTATTCTTATCGCCCAAAATCAGGCCAGCATGCTCTGCATGCCATCCGACTCGACGAGCGTTTTATCTCCGACAGCTTCCTGATCATCGGGGCCTTGCGATCCGGGCAACGAATTCGAGTCGGTCGGATCGTCCATCAGGAAGGCGACGGCCTCGTTTACCAAATCGTCACCGTTGTCTTCCTCCGGCGTGTCAATCAGGCTGGCCTGATGCAGCAACAGATCCGAATAGGTTTCGGAATTTGCCATGACCACAGAATCGATGCCAAGTTTGTTGATGCTGGCTGAGTTGAGAATTGCATTGCTGCCTGCAATTACGTCCGTGTCTCCGGCGGCCGCCCCGGTCAACTCCACATCATCCTGATCGGCCAACATGCTTACTTGTTCAAAAATGTTGACCTGCAACAGGCTGCCATCAACTTTCAGCACCCGCATTTGTTCAAGCCCTGCAAACAGGGGATCGTTGAGCAAGGCCTCTTCCAGTGCGTCCTGATTTGTTTCAGGCAGCGCCAGAACGTCCGCCATGGCCTTGTCCATATCCTTGTGGGTGTCCTGACCCTGCGAATTCAACGTCGCGTGGTTCATAACCAGATTCTCGTCCCCAGCCCCTCCGGGACCAGGCATCCCGCCTTCGACCACGTCATCATCCATCAGAACAATCGTCTGGAACAACATATCCAACGAGATCATGTCGCCGCCGATCATGATCAGGTCATAATAGCTGCCAAGCTGCATAATATTATCCAGATTGGTCAGTTGATTATCGCCCATCGCGAAATACGATGACGACGCAGACACTTCGGTATTTATGTGATCGATGTCTGTTGCATCTATGACTTGTTTGATGAAATTCGCGACGACCAGATCTCCCTGTATCCAATCGACCGAAATAAACGAGGGTTGTTCACCATCCGATTGTGCATCTGCAATCCAGGCCGCCGGGTTTGACTGCATATCAATCTGAGCTGCCTGAACGACGTTTGTGCCGCTTCCACAGCCGTGCGATCCCTCGTCCATATCCGATACGACCGCCACCTGACTGAACATGGTCAGGTTGATCGATTGCCCGCCCAAAGCAATATAGGGGGCATCGACCCAACCAACGGTAACGTTGATCTCGTTAATCAGCAGGTTGCCCCCTGTGATGACTGTGTGCCCATCCTCGATAACCGGTTCGGCACCCTGCTCCCATTCATCAGGATAAGGGGTGGGCGCCTCGACATCCTCGTCAGAGGTTTCTTCCGGCTTGTGGTAAGCGGGCAGTAGGTCATTCCAGACCGGCATTTCATCGACGTATTCGCCGTTTACGATCACGCCAATCGCATCAGCACCGTGAAATTGATGAATTGTCACACCTTCAACTTCAGCGGACAAAGGCTGAAGCATCTCTTGCGCCAGTGCTTCCACCTTATCGACCGACAAATAGTCAGAAACCGACAACGAAGGTGCTGACATTGCGTGAAGCGACAGCGCAACGTCCAAAGACTGCTCGGCCTCGGCAATCAAGACGTCTGTATCCCTGAAATCGCCCTGTCCAAGCGTGTCGTTGTCGCTCAGGAAAAGGTATTGCATCGTATAGGTTACGACAGACCCCAACAGCTCGCTTGAACCTTCCGGAGTGTGTTCGACATAAGTCACCTGCCCGGCATTCGCACTCGCAATGTCATTACCGAAGAAATCCACCTGAGGTATTACAGTTTCAGGAGCTGTCGGCGTTCCTAGCTGAATTGTAGTTCCATAGCTGACGTCACCGGGCGGAGGGGGCGCGTCAGGCAGTTTCTGGGGCTCTTGGAACCGGTAAGGTGTAAGTTCAATTTTTACCGGATCTGGTTCCAGCTTGGCGCTTATTTTGATCGTGGTCGGATCGTCTAACTGATCAAGCTCGGCCTTTTTTCTGTAGGCCGTAAATTCATCATACTGATCCCGAAGTCTGGCCTGCTCGACCGTGAGCTCAAATGTTCCGATAAAATGTGCAATTGTTTCCGTAATACTATCGAGAGACATGTCGGTTTTCCCTGTCCCCCGCGCCGGGCTGAATTCTCCGGTTTGGGTCAAGTTGGGCCGAGGCCGCAACAAACGGCCTCGGCGTTTTCATTAATGCTTGTCGGGACCCGTATTGGTGGTTCCCGGCAATTGTTTTAGACCTCGGTGTCGTCGCTTGCGTAAGACGACGTCATCGAACCGCCAACCATGGTGGTATCGACCGAGTTACCAAGCACATTGGCACCCATGACGATCGTCTGGTTGAAGGCATCTGTGTCGACCACCGCTGCTGCGGACGCATAGGATTCACCGGTCACGACGCTGTCGCCACCATTGTTGGACCCCCAGTTGCCGCCGTGGCCGCCGTTTCCACCATCGCCCGAATTTGCGCCTGACGCCTGACCACCTTTGACGTTGCCGCTTGCGGTGTCGCCGGACATGGCATCTGTCATCGACTTGCCGCTGGTGCCGCCGGTGGACGTCGAGCTGCCGCCGCCTCCGCCGCCGCCAGTGTTGGCTGCGCCAGTCGCATCACCCGAGCCAGCCGAGCTTGCATCATTGTCGGAGTTGGCTGCGCCACCATACCCGGCGATGGCTTCGGCCATGCTGTCCGACGTGCCGTCGGTATCCGAAGATGCAAACACATCTGCCGCGCCACCGGCACCGGCAGTGTTGGCCGCATCCGCAGAACCCGCGCCACTACCGGCCGAGTCAGCATTCGATGTACCCGATCCGCCTGCACCGGCAGTGCCGTCTGCAGTCGAAGTACCGGTACCCGTGCCATTGGCCGCGCCGTCAGTCGTATTGCTGCCGCCTGCCCCGCCGGTTCCATCTGTGTCCTGGGCGGTATTGGCCGCACCGTCAACATTACCCTGGGTTTGGTCGATGTCCGGACCGCTCGCAGATTGGTCACCTACGGCCTGCGAGTCAGAGTTGGCCGCCGAGCTGCCACCGGTGCCTGTTCCTCCGGTTCCGCTACCGCCAGTTCCGGTGCCACCGGTTCCGGTTCCACCAGTCCCTGTGCCGCCGGTGCCGCCGGTAGCATCGGCTGTGTTGCCACCACCGGTTGTTGCGTCTGCGTCGCCGTCATCATCACCTTCTTCAGCTTCTTCATCATCATCGGTGATTTCATCAAACAGTGCTGCAACGGCCGCTTCTACAAGTCCGGCAAATCCGCCGTTGGCATCGCCACCGTTACCGTTGCCGCCGTCGCCATTGCCACCATTGCCATTGCCGCCGTCGCCATTTCCACCATCACCGTCTGCAGTGCTGCTAGATGTAGAGTCGGAAGTGCCGTCCGCATCGTTGTTACCAGCGGTCGCATCATCAGCCGATACATCATTGTCGGTGCTGTTGTCGGCAGAACCATCGTTGTCTGCATCACCGTTTCCGCCGTCTGCTCCGTCCGAAGCCGAGTCATTATGTGCGGCACCAAAGCCCATGCCACTCGAATCTGTATCGGTGTCACCGCCATCGGCGCTGCTGTCTGCACCGGCCCCCGAAAGACCAAGACCAATACCCAGCCCCAGCGAGTCTGCGCTGCCGCCGGTTCCGCCGGTTCCATCAGCATCGGTATCTGAACTGTTGGAGTTGTCGGACGCTGAATCACTGGTGCTGTTGCCACCTCTTCCGCCGTCGCTGTCACCGTCAGAACCTGCACCGGACAGGCCTAGGCCAATACTTGCGTTACCGGCTTCACCAGATGCACCACCGGAACCTGCGTCGGCATCCGAACCAGCATCACCCGAGTCGCCACCTTGCGCCCAGGCAGCGCTACCTTGGGTCGTGCCACCCTGGGCGTTGCCGCCATAAGAGTAGCCACCTTGGCCTGAGGCGCCGCCACCGGTTGACGTACCAATTCCCTCTTGTGCATTGGCGGTACCGCCGTTTGCATTGCCGTTCTGGGAAAAGTCGCCATCGTTTGAAACAGTAGCATCTTCGATATAGTCATCGTCGTACAGGCTGGCCACCTGGTTGTTGACAGATGCCATGTCATTCCCGGCACCATTCATCGTGATGTCAAGGTTCATGTCATCGCCGGGATCGTAGTCCAGATTGCGCCCTGCGGTAATCACGTCACCGACAGTGGCAGAATCGCCAAGATCCAGATCCACCTGATCATCATCACGCGGAATCCACTCGCCTTCGCCGAAGTCAATATTGACAGCTGTGCTGTTGTCGATGTCGTTGCTGTCGTCACCGCCATTCACGTTTTGCTGCTGCTGACCCTGTTGCTGGCCCTGCGCCTGATCCTGGCCCTGGTCCTGACCCTGATCCTGACCCTGCTCATTCGCGTTATCCGATGTCTGAGCCTGGCCCTGACCCTGATGTTGCGAATCTGACGTATCTACGGTGTTGTCGTTATCAACTGTCTGATCTTGCTGTTGATCTTGCGAATTCGCGTTTGCATCAACGTTGGCTTCTTCGACCTTAATTTTGGTCTCAAAATCAGCTTTCAGATGCTCTACTTTGATTTCGTCTACGGTTGTGACGTTGGCGTTGTTAGTATTGCGTTTCATTGTAATTTTCCATTCTACATAACGCCAGTCCACCATTCATCTAACAGGCGGCATACAGCGTTTTTGGTTTGAAAAATCTTCATCCGAACACGATTTCAGGTTCGCATGAAGTACGAACATGTTCTGGTTCGTTTTCCGTCACCTCCAATCTCGGCCCAGCCGATAATCGTCCGTGCGGGAATTTCGCTCTAATACGCGGCCGCAGGCACGTCAGGTTCAACGATGCTTCTGTAATTGAAGCCTTACTATCGTTGCAGTTGAAGGCGGCAGTGGCTAGCTGATCGAAAGATCAGTTCCATCTATATATATGTTAATTAACAATTATTTTGAGATTCGTACAAAGTCCGAACTGATAGATTGGGGAAATTCAACAGGCATTACACAATTCACCAAAAACCTAATACTTTGAGATAGGTAGCAATGAAATTATTTTCGGGCAGACTACCCAAAAGTAATAGGTTTGGTTCTAGATCAAAAACAAACCGTTGAAGATTTCGGAACTTTCGGATATACTAATAGGCTAATTAATTAGATGATTCAGGCATTTTTCAGCGTGAATATTCTGCGCTGATATTCATTGGTACCATGTTCCCGGTGCCGGATTCCTTTGCAGATGGAGGAAGCCGTGAGTTTACCATTGGCAAGTGAAAATTCTAATGGAATTGAACATCAAGACGATATTCCGGTCTTATTCATTGGAAAAGAATTGTTTTTTTCCAATCAAACACTGAGAAATGTCCAGAGTGAGTTTGGCGTAACAGCGCGTCGCTGCGATTGTCTGGGGCAGGCTCCTGACATCACCGACGTCGACATCTCTTCGCTCAGGATGCTGGTGGTAGATCAGTCAATGATCGAAGACCTTCTGAGCAAACCGCAATACTATGTCAAAGCGTCCGGATCGGGATGTCTTTCTTTTGCATACCGATCAGAAAGCGCCGCCAGATCACTGTTCGAACGTTGGGACAGACGGAGATACGGCGACATCGGATACTTGCCGATGAATGTCGGACCAGATGTCTGGCGGGCCGTTCTGCGCCTGTTGATGAATGATCAGAAATACTTGCCTGCCTGCTTCGCCGAATGCGTCAATCCGAACACCAATGGAAGGGCCGCGTCTGGTTCTGCAACGGAAGAGCGGCTGGAACCTTCACCCCCTGATACACGGAATGAGGCTCTTTTTCACAAGCTGACACGTCGTGAGAAGCAGGTGCTACGCCTCGTGTCACACGGAGAAAGCAACAAGATCGTCGCATCGAGGCTAGGAATAACAGAGCACACCGTAAAGCTGCACATGCACAACGTAGTGGGAAAGATTGGCGTGAACAATCGGACCGCCGCGGCGCATTTCTATTTCGAGGTCGCACCGGAGACGGCACGGCAACAGCACATTGACCAGTGACGTAGAGAACCGTTTCGACCAGTTGATTTTGCTTGTTGGTCGCCTGAACTACATGTGGACCAATACGGAAAGCCTGTTGATCCATCTGATCGCCGGTTTATCTGGTACCAACAAGGATGTGGCCGTGATCATCTTTCTCACGTTGAACACAACTCGGGCCCGTGTTGATTTGGTCGAAAGGCTGGCAAAAATGGAAGGGCAGCAACCATCGGTCCGTGATCCGATCCTGGAACAAACCCGCCGCTTGTCCAAACTCTCAGGGGTCCGCAACAAGTACAATCACTGCATATACTCCTTTGATCCGGACAGCGGAAACCCCAAGACAATTCTGATGCGAATTGCAGATCGAAAAACTGACATCAAACTCGGGCGGGCAGACACAATCGATGACGCGGCAATCTCACAGATCGAAGGTGCGATTTCACAACTCACAACTGCCAATCAGGATATCTGGCGCCTGATCGGGAAACTTGGGTTCCCGACCTGACCGCCTCGGGCCTTTTTTCGCCCGTGGAGCAGAATTAGCCAATGCGCCACGTCGCGATGAACTGAGTTGTCGATTTGAAAATATCTCTCGTTACTGAGGAGCATTTATTATGGAAAAGATATCTGTAAGGACAAAAGTCAGTGAAGATCAGTCAGTATGCTCGATTGATTTGAAAATTGAAGGAATGCACCTGGGGGAAATCCTGCTGGATGCTGCCGAATTAGAGCGTCTGATTCACAAACTCGCAAGCGCCAGGGCCAGATTGGCCGAGCGTGTCCCCCCTTCTCTGGACCCAGGTTCACGGCTCGTGGCAACACCCAACCCGGCTTGGTTGGTGCCCGACCCGCCATGGGAGAACCAAAGGCTGTTAGCCATCCGCGATCCAGGCCTCGGCTGGCTTGGCTATTTGTTTCCCCTGGCTACGGCCAAAGAAATCGGCGACCGTCTGGTACATTCGGCAATTAAACCGGATCAGCAAAACTGTGCTGTTTCGAAACGCGTGCATTCAACCCCGGCAACATTAAGGCGCACCTCTACAGGCAGAATTCCACTGGTCCTTGATCCGGAACACGTTGAAAAATAAAGCAGGTTCGTGGCTTCGTTTGGCAGCAATCAAATACAAAAGGTGTGTGACAACACATTTATTATTCGGCGCGTGGAAACCCGTGCTACTGGATATTATTTAGACGGCGGTAATAGCCTCAGCCCTACGACTTTAATACTGATCAACAAAAACTCTTGGCATGAACCTTGCCCGATATGGACAGTGATGCAGCTCTCCATCCAAAGGCCTGCCCTTTCTTTACCAGCACACGATTGGGAGGCAATCTGCCGGTACTTGTCGTGGTAAAATTACTCCGTCGATATTGAGATTGCCCGATCACGTGAAATCCAGAGTTTATTCGAATCCTGCATTCTTCATCAAACAGACACAATTCAGCCATTTGATGAGGCTACGAAACAACTGCGGCGCGTCATGATTTCTTATGACGATTTAAATGAGGGGGTACGAGTTCGGCGCGTCGCACCACTTACCTGGTCATTGTCAGATCACATCATGACCAATTCATCTTGATTGCCACGCTTCGAAGACTTTCTCTTGATGGATTCGGCGCTGATTTAGGCTGTATCGATCATCAAGCGGTTTCCGGTGAAATAGCGGGGGCTACTGCCTTCAAAAAGTAGGTTTGTGTTGGGCAAAGTTGGTGGGTTTTGTCACTGTCTAAACTACAGGCTGACCGAGCAAGACGCTTCAAACCATCGGAGTCCGCTAAATTAAGCGACTTGTTTGACACTGCATTAACGACAGTCCAGTGACTGTGCTTGCCTTCAAGACCCAGCAAGGCGACTTGACCATTCGAAGGGTCGACATGTTCACTCAGATCTTGCCAAAACTCGTCGAGTGTTCCTTTGCCCCGTTTCCACGCAACAGAGCGTTCAATGCGAATAGAGGATTTCAGGGCCAAAGTACGGCTGGCCACATCGACGAGTTCACCGAGTTTTCTGAACCCGATCCCCTCATGAATGATATCTCCTATTGGTCGTCCGTCGTCCAAAAGGTTGGTTAGCTTACAAAACAGGTGCTCTTTTTCCTCGTCCTTGAGGTCTGTGCCCATCACCAGGTCGCAAGCGTTGATGATCGCATAGATACCACACAGACCGTCCAACGATCCCTGCGCAGATGCCCTGAAGTTTATTGTCACTCGTTTATCTCCATTTGCACGGCGCTAATAAGCAGTCAGGCGCGCCGAGTGCTCTCTAATTTTCGATGTCCTATTGACCCGCTGCAACGATGCACAACGGTCCAGTTGCCGACTGTCCTGTTTTTCTACAAAGGATGGCAAGAAAAAGGATACACCACATCAAAATATACTTAAATCAATGATTTATATGTACATTACTGGATGAGTGGTGCCCCCACACGGACTCGAACCGCGGACCTACTGATTACAAATCAGTTGCTCTACCAGCTGAGCTATAGGGGCACTTTCTAGCTTCGTTGCAGCGCCATAGCTTGATCCATACGTTCTCTGGATCGGGTTGCGGTGCTGCTCAGCATCAAAAGTCAGGGCTTAATCTGGAACGCGGTTACCCATCTGTTCCTGGCTACGCCTCACTGGATGAGCAGGCATATAGGACAAAAAAAACTGCCCCGCAACCCGCTAATTTTCGCCTTCGAAACTCGTTAAAAAGCCCCATGGCTGGCCGCGCAAAGCTACAAAAAAAGACGAAACTCCCCGCCGTGAAAGACTCGCAGCTCTAAAGTGCACATCTCAAACTTGCGCCTGCCAACTTCCATTCGTTTGCGGCGCCGCATATTTGACTGCAGGTGGCGCAAATAGTAACCCGAATTCCGGCGGTATAAGCGAGCGAAGACGAAAATGCAGTTGGTATTTCATACAGGTGCTCACGCGACTGACGAAAGGCTCCTCCTGAAATGCCTGACGTCCAACAAGGAAATGTTGCAGAAGCACGGCGTCATCCTTCCGCGACTAGGCCACTACAGACCAGTGTTCCGAAAGGCATTTGACACGATCGGCTCCGAAGCACCGCCAAACAGCGTAAAAAATGACCTGCTCGAAGCCATGTTGGAGGGCAACCAGGCCGACCGCGTAGTGCTTTCTCACGTTCAGTTCTTTGGCACACATTCAGCGGCGATCGGGAACGGGCGCTTCTATCCGTTGGCCGGTCCTCGCATGGCGTTTTTGACAAGCACATTTAGCGATGACCAGGTTGAGTGGTTCATGGGGCTGCGAAATCCGGGCAGCTTCATTCCCAAGATCCTGATGGCCCTGCCCGAGAAACAGCGGGCTGAAATCATTGCGGATACAGACCTGAGCGCTCTGAGCTGGGCAGACATGGTCACACAGGTTCGAGAAATGGCACCAAGTGTGAAAATCACACTTTGGTGCAACGAAGATACGCCCCTGATCTGGGGCGAAATCCTGTGTGCAATGGGCGGGTTGAAGCCGGGAACACCGATACGCGACGAGTTTTCCTTGCTGGCATCGCTGTTGTCAGACAGCGGTAAACAGGAGTTGCTTGCACTTGTTCGGCAAAATCCCGGTCCGATGACACCTGAACTGACAGAACAGATCGCTGATACGTACGCCCGGCACGCGCAGGAGGACATGCTCGAGGAAGAGCTGGGCTTGCCAGACTGGACCGAAGATGTGGTCGAAGCTTTTTCCGAATTGTACAGCCAGGACATTGCACAGATTGAGGCGATGCCGGGGGTTCACTTCATCAAACCAACGCTACCCGCTTGAGCCGAAACAAAGAAGTCTGCTCGACCTTTGCGCGGGTACCGTACAGTCGAAATCAGGTCATGCCCAAGGCTTCTTTGTACATTTCGATCACAGCTTCCTGTTCGGCCAGATCGTCTTTGTCTTTCTTTCTGATGCTGACGATGCTGCGCAGTGCACGGGTGTCGTAACCGCGTGATTTGGATTCGCTGTACACTTCCTTGATTTGATCGGCGATGTCTTTCTTTTCAAGTTCAAGACGCTCGATCCGCTCGATGAATTGGCGCAATTCGCCAGCGGTTACCTTATAGCTGTCGTCGGGGCTGCTTTGATCCATTGTCGGACTCACCTCTTCTGGGGATTTCTTTCAGGTGCAAAATCGCGGAGAAACAACGCGGGAAATTCTGGGGCAATGAGCGGGATACATCGCTGCCGCGTTGGCCGCAAGCCAACAATCGGATTGCTTGGGCAAGGCTTGTACCACCGCCAGCAATCCGCTAAGCGGCGAGATGCCCGCACGACAAGCCTGAGGTCATCATGTTCGAAATCATCATCTGGAGTGGCGCAGCCCTGTCACTGGCCGGTCTCACCGGATTGCTCTGGTGCATCCTGCGGGTGATGAAGGCGCGCAAGGCCGGGCTGTCGGACGACGAACTGCGTGCTGCCGTTCAGGGCGTCCTGCCGTGGAACCTGGCCTCGCTCTTTCTGTCTGTGATCGGGTTGATGCTGGTCATCCTGGGCATTTCGTTCGGATAACCGCAACTATCAAACCGGCAAATTGTCAAACTGCGCTTCTATGGCGTCTTCGCACAACGCGGCATCCAGGCGGCGCAACCGAGACGGAATGTGAATTCCGTTCACCCGCATCCTTTCAAGCACTTTGCTGACCGAAGGTTGCAACTCCAGGCGCGTATCAAGGCAAGCGCCTTTCAACTTTTGCTCCAAAAGTTCGACTTCCCTATTGAGATCCTGTGCAAGCATCTGAATCCTCCCCTGTTCTGCAAGCCTGACAGATATAGGTAACGGCAATAAGACTGACACGCTGCTCACCGCGCGATATGCGGAAAATCGCCCGGACCTGCACACAAATTCGGCAAATCACCGCGCTTCGAGTATTCTTATATCAGAATCCCAACAAGTTGGTATTGACCGATATCAACCTTCACACCCGGTCTGACTGGAAAGGTCATTGCATCACATTCCATTCTTAATATATGTATATCCGGAGTAATGATGGAGACACGCATGACGCCCAAAGTGAAAGCTTTCTTCGACAATGCGACCTTTACGGTGTCCTACGTCGTACAAGAACCCGAAGGCACAGCCTGTGCCATTGTCGACAGCGTACTGGATTTTGACCACGCCTCTGGCCGGACCAACACGTCATCGGCTGATGAAATTATTGAATACGTTCAAAATAATGACCTGAAAGTCCATTGGATTTTGGAAAGCCACGTGCACGCTGACCACTTGTCGGCCGCGCCGTATCTGCAAGAGAAACTGGGTGGTAAGATCGGTATCGGCAAGAATATCACCATCATTCAGGACACGTTCGGCAAGGTTTTTAACGAAGGTACAGAGTTCCAGCGGGACGGCAGCCAGTTCGACGCGTTGTTTGTCGAAGGCGACAGTTTCCACATCGGTCAGATGCGTGGTGACGTTCTGCACACTCCGGGCCATACTCCGGCTTGTCTGACATACGTTATCGGCGACGCGGCTTTTGTCGGGGATACACTGTTCATGCCGGATTTCGGCACGGCCCGCTGTGACTTTCCGGGCGGTTCGTCCGCCGAACTTTACGCTTCAATTCAGAAAATCCTGTCGCTGCCCGATGAAACACGGATTTTTGTAGGACACGACTATAAGGCGCCGGGGCGCGATGAATACGCGTGGGAAACAACGGTTGGAGAGCAAAAGGCGCTGAACGTTCATATCGGTCAGGGCCGAAGCATCGAAGAGTTCGTTGAAATGCGGGATGCCCGCGACGCGACACTGGACATGCCCCGACTGATCCTCCCGTCGTTGCAGGTCAACATGCGCGCAGGCCAGATGCCTCCGGCGGACGAAAAGGGTGATGTTTTTCTGAAACTCCCGGTGAACAAGCTCTGAGTTCCGGAAGCTCGCACGGAATAAGAAGGAACACGATCGTATGGAACCAGAATGGATACGAGGCCTGATTGGCGGCTTGCTGATTGGTCTCGGCGCGGCCGTCTATTTGCTGGGCAACGGACGGATCATGGGTGCCAGCGGCATACTCGGAGGGCTTGTGGACGGCAGCGGAAAAAGTGATTTTGCCGAACGGCTTACCTTTATCGCGGGCGTTGTCGCAATGCCTTTCCTGCTGCGCCCACTGGTCGTGCCGCAGGCTCAGACGCACCTGACAAGCAATGTAGCGATAGTGATTGCCGCCGGGCTGCTGGTGGGCGTAGGAACCCGGATCGCAAACGGCTGCACATCCGGGCACGGGGTCTGCGGTATCTCGAGATTTTCACTGCGCGGCATCGTGGCCACCGTATTCTATATCCTTGCCGGCGGCATGACTTTGGTTGTGTTCCGCTACCTATTGGGAGTGGTCTGATGCGCATACTATTGGCACTGATCTCGGGCTCTCTTTTCGGCAGCGGGCTGCTGATTTCCGGCATGACCGACACAACAAAAGTCCAGGGATGGCTGGATGTCTTTGGAAACTGGGACCCAACGCTGGCATTTGTAATGGGCGGGGCCATTATTCCAATGTTTTTTGCATGGCGTCTCACGCAAGGACGCAAGCCATTGGTGAGTGACGAATTTCCGACGCATCCCCGCCCCGAACTGGATCATCGCCTAGTGACCGGATCCGTCATGTTCGGCATGGGATGGGGGCTGGCTGGACTTTGCCCCGGCCCCGCAATGGCCTCTTTGACATATGGCGGCGCCGGTGGCCTGATCTTTCTTGGGTCAATGATTGCTGGCATGATTGTGTCCCCAAAAATCGGCACGCAACTGGACAGGATCGCAAGCGCGGCCTAAGGAATTGACATGGAGATTCGCCAGATCACACCCCGCTATGCCGTCTCGCCGCAAATCACGGTTGAAGATGTCCCATCCATCGCCGCCGCCGGGTTCGTCAAGGTCATTTGCAACCGCCCGAACTCCGAAGTTCCGGTCGATCAACAGTCGGACTCAATCGGTGCCGCCGTACGGGCAGCGGGCATGGCTTACGAGGTTCTGGAACTGACCCATCAGACCATGACCCCGGAAAATGTCGAACACCAACGCGCTTTGGCTGAAAGCTGCGAGGGACCTGTATTGGCCTATTGCGCATCGGGCACCAGATGTTCGGTCGTCTGGGCGCTTGGACAATGTGACCGCATGGAGCCCGAGGAAATCCTGAGCGTCACAAGTAAAGCAGGTTATGATCTGAACAACCTGCGTCCTGCTTTGGAACAACTGCGCAATCGGCCAGACTGATCTGATCAGGTAGGTTTGACGGGTTCACTATCCGCTTCATACAGACCTGCAAGTTCGGTAATTTCCGCCAGCATGTTTTCCGTGTGATCCGTATCAAAGTTATCGGGCACCACCTGATCATCTTCTGCAGGCAGGACTGCGGAGTGGGCAGGCTCATCCTGATGGTCGATGATATCGCCGGTATCGTCGACAGGTGGATCGGTGTGTTGCGTGACAACGGCCTCCTTTTCGACAAATCCGCCTTCGGTTCGCTTTTCGGGGTGCAGCCCGGCAAGGTCTTCGTTGACGCGAACCGCCCGCATTCCTCCGCACTGCCCCAGACGGCCAGAGGCAACCTTGCCGCGTTCGATCGTCCATAGTTCGGTCCGGTCTAGCCTGACACCGGCCAATGGCAGCACATCACCCGCCTTTAGCCCGGAAAATGCCGACAGAGGCACTTGTGTTTGGCAGATAACAGCGGTGAGATCGGCCCTCAGAACTCCAGACGCATGGTCCAGGGTCTGCCCGTTGCCTGATACCTCGATTTCGCTATCTTCAGACGCGGCCGGTCGATCCGGCAGGATCAAATAAAGCTGCCCCTGTCGCTGGCCCGAGGCAATTTCTAGAGTAAGGTCAAATATCCTGTAAGCATCGTCTTCCAGCTCAAGCATCAGCGCCCTTACATCCCGATATCGCGCGACAAATGCACAGCCTTTCAGGGTTGCACCATCTTCGGCTGTGCCTGCCAATTCCGCGGCCCGTGTCAGGGCAAGCTCGATAACCGGGGCAACCATAGCTGCATCCGTGTCTGTAAATTCACGTTCGGACACCTGACCGGGCGACACTGAACCGATTGTCTGCTTCTGCAGGATCGCAGACACGCAACCAATGTCGATACAGGCCGCTGCAATCCGCCCTTCGGACGTCGAGAAAGCCAGCAGCAATCGGCCGTCCTGCAGTGTGTCAGACAATTCCTCCCGCTGCCGATAGGCCTGTTTTGCCCCGATGACAGACATGGGCAAATCCAGACTTTCGCTTGCCGCACGCGCCAGCCCAAGCCTCAAGGCGCGCAGGATCGACCTTGGCTTGTCGCGCGCGTCGCCCTGTCCCAGCGCCAGAATGTTTGTCAAAGCAGCAGTTTTTTCCACCGACATAATCCCGAACCATATGCGTTGTCCCATTCGGAAACAGGTTAGTCCGGCACCGGTTACAAATGTCTTTATTCCTGCGTCACTGGGCGGCCTGCTTGTAGGCCAATGGCAAACTGATGCGGAACGCACCACCGCCCTGCCCGGATAAATAGGTGACCTCTCCGCCGAGGCGCTGCATGATCTCACGGCAAATGGCCAGGCCCAGCCCTGCGCCTCCGGCCTTGTCCGACCCAACGCGTGAGAACTTTTCAAACACCATCGACTGCGCTTCGGGCGGAACACCGCTGCCATTGTCAACAAAATCCACGACAGCCTGCCCACCGACATCGTGCACCGAGATGGTCAGGACCGGCTCTGGCGCATCACAATATTTCTGGGCGTTCGAGATGAGATTGATAAACACCTGCCCCAGCCTGTCCAGATCCGTATGCAGGGCGATGCGTTCAGATGTCCGGTTGCGCCTGACTCGCAAACTCCGGTCAGATCCCGCCAGCACGCTGGAAACGGCGCGATCAAGAACGGATTGCAAATTTCCGTCACCCATATTCAAGCTGACCTGTCCGCTTTCCAGAACACTGAGGTCCAGCAGGTCGTCCAGCAGACGCGTCAGACGCAGGGACTCGTCGTGGATAATGGCCGCATACCGGATTTGCTCTTCTGCGCTCAGCCCTTCAGTGTCCCGCATGATTTCGGAAAAGGCGCGGATGGATGTCATGGGTGTCCGCAGCTCGTGGCTGACCTGACTGAGAAATGCGTCCTTCTGCATCGAAATTTGTGTCAGCTTTTCATTCGCTTCACGCAATTTGCGCGCCGTTCTGCTGAGTTCCGCAGACTTCGCCTCTAACTCACCGGAGTACTCCAGCAACTGCGCCGATTCATCTGCCACCGCAAGCAGGTCTTCGACCGAAACGGACGATCCACCGACGATCTGACCGATCATCGCATGGGCAGTGGCCGCCCCGACCGACCCGCTCAGTTCTCTCTCCAACCGCTCCAGAAACTCTGGCGTTGGTTCAGGCAGGTGACCACGTCCGCCTTGCCGTTCAGCTTCTGCCTGAAAAAACTCCTGCGCGGGCAGCGCACCAAGTATACGCTGCGTCATGATCATAAGGTCTTCACTTTGAGCAACCGATCCGGTCCAGCCTCGCGGTGCAACAGAATGATCAAAGACATTGACGAATTGCGCGCCCTGCAATCGCTCCAGCGGGCTTGGAAAGCTGGCCAATGAAGCGATGCAAAAAGCGACTGTGTTCAGGGAAAGTGACCACATGACCGAGTGCACCATAGGATCGATGCCTTCAATCCCGAAAAGGGCCTGCGGGCGCAACCAACTGATGCCAAATGGCCCCTCGGCGACAACTGACGAGGGCATAAGGAAGCTGCCCATCCCCGGCAGCAACAGAGTGTATACCCAAAGGAAGAATCCCACGCTCAGCCCGGCCAATGCGCCTGTTCTGGTTGCGCCCCGCCAGAACAGCCCGCCCACCAGTGACGGCAGAATTTGCGACACACCGGCGAACGCAATCAGCCCGATAGAAGCCAGCGCCGCGCCGCCCCCGGACAGCCGGTAATAGAAATAGCCAAAGGCCATAATAACCGCGATGGAAACCCGCCGCGAAAACAGAACGATATCGCGGACATCGCCCGAGACCGAGGCCACACCCTCCTGCGCATTCAGCCATATGGGCATGACGATGTGGTTGGAAACCATGGTCGACAGTGCCATCGCCGTCACGATCACCATCGAGGTCGCCGAGGAGAACCCGCCGATGAACGAAAGCATGGCCAGCCAGTCGTTCCCCTGAGACAACGGGACCGTCAGAACAAAAAGGTCCGGGTTTGACCCGGCAGGCAGCAAATCCAACCCGACAACCGCGATGGGAACCACGAAAAGGCTCATCAAAAGCAGATAGAGCGGGAATGCCCAGGCCGCCGTTCTCAGATGGCGTTCGTCATCGTTTTCCACAACCATGACCTGAAACATCCGCGGCAGACAGATGAAGGCGGCGGCGGACAAGAAGGTGAAGGTCGCCCAACGCCCCCGATCCACACTCCAATGCCCGATCTCCGACGCATCAATCTGCGCCATCATCGGGGCTATTCCGCCTGCGATACCCCAAACCACAAACACGCCGACGGCGATCAGAGCAAACAACTTGACGACCGCCTCTAATGCGATGGCCGTGACAACGCCATGGTGCCGTTCGTTTACGTCAAGATTGCGTGTCCCAAACAGAATCGCAAACACGGCCAGACCGGCCGCAACCCAGAACACGCTTGAGCCCTCGCGGTAGAGGCCCGATGGGTCCGCCTCGGCGAAGATGGAAAAGGACAGCGTTATCGATTGAAGTTGCAATGCAATATATGGCGTGCCCCCCAGCACCGCCAATATGGTAACGCAAACCGCCAGAGTGTTGGATTTCCCATAGCGGGACGAGATCAGGTCGGCGATGGATGTCACCCGCTGGCTACGCCCGATCCGCACCAGTTTTCGCAGCCCCCACCACCAGCTGACCATCACAAGTGTCGGACCAATATAGATCGTCACGAATTCCAGCCCGGACCGCGCGGCATTTCCGACCGCGCCGTAAAACGTCCAGGCCGTACAGTAGATCGAGAGTGATAGAGTATATATCAAAGGCGACCGCAGCCAGGCCCCGCGTCCGGAAGCGGCCAGACGATCGGCCGCAAACGCGACGCCAAACAGCAAAACAACATAGCCCAGACACACCAGGATCAGCACGTTCAGCGTTGCCATCACTCGGGCTCCGTCTCACCGGCATCGCGCCCGGACAAGCGCCCTGCAGCGATGCCGAATATCACGCTTACCGCTATCAACCCGATCCAACAGGCAAATATGTAGAAAATGGCCGAAGACATCGAAACTGCTTCGGTCACGTCGTCACCAGTCGGCCAAAGTAGCGGAATCGCAATCAGCCCGCCGCCCAGAATGGGCAACAATCGGGCGGCGTCCGCCAGTCTGCGCCGCCGATAACTTTGTCGCTCCAGAAAAACCGATGGGCGGGCCACCGGGGGCTGTGATCCTCTGTCGCGCCCCGCCGTCACGTGCGTGAGGCCTGAGCGTGCAGATCGCGTACAGCCGTCAGGACTTCGGTATTTGAGAATGGTTTGGTCATGAATCGACTGACACCGGCCATTTCGGCCATCTCCCGATCCCGCGCCTGACCACGTGCAGTCAACATCAACACCGGCAGAGACTGCATCTCGTCAAACTCCCGCAAACCGCGCAGGACATCCATGCCGCTTTTGCCCGGCAGCATCACATCAAGAATGACCAGATCGGGCTTTGCAGCCATGATCACCTCGACCGCGTCCGTGCCCTCGGCATGGGTTTCAACCTGCCATCCCTCGCGCGTCAGCAGGAACCGTATCGCCTCGGTGATGTTGGGCTCATCTTCAATCAACAGAACCTTGCGGCTCATCCCTGTCCTTCCCTCCCCCGTGGCGGACAATGATCCAACCACCTGTCGTGGCCAGACTACTCCTGACGTTATGAAACTGTCAAAAACCTTCGCTCAGAATCGAAGGTTCGCGCCGCGCATTGCAGTCCTGTTTAGGACAAATCCTGCAACTTGCCCCAACCTGTACCGCAGTTTCCTGCCCGTGTTCGGCACTGTCTGTCGGCAGGATCAGCATGACCGAGCGATAAACCGGGTCCTGATCGAACGCCAAAGCGGATTGCGGCCATGCAACGGCAAAACACTCGAACTCGGCAGCGGTCCGCCCGAGTTGAGCGACTCTTGTCCGGATCGGCACCAAAGGCCTGTTCAGCGCGGTGAAAAGGGGCCACAACGGGCAGGATTCACCATGACGCGGCAGTGCAAATCCCGGTGCGGGTTTGCGAAACAGGACACTGCCAGAGGCGTCGCAGACAACCAGTCCCGCCGGCCGGGCAAGCAACCTGTCCGACAGAAAAGCAAGCCGCCGCAATACGGTAGCCAGATCAGTTGAAAATCTGGCCGCGAGTTTCAGTGGGTTGGTCTCTCCGTTGGCTACAGCCTTTTCCAGAACATTTTCCGGTAACGTGCGCGCATCGGCAGCGTAAACCGCCAGCATCTGGCGTGCGATGGCTTTGGCAGCGCCGGAACTCAGCAAATCCAGATTGACGCTGCTGGCGTCGCCCTCCGTTTCCAGAGACGGAAAATGGTAATCATTGTCAGCAAAAAACGCCTCAACCTGTTCCAGCGGAACACCGCGCCGGTCCTGTGCCGTTTCGCTTTCATCAAGGTAATTAACCAGCGCCTTTGAGCTGTCAGCTAGACGTTCGGCATCCTGATGCAGGTTGCGATGAAACTTGTCTCGCCATTCCGGCTCGATATCACCGGGTTCTGCTAGGATGGCGGCCGTCGACCTGATTGCAGCAGCGGTTGAGAGAACTTCGTGCATCGAGGACGCCAGATAAGGGTCGTGTGTCATGCGGTCCGACAGGGTTTCGACGGTGCGTTCCAGCGACACGACACGGCGGTGCATCTGCGCCAAGACCCCGGCCCATCCCGGAAACCGCCCGGCAAACTCTTCAAGCCCGTCCACTTCGGCCGTCAGGCCAACCGCATCAACCGCCGCCTCACGCAAGGCTGCGATCATCGTTGCCTCGACACCTCGGGTCAAAACAGATGGCTCCACCGCCAGCGCGGACGCGATATCCACCAGAATCTTGCCGCCAATTCGGCGCCGGTTGTGTTCGATCAGGTTCAGATAAGACGCAGATATCCCCGCCAGACGCGCCAGTTCGGCCTGTTTAAGACCAACGATGCGCCGCCTTTCACGGATTCGGCTGCCTGTCAGCGTTTCGCGCAAAACTCACCTATCCTTACCAAAGGGTGCTCGGAGCATCAGTGCCTGACATTCGTTGTCACCCCATCCGAGTTTTCAGTATAGTTATGCCAATCTATTAGGTTACTCAAAAATTTCCAAAGCAGTTTTACACTGTTTACATGCCAATTGATACCCAAGCCTTTACCCGCACAACACGTCCAGCACAGCAAGTTGTCATCGTCTATTTCTGTTCCTCCAGAATTTTCCGCAGCTCTGTTTTCAGAACCTTGCCATAGTTGTTCTTTGGCAATTCGCCGATCCTGAAATAGGCTTTGGGCCGCTTGAAACGCGCAATATTTTCCGTGCAAAGCCTGTCCAGGTCCGCCGGTTCGGCATCTCCGACTACAAACGCAACAACCTCCTCTCCCCACTCGGGATGTTTGCGTCCGACAACGGAAACTTCGGAAACTTCGGGGTGAGCCAAGATGATCTCTTCGACTTCGCGCGGATAGATGTTGGATCCGCCCGAAATGATCATATCTTTGGATCGGTCCTGCAACGTGACATAGCCGTCACTATCCATGAATCCCATATCTCCGGTCATCAGCCATCCATCGACCAGAGTTTCTTTCGTCGCTTTCGGGTTTTGCCAGTATCCCGGCATAACGATCTCACCCCGAACCATGATCTCGCCATGCTCACCGGGCGGCAAAGGAGTTCCGTCTGAATCTCCGATCTGAACCTCCACTACCGACTGGGCCCGACCCACGCTTGCAAGGCGCTCTTTCCAGCGGGGATGGCTACGATCCGTGACGTCATGCCGGGATAGCGCTGTGATCCCCATCGGGCATTCGCCCTGACCGTAAATCTGCACAAAGATCGGGCCGAACTGGGCCACAGCGTCCTGAATGTCGGCCAGATACATCGGTCCACCCGCATAAACGACTGTCCGCAAACCCTCGCCTTTCTCGCCCGTCGCCTTAGCGATGTCCGTCATGCGCTTGACCATGGTCGGCGCCGCAAACATCTGCACACGACCGAAATGTCGCGAAAGATCAAAGATTTCGGCCTCATCGAATCCGCCCGACACCGGGCAGACATGCCGCGCCCCTTTCAGGACGTGGATCATGTTGTACAGGCCCGCCCCGTGGCTCATTGGCGCCGCATACAACACAGCGTCTTCAGCGGTGGCCATGTCCGCATCGGTGCAATAGGCCAATGAAACCCCGATCAACATGCGATGAGTAATCATGACGCCCTTGGGTTTCCCGGTCGTACCTGAGGTATAGAACAGCCAGGCCAGGTCGTCAGGTTCGCGAGAAACGATATCGGGAATTGGTGGATGAGACAGGGCCACCGCATACTCATCCTGATTAATATCGACCAGCCGCCCCTGCACATCAGCATCGGACAGGGCCTCGGTCAGACCGGGTGAGGTAAAGGTTATTCCCGCTCCGGAATTTCCAAGAATATAGGCCACTTCGCGTCCGTGAAGCTTGGCATTTATCGGAACTGCCGCCGCCCCGGCGTACCAGATCCCATATTCGACGATCAGATAGTCCGGGCAATTTTTCATGAATATCGCAACGCGATCACCCGGGCGCACCCCCTGCGCCACCAGCCATCCGGCAATGCGCAAAGCACGATCATGAAAAGTGCCATAATCCGCCACCAGTTCTTTACCGGAATACAACGCCGCCCGTGACGCATTTACCTGCGCCTGACGTGCAAGCCAAAGACCGATATTCATTGCCTTCCCCCTGTTCTTGCACGAAAACACCAAGTTCCCGCGCTTAACCCCTTCAATTCCACAGAAATACCCTGCACGATACAAATATGAGCGATCCAGCCTTCGAATATGCTCCAATCGGACTTGTCGAACTTGAAAACCGGGTCATCCGGCGTTGCAACCTGCAGTTTGCCCGCACGTTCGGCGGAGATGAAGAAGATTATCGCAACATGCCTCTCCTGCACCTTTACCCGTCAGTTGCCGATTGGGAAAGAATTGGCGCGCGTGGATTACAGGTCATGCGTGAGACGGGGTACTATACCGACGAGCGGGTTATGCGGCGGCGAAACGGTGATCTGTTCTGGTGTCGGGCGCGCGGGCGATCCCTTACCCCTGACGACCCGTTCCGGCACGGAATCTGGAGCTTTTCCGACATCTCGGAAGAACGTCCATTGGTTGAACTGACCCCGCGCGAACGCGAAGTCGCCATCTTGTCCTGTCGCGGTCTTTCGGCCAAGGAAATAGGCGCCGAACTGAACCTGAGCTTTCGGACGATCGAAGCCTATCGCGCGCGTCTTCTGGAAAAGTTCGGTGCGCGCAAACTGTCGGAACTGGTGGCAAAATTGTCTGGCATGCCGCTGTAAGGCCCGCTGTCTTGCACAATCTTTGGATAACCCCCCGATAATCAGGCCCAGACGGCGCTTTTCATGGCTCTCTGCATGCCGTATAACGCGGCGTAATTGATCAAAGCCCGCAGGAACAGACGGGCCATAGGGGAACCGTCGAGGACACTCATGACAGATACCAGACACGAAGCGGACGTGGCGTTCATCAAAGCCTTGGCTGAACTGCTGCGCGAAAACGACCTGACCGAACTGCAGGTCAAACGCGAATATGGCGAGGAAGACAGCCTGAACGTTCGCGTCAGCCGTGCAACGCAAGCCATGGCCGCACCGGTTCAGGTTGCCGTTCCGGCACCAGCGGCACCCGCAGCTCCTGCCGCAGCAGCTGCACCCGCACCGGCCGAAGCACCCGCCGCCGCAGAGGATCCCGCCAGCCATCCGGGCGCCGTGACCTCTCCGATGGTCGGGACAGTTTACATGCAGCCCGAACCCGGGGCTCCGTCGTTTATCTCAGTCGGTGCCAGCGTGTCCGAGGGCGACACCCTGCTGATCGTCGAAGCGATGAAAACCATGAACCACATCCACGCGCCCAAATCGGGTACCGTCAAACGCATCTTGGTGGGCGACGGCGACGCCGTGGAATTCGGCACTCCTCTGGTCATCATCGAGTAAGGCGGGCCCATGTTCGACAAGATCCTGATTGCCAACCGAGGCGAGATCGCCCTGCGCGTGATCCGCGCTGCGCGCGAGATGGGGATTGCGACGGTCGCCGTGCACTCCACCGCCGACAGCGACGCGATGCATGTGCGCATGGCGGACGAATCAGTCTGCATTGGCCCCCCGCCCAGCCCGCAAAGCTATTTGTCGGTCCCTGCAATCATCTCGGCCTGTGAAATTACCGGCGCGCAGGCGATTCACCCGGGCTATGGCTTTTTGTCCGAGAATGCCGAGTTCGTGCAGATCGTCGAAGATCACGGTATCACCTTCATCGGACCCACCGCTGAACATATCCGCATCATGGGTGACAAGATCACCGCCAAGGACACGATGAAGGCGCTGGGTGTGCCGTGTGTTCCGGGCTCTGACGGCGGAGTGCCCGATCTGGCTGCGGCCAAGCGCATCGGTGAGGAAATCGGATATCCCGTTATTATCAAGGCCACCGCCGGCGGCGGCGGGCGCGGCATGAAAGTCGCGCAGAACGCAGCCGAAATGGAAAGCGCCTTTATGACCGCGCGCGCCGAGGGCAAAGCCGCCTTTGGTAATGACGAGGTTTATATCGAGAAATACCTGACCACGCCGCGCCATATCGAGATTCAGGTCTTTGGTGATGGCAAGGGCAAGGCCGTACATCTGGGCGAGCGCGACTGTTCGCTGCAACGCCGCCACCAGAAGGTGTTCGAAGAGGCCCCCGGCCCCTGCATTACCCCTGAAGAGCGGGCCAAGATCGGCAAGGTCTGTGCGGATGCGGTCGCCAAGATCAACTATATTGGTGCCGGAACCATCGAATTTCTGTACGAAAACGGCGAGTTCTATTTCATCGAGATGAACACCCGTCTGCAGGTGGAACACCCGGTGACAGAAGGCATCTTTGGCGTCGATCTGGTGCGCGAGCAAATTCTGGTTGCCGCTGGCGAGCCCATGTCCTTCGGCCAGGATGATCTGGTTATCAATGGTCACGCCATCGAAGTGCGCATCAATGCAGAGCGGCTGCCTAATTTCGCGCCCTGCCCCGGGAAAATCTCGGCCTATCACGCGCCGGGTGGTCTGGGCGTCCGGATGGATTCAGCACTTTATGATGGCTATTCGATCCCGCCCTACTATGACTCGCTTATCGGCAAGCTGATCGTTCAGGGCCGTGACCGGCCCGAGGCGCTGGCGCGTTTGAACCGGGCCTTGGGGGAACTGATCGTGGACGGCATCGACACAACCGTTCCGCTGTTCCATGCCCTGCTGCAAGAGCCCGACATTCACAGCGGTGACTACAACATCCACTGGCTGGAGCGCTGGCTTGCGGAGAACATGGCCCAATAAAATTGCGGAACCGGGGGGCAATTGCCGCCCGGTTCCGGGGTAAATGGCATGAGCCTGTCACCCGAATTGCTACTGCACGGGTATTCCATCGGAATTTTCCCGATGGCAGAAGGTCGTGATGATCCTGAACTCTTTTGGGTCGATCCCAAGTTTCGCGGCGTATTCCCGCTGGATGGCTTCCATATTTCACGCAGTCTGGCACGTCGTATCCGAAACTGCGGGTTTGAAATAACCATCAACCGGAACTTCGCCGACGTTGTCGATGGCTGTGCCAATCGAGCCGACACCTGGATCAACGCCGAATTGCGGGACCTCTACGCTCAGTTACACGAACGTGGTCATGCGCACTCCCTCGAAGTCCATGATGGCGAAGCTCTGGTCGGCGGCGTCTATGGTATCGCTATAGGGGCCGCCTTTTTCGGAGAAAGCATGTTCAGCCGTCGCAACGACGCGTCCAAGGTCGCTCTGGCCTATCTGGTGGATCGGCTACAGCTAACCGGTTTCAAACTGTTCGATACGCAATTCCTGACGGCTCATCTGGCGTCGCTGGGGGCAATTGAAATCCCCAGAGCCGAATATCGGAAACTGCTGGACGCTGCGATAAACGAAAGCGCGGATTTTTCCGCGCTGCTGGATCAGACCCCTCAGGGCGTCATACAGCGGATCACCCAGACGTCATAGCGCGCATGATCCAGTGCATTCAGCGCAGGAGATGTCGCAATCATCCAACCGTCGAACAGTTGTTCTGACTTTCCCTGCTCCCAGATCGTGAGGTAGGCAAACGCGTCACCTGTTGGGTTCTCAGCCGGATACCGGCAATCACCCAGAGCGACATCAAGGCCGAAAACTGCCGCCGTCTGACCGGACCGCAACTCCACATCCACGGTCTGGCCATTGACTTTGTCCAGACCGCGCAGCATCGCACCCAAACCAGATGCGACATTCTGCTGAGCAAAAGCCGTGCTGGCAGTCAGGGCCAGCGCTGCGGCAAGCACATACTTCATTCGCCGCTCCCGTCTCCGGCCACGAACTTGACCAGAAGCGAGATCAGGCTGACCGCACCTTGCGTATCCTCAATCTCATCACCGGCCTCGAAGTAAAAGGGTGATCCGCCGGGCATGACTTCGACAAAGTTGCCACCCAGCAGCCCCTCGGACGAGATCACAATGGCACTGTCATCGGGAATCAAAATGCCGTCCGCGACAGAAAACGTGGTGTCGGCGCGATAGGTCTCGGGGTTCAGATCAACGCCGGTCACGGTACCGATTTTGACCCCTGCAAGCCTGACATCTGTCCCTACATTCACGCCCTCAAGCGACCGGAACGATGCGCCGAGTTCATAGCCATTGGTGCCGCTCGACAAGCCGGTGGATTGGCTGGCATAGACACCAAACGCCACAGCAAATGCCAGCACCGCTCCGCCGACAAAAATTTCGGTCATATTATGAGTGGACATGCGCCTGCCTCGATTATTCCGGACTCCACGCCTCGTAATCCGAGCGCTCAACCGGATCGGGGCGCCGGATCGATCCCGCTGGCGCATAGGCAAGGGCCGTTCCGGTCAGGTTTTCCTGATGCGGCTTTTCCCATGACTTGTGCTGCAGCGGTTTGTCTGTCGGCGGCTCGTCCCAAGTGCGGTGCAGCCAGCCATGCCAATCGGGATCAATCCGGCTGGCCTCGGCCTCGCCATTGAAAATCACCCAACGTTTGCTGTCATCGGCGTTCCGGTAGAACACGTTGCCCTGATCATCTTCACCAACTCTGGTTCCCTTGCGCGCAGTGTAGATCTGCGTGTTCAGGGTCGCCCCGTTCCACCAGGTTACGGCCCGCAATAGAGTGTTCAGGATTCCCATCGACTGCCTCCGGCATTTCTTTCAACGCAGGTATGGACCAAAGCCGGTCCAAGGTCCAGTGCCACAAGGGCGCACTGGCTATTCCGGCAAAACAGCGGTGACTTCGATTTCGATCCGGTATTTGGGGTCGATCAGGCCGCATTCGATCATGGTCGTAACCGGAGGATTAGCGCCAAATGTTTCGGCAAGAATAGGCCAGCAGGGCTCAAACTCGGTCCGGTCCGGCAGCATGTAGGTAACACGAACCGCATCCGCAAAGGACGCGCCTGCCTCGGTCAGCGCCTTTTCGATGATACCAAGCGCAGATCGGCATTGTTCAACGACACCCTCACCCTGTCCGACCGTGCCGGCCACATGAACAAAGCCACCAGCTACAACCGCCCGGCAATAACCGACCTTGGCTTCGAATTCTCCGCCCGAGGAAATACGCTTGATTGTCATTAGTACCTCATATTTTCGGCTCACACTTTACCAATGCGGGATTTACCATGCGAAGCTTTGCCTCGCGCTCCGAAGAATTTTCATCAAGATGACCGAGGGATACGTATCCTCATCTGGCCCCAAATGCTTCGGGGAGTCGCGGTCTGCCGCGTCGGGGCAGAGCCCCCGCAACAGACCCATTATTTGAAACATCATAGTAAAGGCGCAACCGCCACGCCGTTACCCAGCCGAGGCAGACTCTTTACCTGCATCCGCATAAATGATCAGCGGTTGAGCCTCCGAGGTCACGGCCTCATCGTTCACCACAACCTTGGTCACATTCTTCATACCGGGCAATTCGAACATGGTGTCCAGCAGAATGTCTTCGAGGATCGAGCGCAATCCGCGGGCGCCTGTCTTACGTTCAATGGCCTTTTTGGCAATCGAATTGAGCGCATCATCGGTAAAATCCAGTTCGGCATCTTCCAGCTCGAACAAGCGCTGATACTGCTTGACCAGTGCATTCTTGGGTTTTGTCAGGATCGTTACAAGCGCATCCTCATCCAGATCTTCCAGCGTCGCAAGAACCGGCAAACGGCCGACAAATTCCGGGATAAGACCGAATTTCAACAGGTCTTCCGGCTCAAGCTCTTTGAAAATCTCACCCACGCCACGTTCGTCATTGTCACGTACATCGGCGCCAAAGCCCATGGCCGAGCCCTTGCCGCGCTGCGCGATGATCTTGTCCAGACCCGCGAAAGCCCCACCGCAGATGAACAGGATATTGGTGGTATCCACCTGCAGGAATTCCTGCTGCGGATGCTTGCGCCCGCCTTGTGGCGGCACGCTGGCCACAGTGCCTTCCATCAGCTTCAGCAGCGCCTGCTGAACACCCTCACCCGATACGTCGCGCGTGATCGACGGATTCTCGGACTTGCGCGTAATCTTGTCGACTTCGTCGATATAGACGATGCCGCGCTGCGCGCGTTCGACATTGTACTCGCTGGCCTGCAGCAGTTTGAGGATGATGTTCTCAACATCCTCACCCACATAACCGGCTTCGGTCAGTGTGGTCGCATCCGCCATGGTGAATGGAACATCCAGAATTCGCGCCAGCGTCTGCGCCAGCAGAGTCTTGCCGCAACCTGTTGGACCGATCAGCAGGATGTTAGATTTCGCAAGCTCGATATCACCACCCGATTTCTGCGCGTGGTTCAGTCGCTTGTAGTGATTGTGCACAGCAACCGATAGAACCCGCTTGGCGGTGGCCTGACCGATCACATAATCGTCCAGCACCTCGCAGATATCCTTGGGCGTCGGCACTCCGTCCGAGGATTTCAGGCCGCTGGCCTTGGTTTCCTCGCGGATAATATCCATGCAGAGTTCGACACATTCGTCACAGATGAACACGGTCGGACCCGCAATCAGCTTGCGCACCTCGTGCTGGCTCTTGCCGCAGAAACTGCAGTAGAGCGTGTTCTTTCCGTCACCGCCTGAATTCGTCGCCATGATCTACCTTTCGGGCTCCGTCTGAGCGGCCCCATTTCCCCGGGACCGCGCTCTGCCGATTGTCGTCGCAGCTTAGGCCAGCGTTCCGGCCGCTACAATCGCAAAATATGCCCGGACCGCGTGTATCCGGGCCTTGTCGTCATTCCTCGTCCGCGCTCAACTTGGTGCGGTTTTCGACGATCTCGTCGATATGGCCCCACTCCTTGGCCTCTTCCGGGCTCATGAAATTGTCACGATCCAGCGCTTTTTCAACCGACTTTTTGCTTTGGCCGGTGTGCTTGACATAAATGTCATACAGGCGGTCCTTGAGCTTTTGCGTCTCGGCTGCGTGAATCATGATGTCGCTGGCCTGACCCTGATAGCCGCCGCTGGGCTGATGCACCATGATGCGGCTGTTCGGCAGTGAAAACCGCATTCCGGTTTCGCCACCAGCCAGCAGAACCGAGCCCATCGATGCCGCCTGACCGATTACAAGCGTTGAACATTTCGGCTTGATGTACTGCATTGTGTCGTAAATCGACAAACCGCTGGTCACAACGCCACCGGGCGAGTTGATGTAGATCGAGATTTCCTTTTTAGGATTCTCTGCCTCAAGGTGCAGCAACTGCGCGACGACAAGATGGCTCATACCGTCGTGGATCGGACCGTTGATGAAGATAATCCGCTCCTTCAGCAGGCGCGAGAAGATATCATAGGCGCGCTCACCCCGACTGGTCTGTTCGACCACCATCGGGACAAGTGTGTTCATGTAGGTGTCAACTGGATCGAACATGCGGAACCTGCCTGCTTTTCAAGATGGACCGGGACAATACCCGACGAAAGGTTACACGAGTCTTAGTGTCGCCCTCGGGGGGCTGCAAGGGGTCGGAAACGATCTGTTGCGTAAGCGGGGCAGAAGTGCCGCCCAGCGCACCCTGTCAGGTTGAAATTTGCAAGGCGATCGGGCAGCCGTGCCTGTGGAATTCGAGGCCGTTTGGGACGAAATCCGGAATATTCCCCTGTAAACTTCACATCATTTTGATGCATGCATATAGAAATACGTGGTTGAAAGGTGTATCGCAGATGATCGGTTTCATCGAATAAGCACAGTCAGAAAGACCGCCCGCAGGGCAAGCAAGGAAAAAGAAGATGGCACTCCCCCAATTCTCCAGCGACATTGACGCGGCAGGCCTTGACCAAATGGTCGAGAATGCAACGCGGGCTTCAAACTTCCTGAAGGCGATCAGCCACGAGGGGAGGCTCATGATCCTGTGTCACCTTGTTTCGGGAGAAAAATCCGTGACTGAGCTGGAAGAATTGCTGTCGGCACGGCAGGCGGCGGTATCCCAACAACTCTCCCGCCTGCGACTGGAGGGGTTGGTTGTCCCTCGTCGGGAAGGAAAGGCGATCTACTACCGCCTGGCCGATGATCGCCCCCGCCGCATGCTGGAAACCGTCTACGAACTCTTCTGTGAGTCCGGCGACCAGTAATATTATTGGGAATATTCAGGCGCTTAGGTTGACGATTTTGCGCTTCGGGGAAGGCAATGTTGGACCAGTGTCACCGGCCTGATGCACGGTTGCTTCTAACGAATACAATCTGATCTTGATCCAAACGCTCGCGTCGATTGCAAATGACGCGCTAGTGCTGTGTTGATTGACAACAGGGTCGTGTGCCCGTGAACGCTCTTGTCCCAGAGTGTCTTTTGTGCCGAACTGAGCATAAGGCCCCTTGATGCGCAGACCGTGATCCCATTTTGAACCTCTGGCCTGTGCCGCCTAATAGTGGTACCCGAGCGGTGTCGAGCACAGAAGGAATACACTATGATCCGCGCTACTCTTGTTGCACTGGCCCTGACTGCACTCGCCGCCTGCGAAACGGCCAAAGGCGCCGGGCGAGACATCGAAAAAGCCGGGGACGCCATCCAGAATGCAGCTACAGACGTACAATCCAAGTTCTAACCCGCCTATATTGCGGGTGCGAGCACCACAAACTCAATATCTTGTTGTATTTTGAGCGATCACCGGTATCCTGTACATACAGGTGCATAGACGCGGTATTGCATCAGCTGACGCTGAAAACGGGGTTCCATTGCAACGCAACGGAACCCCGTTCCTCGTTGAGAGGGTGAGTGGTGGTCTTCGTGAATTTCGACTTCGACAAAAGGAAAAGGCGTCAGGTGCGCAGACGCGGTCTTTGCACGTATCCAAGCGGACACTCCTGACGCCTTGCCGGTCCGGGACACCCTGAGGCACCCGATCCAGTTACTCCGGCTCCGAGGGAACCGCAGCTGCCGCGCCGCGCCCTAAAGCACTTTGCAGCACGCATTGACCTTCTGAGAAACCGGTCACCCGGCGCGAGCACGAAACCCGCCTGCGGCTAACCCGTCACCGGTAAGTCTTTGCAGTTCAACGCAAATCCTAGGACCCGCCTCTCCCCGCTTCGACCCCCTGGCCTTTGCGTCCCGCCCTGGTTCCTAAGAACCGTTGCGGTGTTTGGACTGTTGCATCTGACCCGTCACCGGACAAGAAAATAGCACTGCAGCATAAAATTTAGGCGGGGATAACATGTTAATATCCTGCGGGAAAACGATGTGGATAACCCGAGAAATCGCGCATCCGTGAAGGTTTGAATGCGGATAAGTTCACACGTGAACTGTCACCCTGAAAATGCCGCGTTTCTGCGGGTGCAAAGGCTGCGTACGCCTAGTTAGCCGCGAATTTGTCCGGTTTGTACAAGAATCACAGCACCCATCTTCCGAATCGTACAAAAGGAAAACCACCGATGCGCTACACGATTTCCGAGGCCCGCGCCCAGCTGGGGCACCTGATCACCCGCGCGCAGGATCCCCGCGAGGTGATCGTGGTGACGCGGCACGGCGAACCGCTGGCCGCGCTGGTGTCGATTGCCGAGGCAAACCGGATTTGGGATCTGGACTCGGACGAGAGGGTGGGATGGAAACACCCGCTGAGCGGCATTCGCGGATGGTGGTCACGGGGGCGAAACATCCCCGGACTGGAACCTGGACCGGACGGCACCTATGTCACCGCGCGCGAGGCAGCGCTGAAGGTTCGAGAGATCCAGATGACCCGCGCCGAGGAACGCCGCATCCTGGCGCGTGGCGGTCTGGACCCTGTCGAGGGCGGTGAGGTTGCCGCCCGGCCCGTCTCCTCCCTGTGGAGACGCTGGTTCCGTAATTGAGAAGCGTTCCGGCCCGGTCGGCGTACCCTTTAACCGGCTGCCGCATTTTGTGGACAACGGCAGAACATACCCCCTACCACCGGTCCGGGCCGGAAACACTTCAGTTCACCTGACGTTCCAGAACTGTGCTATAAGTCGTTCCGTTCCGCAGGCTACGGAAATCGGCAAAAATCTTGCCGTCTTCGTATCGGGCGTCGATCAGGGCATTCACGCCGATTGTTGGATCAGCCGAGCTTTCGACGATGCCGATATTGCCCGAGCCATCCATGCTGACTGTGCCGGTGGCGTCATAGATGGTCCAGTCGTCATTGGCAGCGCGCCGCCATTTGCTGGGGCCCCAGAACACGTTGTCCTGCTGCCTTTCGATATGCAGCACCCACTCGGCATTGCCAAAGCGCGGTGCGTCACCGGTTGCGGTGCGCGAGGGCGATACAGTGGTGTAGCTGCCAGCCCATGTGCCGCGCAGATCGGGCGTGGCGTCGGCCAGTGCAGCGGTTCCAAGGGCAAGGCTCGTGGCCAAAGCGGCTGCTCCGGCAGTCATGTATCTGGTCATGGGCTCTCCTCCTGAATGCGACCATTTGGAGCTCAAAAGCGAACTTCCGTCGTTGTGGCATACAGATTGGGAGAGGGTGGCGGGGTTACAAGTTACCTTAGGGAAACTTCATATTTGTTTAATCTGGGCGTTAGAGTTGAGGCAGGCGGCCAACCCGCCTGCCCCGGACGCTAATCACTGGAAAATCACAATATCAGTTGAGGCCAAGCATCTCTTTTGCCTGAGCCAGCGTCTCAACGGACGCGTCATGGTCGCCCGCGTCATGCAGTTGTTGCCCCTCGTCGCGCCAGGCCTGAACCTGCACGACCTGTTCGTCGGTCAGGTCGGTGCCCGCAGCCAGCGCTGCGTCGATGGCGGCAATGTCGGTGGGGCACTGCCCGGCAAAGGCAGGAGCGGTAAAGAGACAGAGTGCGGCGGCAATAGTCAGATGTTTCATCGCAATTTCCTCCTACGATGGTGAGAGGAAAATACCACAAATCCGGGGGTATTTCAGCGGAGTTGACCGGCGCGTAATGCAACTGGCAAGAGATGGCCGATAACATGTCGGCGGCGCAAACGCGCCGCCCCATGGGGGCCGGTCGGCGCGGCCCGCCGCCGGGCGGGTGACTGTAAAGCTAAATACTACGAGGCGTCAATTCCAAGTGTCTACTATTTCGCACACTTACCTCGAGACAACGTGTAATTATCCAAAGCAACAAATCTTACTTGGTAAATGCCCGCATCAAGCGAGCTTTTGGGGATAAAACCCCTAATTTCTCCCTCGCCCAGAAAAAAACCTGCACTTGTCATTCCAAGCAGCTTTCCTTCATAAAGATAACCGTCAGTACTTTGGACACAAACCTCAAAGGACTTTAGTTGGCTTCTAAACCTAGCCTCACCCAAGCCAATGGATAGGAACCCCAGAACAATTGCAATCGACAGAACACTAAACTTGAGCGCAAGGAACGCCTCCTTTTTTTTAAGTGAGGAAACGAAAAAACGGTTGTATATTGAAACTTCACCCAATCTAAAGTTCGATGTAAAATTAGAAAGGTAAAGTCCACTCAAAGCGATACACACACCGAAGAAGAAATTAATAATCACAAAAGCTAGAGAAAAAGCATCAATAAAGAAAACAGATACGAAAGCAACTGTTAAGATAAACACCATAATTGAGTTTGTATTTTTTGAAGCTCTTTCAAGAAATCGATACCTATTGGAAATCGTATTTCTCTTCTTAGGAAATACAATATAGACTAGATTTACCATCGCACCATTTAGAAAATGTGATGCCCGAGCCATCAAAAGCATAACAGCGGAAAATATTGCAAATGGGAAACTCAACGAGACAACAAATCTGGCGTCAAGCAACGGCAATAACTCCTTACCTAAATTGCTTGCATAAGACGAAACATACAAACTTGTTAGGGCTAAAAACGCCGCAATCACGGACCAAAAAGGCCCAAAAATTTTAAATAGTCCTGAAACTGAATAAACGAGCGAACTCCGAGAACGATGGACTATTATTGAACGCGCCTTTGCATCACGCAGGATCAAATTTCTCCTACCCAGGCGATGCATTTAACTATCCATCTTCAACGCGCTAATAAACGCTTCCTGCGGGATATCGACCTTCCCAAACTGGCGCATCTTTTTCTTACCCGCCTTCTGCTTGTCCAGCAGTTTGCGTTTTCGCGTGGCGTCGCCTCCGTAGCATTTCGCGGTCACGTCCTTGCGTAAGGCGCTCAGGGTCTCGCGCGCGATGACCTTGCCGCCGATGGCTGCCTGGATCGGGATTTTGAACATGTGGCGCGGGATCAGGTCCTTGAGCTTTTCGCACATCGCCCGGCCCCGCATCTCGGCCCGGTCGCGGTGAACCATGGTGGACAGTGCGTCGACGGGCTCGTCATTCACCAGCACCGACATCTTGACCAGATTATCCTCGGTATAGCCGGTCATCTGGTAGTCGAAGCTGGCATAGCCCTTGGTCACCGATTTCAGGCGGTCGTAGAAGTCAAAGACGACCTCGTTCAGCGGCAGGTCATAGACGACCATGGCGCGGGAACCGGCATAGGTCAGGTCCAGCTGGATGCCGCGGCGGTCCTGACAGAGTTTCAGCACGTCGCCGAGGAATTCATCAGGCACCAGGATGGTCGCCTTGATGCGCGGCTCCTCGATATGGTCGACCTTGGATGGGTCGGGCATGTCGGCGGGGTTGTGCAGCTCGATCATCTCGCCGTCTTTCATGTAGACGTGATAGATCACCGAGGGGGCCGTCGTGATGAGCTCGATATCATATTCGCGCTCGATGCGGTCGCGGATGACCTCAAGGTGCAGAAGGCCAAGGAAGCCGCAGCGGAAGCCAAAGCCAAGCGCGGCGGAGGTTTCCATTTCAAAGCTGAAGCTGGCATCGTTCAGGGCCAGTTTGTCGATCGCGTCGCGCAGGTCTTCGAATTCGGAACTGTCGACGGGGAAGAGGCCACAGAACACCACCGGCTGCGCGGGTTTGAAGCCGTCCAGCGCCACTTCAGTCCCGTTGCGGTCGTTGGTGATGGTGTCACCGACGCGGGTGTCGCGGACCTGTTTGATGGAGGCGGTGAGAAAGCCGATCTCACCGGGACCGAGGCTGTCGACCATCTCCATCTCGGGGCGGAAGACGCCGACGCGGTCCACATGGTGCAGGGTGTTGTTCGACATGAACTTGACCCGCATGCCCTTTTTCAGCGTGCCGTCCATGATGCGAACCAGAACGATGACGCCCAGATAGGCGTCGTACCACGAATCCACCAGCATCGCCTTGAGCGGCGCATCCAGATTGCCCTGCGGTGCTGGCAGTTGCTGAACGATAGCCTCGAGCGTTTCGTGGATACCCTGCCCTGTCTTGGCGCTGACCTGAATAGCGTCGGTCGCGTCGATTCCGATCACGTCCTCGATCTGTTCCGCCACGCGGTCGCAGTCGGACGCGGGCAGGTCGATCTTGTTCAGCACCGGCACGATCTCATGATCGGCGTCGATGGCCTGATAGACGTTGGCCAGCGTCTGCGCCTCGACCCCTTGGGTGGAGTCGACGACCAGCAGCGAACCTTCGACCGCGCGCATGGAGCGGCTGACCTCATAGGCAAAGTCGACGTGGCCGGGCGTGTCAATCAGGTTCAGCACGTATTGCTCGCCATTGTCGGCGGTATAGTCGATGCGAACCGTGTTGGCCTTGATGGTGATGCCACGCTCGCGCTCGATATCCATGCTGTCGAGCAGCTGTTCCTTCATGTCGCGATCCTTGACCGTTCCGGTCTCTTGGATGAGCCGGTCAGCAAGGGTGGATTTGCCATGGTCGATATGCGCGACGATGGAGAAATTGCGGATATGGGCGAGGTCTGTCATGGGTTGGGATATGTCCGGAGTTTGGGGCCTCGTCAAGCGTTGAAGCGTTGCAATAAAGGCTGCACCAACGTCTTTCTGCCCCATGGCATTTACCCGATTTTTGCGAATGGGTAAGATGTTGGAGGCAAATGACCCAACCAACAACAAGAAAGCAGCATAAACGTTGGCCGATTATTCAATCTTTGTTCTTGGCGAAAGCCAGCTGACGATCTCGGTCACGCAAGGGCTGGACGGCGTCAATCAGGGCACGGGGATACACCTGATCGGTGAGACCATTACGATTGACTCGCGCGCAGCCACGGAAGTTTTCATAACTGACAGCGGAAGTGACACGGATTTCGCTGACAACGACGGCAATCAGCGCCTGGACGGCGATCAGACGATAGACGGAACACTTTTCACCAGCGGCACAAGGGTTGAGGCCGAATATGGCATTACCCTGACGGATGGCACGAATACGTGGCAGGCCGTCGCGTTCAACGTGAACAACTCCTCTCCGTCCTTTGCCACCGTCGAAGGGATCGCGTTCATTGGCGGTCCGGGCGCATTTCCTCCGCCAGGAGTGCCGCTAACTGTCGTCGACACACAGGAAGGGCCCAGCTTTGACGAGGGCGATTATGTCACCCCGATCTGCTATGCCAAGGGAACCCTGATCGCTACCGAAAACGGCAGCATCCCGATCGAGGCTTTGGCAGTAGGCGACAAGGTCTGGACACAGGATCACGGGTACCTTCCGGTGCAATGGACAGGATCACAGGATGTCATCACCGCCGGACGGTTCAGGTTGGTCGATGTCCCAAAGGGTGTCCTGTCGAACTTTGCAACGCTGATGATTTCACAACAGCACAGGGTGCTGATTTCACATCCGATTGCTGAATTGCTGTATGCCAGCCCCGAAGTATTTGTGCCGGCAATAAGTCTGGTGGATGCAGGTGTCGCGACCCTGTCTGACCACAAGATGGCCTGTTATCATCATATTTTGCTGGAGCACCACAGTGTTATCCGCGCAAACGGTGCTGCGTCCGAGAGTCTTTTGACCTCATCCCTCACTGCCCTGCAAAATCCGGACAGCCTGTTCTTTCCACAACTCGCCGGGCGGATCACGTCGGCGACAAGAACAGCAAGGCCTGCCCTAAAGAGGCAGGAAGCGGCGCATTTGGTGCAAATGGTCTTGTCCATTGATCCTGAGCGCCATTTGATTCATACTCGCGCGCAGCCGAGAGGGGCGCCAGATCTCTCCGGGCAGGCAAAATACGAGGCATGAGCATGAAACAGTTCCTCATCATCGCACTATGTGCCACGTCGTTTACGGCGGTGGCTCCGCAATCCGCAGACGCGGCGCAGATCAAACGCGCATGTATGGCGTCGGATCGTGAGGCCGCAACGCGGCAGCGGTGCAGTTGCATTCAGAAAGTGGCGAACGACGCACTGTCGCGCAGTGATCGCAAGGTCGTGGCCAAGTGGTTCACCGATCCGCATCAGGCACAGGTGCTCAAGATGTCGACCACCGCACGCGACGATGCGCTGTGGGATCGTTATCAGGCGTTCGGCAAGCTGGCGCAGGCCGTCTGCCGCTGATCCCCGGCCCTTTCGATCTGTAAAGCGGATGAACCGCCCGGGCGCGTGCCCTGGGCGGGGTCTTTTTGTCTGAACGCTTGACCCTGCGTGAGGCTGGCCGCAGAAATGGCGCAGCAGAAAAGGTGCCGGAATGGTGATGAAAGGGATAACCCTGCGCGGGCTTGAGGTATTCGAGGCCCTGGCGCGGACCGGATCGGTGGCGCAGGCCGCCGAGATCACCGGGCTGAGCCAGCCTTCGGTCAGCCAGCAGTTGCGCAATCTGGAAAACGCTCTGGGCACCGAGCTTGTGGATCACGGGCGGCGGCCGATGCGGCTGACGCAGGCCGGGCGCGGCTTTCTTACCCGCGTGCAGACGGTGCTGGCCGAGTTGCAGATGGCCCAGAGCGAACTGGCCGTGATGGATCTGGGTCATCTGAGCACGCTATCCATCGGGTTGATCGACGATTTCGACAACGACCTGACACCGCGTCTGGCCACCCTGCTGGCCGACAGCCTGACCCGGTCAAAGTTCAAACTGATCACCCTGCCCAGTCTCGAGATTTTCGAGGCGCTGGAATCGCAGCGGCTGCATCTGGCGGTGTCGGCCCATAGCGGCGAAGTGCTGGAGGGGGTGGTCGAGTACCCTCTGGTCCGCGATCCGTTCATTCTGGTCGCGCCTAAAGGGGTTGTGCCGGGCGGGAGCGATGTGATCGCCGGGCTCAAGGACCTGCCGTTTCTTCGCTATGCGCGCGAGCAGTTGATCAGCCGCCAGATCGAAACCCATCTGGCCCGGCATCAAATGGAATTCGAGGAGCGGTTCGAAATCGGATCTCACCTTGCGCTGATGGCGATGGTGGCCCGCGGGCTGGGCTGGGCGATGACCACGCCGCTGGGCTATATGCGGGCAGCGCGGTTTCACGATGAGCTGGACGCCTTTCCCGCCCCGTTCGAGGAATTCTCGCGCACGATTTCGCTGTTCACCCGGTCCGACTGGCCGGATCAGGTGCCGCGCGACGTTGCCGGAATGATGCGGCGCCTGATGCAGAGCCAGATCATTGACCCGGCGGTGGCGCGCCTGCCTTGGCTGAACGGACGCTTGAAGGTGATCGGCGACTAGCGGTCCAGATGCGCCTGCAGCCCGTCGACGGCTGCTTCGATCAGGTCGAGTGCACCGTCGAAGTCGCGGGTGTAGTACGGGTCGGGTACGTGATCAGCCAGAGTTTCGGGGGCAAAATCCGTCAGCAGGCGCACCGGGGTTTCGCTGCCGGGCGGGCGCAGCGCCTCGATATCGGCGAGGTTGGAGGCATCCATCCCCAGAATCAGATCGAAGCGGTCGAAATCAGCGGCTGAAAACTGCCGCGCGCGCAGGTCGCTCAGGTCGATATCGCGGTTGCGCGCGGCCTGCTGCATAGGGCCGTAGGGCGGCTTGCCGACATGCCAGCCAGCGGTTCCGGCGCTGTCCGTGGCGTGATGCGGAGCACGGGCGCGAAAGACGCCTTCGGCAGCGGGGGAACGGCAGATGTTGCCGAGACAGACAAAGAGGATACGGTGGGTCATGGGCTTGGTGTATTGCGCGGAGGGGAAATGGAAAAGATCGTCATTCTGACCGGGGCCGGAATTTCGGCGGAAAGCGGGCTGGGCACGTTCCGCGACGAGGGCGGGCTGTGGGCGCAGCATCGGATCGAAGATGTGGCCACGCCTGAAGGATTCGCGCGCAACCCAGCGCTGGTTCACGGGTTCTACAATGCCCGGCGCGTACAGGCGGCAAAGGCGCAGCCCAACGATGCCCACAAGGCGCTGGCGCGGCTGCAGCGAGAATGGCCGGGCGAGGTCATCATCGTCACGCAGAATGTAGACGGCCTGCACGAGGCGGGCGGGGCCGAGGATGTGATCCACATGCACGGTACTCTGGCCGGGGCGCTTTGCGGGGCTTGCGGACATCGCTGGACATCGCCCGATGAAATGGCGGTGGGTGAGCCCTGCCCGGCCTGCGCCAATGCCAGCGCGCGGCCGGATGTGGTCTGGTTTGGCGAGATGCCATATCACATGGATGCGATTTACGACCATCTGGCCGGGGCATCGGTCTTTGCCGCTATCGGCACGTCGGGGCAGGTTTATCCCGCAGCCGCCTTTGTCCACGAGGCCATTGCAGCGGGCGCACGCACGATCGAGTTGAATCTGGAACCTTCGCAGGGCGTTTCGAGCTTTGACGAAACCCGGTTTGGCCCGGCCACCGAAACCGTTCCGCTATGGGTCAGCAAACTGCTTGGCAGCCGTTAGCGGGCGGGCAAAGAAAGATTGCAGACATCGCGCCGAATTCTCGTTTATGGTGTGAAGACAACAAGCTGGGGAGCGTCATGACAGAGAACGAGACACGACACGGCGAGATCGTCGACGATGGCAACATGGCAGATCGGGATGCGCTTGGTGAACATCTGGCGGGCTTGTGGTGGACTTTCCTGCTGCGCGGAATTCTGGCCGCGCTTGTAGGTATCGCGGCACTTTTCTGGCCCACGGGCAGCATCTCGCTGCTGTTGCGGCTGGTCGGAGTGCTTTTGATACTGGATGGCGGGCTGACCTTGCTTGGGTTCGGTCGCCGCGGGCTGATCGGTGGTATCGGACTCGGCGCCGTTGTGATCGGTCTGGTTCTGCTGATCTGGCCGGAAGGCGTGGCCAGAATTACCTTTTTCCTGCTGGGCGCGTGGGCGCTGATCATCGGTATCGGCTCTCTTATGGCGCTGGGGCAGATGCACACGCTGGACCCCGAGCGCGCGACAGTGCGCAACTCGGGCATCGTGGCGCTGGTCATCGGGCTGGTGCTGATCTTTTGGCCGGGTAGCGGCCTTGTGGCGCTGGGATGGGCGATCGCCTTTTCCGCGTTGGCATTTGCCGTCGTCATGTTTTTCATGACTGCACGCTTCAAACGCGCGGCGGACCGTCTGGCGATGCGCGTCATCAACCGGTAGCGGTGCAAACACCCAACCGCTGACCATCAAAGCAACAACAGGCCGGGCATTGCCCGGCCTGACGCATGGATGAGGGCCGCAGAGCGGCCTGAAGGCAGGTGTAACTTCAGTTCGAGTGCCCGCTGTGCGCGCCGCTGTCCTGCCGTTCCAGATCGACAGGGATCTCAACCTCGATCTCTCCGGCATTTTCGAAGATCAGAGTGACGGGGACAGTCGCGCCCTGTTCGAAGGACTGCTTCAGCCCCATGAACATCACGTGATCACCGCCGCGCTGCAGCGGGTGGGATTCACCTGCGGGAATGGCAAAGCCTTCCTCGACATGCACCATCTGGGCTACGCCGTCGTCATTGATCTTGTGCGTGTGCAGTTCGACCCGCGCGGCGACATCCGATTCCACGCCGATCAGGCGATCATCTGCGTCGCCGTGGTTCATGATCATCATGAAGGCCGCCCCGGCCTTGGCGTTTTTGCCGGACGAGCGCGCATAGGCGTCATCGACCATGATGGCGCCTTCCGCCAGTGCGGTACCGGCAAGGGTCAGGGTTGCAAGGGTTGCGAACAGGGTGGATTTGAGGGTCATCATGCCTCTCCTTTTTTGATTTGGCTGAATTTATTGAGAAAATTCAGTCAGCAGGAGGCGCGCGCGCAGGTGTCTGCGGCTGTGGCAATGAAATAAGATTGTGCGCAGCTGTGGCCGGTCCGGGCAGCGCACGGTCCGGTGGTGTCGGAAGGAATGGCTCGGCCTGCAGAACGGCACCCAGAAGGCTGAGCGCATAATCCGGGCAGTAATGAGGTGGCCGAGTCGGCTGACCGTCCTGGTCCATATAGACGACAACGGGGCCGGTGCCCGTGCACAGCACCATCTGGCCAACGGCCTCGCCAACACCGCGCGAGGCGGCAACCCCCTGTCCGGTCAGAACCAACAGCACAGACAGAGAAAATGCCAGATATCCGCGTAGAACCATCATGTTGGGGATTCTATAGGCCGGTCCGGAAAAGCGCTTCAAGCGCATTCGACTGACTGCGACAGGATAGCCGCGCACCATGTCCGGAAACCGGGGTGCCGAATGCAGGTTCGGCCCTGCATTCGGCGATGGGACCGATTACCGGTCCAGATTGGGGCGCGACGACGTATCGGTTGTCATGCTTGTGTGCAGACGGTTCACGCGCCGCTGTATCTGAGTGCATTTCCTGATTCCGCTTGCCGCGAAATCAATCAGAATTCCTAAAAATGCATATTGTTTGAAAGGCATAGGCGAAGCCTCCGATCTACTAATATGCACAAACGTATTCGCATTTTTGCGAGCAGTATGTGAACAATGTCACGCCAAAACACGAATTAATATTAAATTTGAAAACAATTTTGGCGGTTCGGCTTTCGCCCCGACAGAGGCGGATTTTCCAACTCACCGATCTTAAATAGGAAAACCCCGCACGATGTCGCGCGGGGTTCCGAAAATCGAAATGTAAGGCGGATCAGGCCGAGGCTTGTGCCTTGGCGATTTCCTTTTTCACCTTCAGTGCGTTTGCCGACAGCTCTTCGTCCTTGGCTTTGGCCAGGAACGCGTCCAGACCACCACGGTGGTCGACCGAGCGCAGGGCAGCCGCCGAGATGCGCAGCTTGACGCCACGGCCCAGGGTTTCCGACTGCAGGGTGACGTCGTTCAGATTCGGCAGAAAACGACGACGAGTTCTGTTTTTGGCGTGGCTGACATTGTTGCCAGTCATCGGGCCTTTTCCGGTCAGTTCGCAACGGCGCGACATGGTTTCTTCCTTTGTTTCTGGAGGCCGGGCATCTGCCTGCGGCCAAATCACAAGGGGCGCAACCCGAAGTCGCGCCCGAAAACTGGTTGGATGCGTGTAGTGGGAATCACGGATGGGGTCAAGATGGGCGGGCGCGAAATCTTTGCTCGTGCCGGTGGTTTTGATGCGACCGGGAAATGGCCCGTTCGGGCCATGCCTCCGGCGGTCGTATTTGTCAACGAGCAGAAGGGCGGCACGGCGCAGGATCAGGCGCGGGACAGTGTCGCCAGCATCTTTTCTGCAGCGGCACCCGGGCTGAGGTGGCCCTGTGACACCCGGTCATTGAGTTCGGCCATCTCAGCCTTTGCCTCGGGCGTATCGAGGCGGGCCAGAAGGGCGTGGCGGACCTCCTGATCGAACCAGTAGCGGGCCTGTGCGGCGCGGTTGGCCGCCCAGTGACCGTTCTCCCTGCGCCAGTCCGACAGCGCCTGCATCTCGTCCCAGGCCTGGGCAAGGCCCATTTCCTCGACCGCCGAGACCATCATGGCCTTGGGAAAATCATCGGGGTCCTGCGGGCGCTTGCGCAACAGACGCAGCGCACCGGAATAGTCGGCGCAGGTACGGGTGGCGGCGGCCTTCAGATCGCCGTCCGCCTTGTTGATCAGAATCATGTCGGCCATCTCCATGATACCGCGCTTGACGCCCTGCAATTCGTCCCCGCCGGCCGGAGCCAGCAACAGCAGAAAGAGGTCGGACATCTCGGACACCACCGTTTCCGACTGCCCGACACCAACGGTTTCGATCAGCACCACGTCAAAACCCGCCGCTTCGCACAGGGCAATCGCTTCGCGTGTGCGGCGGGCGACGCCGCCAAGGTGGCTCTGGCTGGGGGATGGGCGAATAAAGGCGTTTTTCTCGCGGCTCAGACGCTCCATCCGGGTTTTATCGCCAAGGATCGATCCGCCGGAACGGGCGGAACTGGGATCAACCGCAAGGACCGCGACTCGCAGCCCCTGCCCGGTCAGCAGCATGCCGAAACTTTCAATGAAGGTGGATTTGCCAACACCGGGCGTGCCCGACAGGCCGATGCGCAGCGACTGGCGGTCGGCGCGTCCGAGACGCTCCAGCAGCTCAGCGGCCTGAGCGCGGTGGTCAGGGCGTTTGCTTTCGACAAGCGTGATCGCACGGGCCAGCGCCCGGCGGTCGCCGTTCAAAATCTTGTCACTTAGGCTGTCTAATTGCATTCTGAACTCAATTTCTGTGGCACGAATACTTGCAGCCGACCAACCCGGTTTGTCCAGCCCGGACCGCATAGGAATTTTGATCCGTGTTTCGCCTGAGCCATGTTTTTTGCATTGTGACCCTTCTGGTTCTGCCTGCATCGCTGTTGGCAGAGCAGACGCAAGCGCGTTTTGCCTTGCGGGCACTGGGTGTGAAGGTGGGCGAGTTCACGCTGGACGGTAACGCCGGCACCTCGCGCTATTCGGTGTCGGCGCAGCTTGCCACGACGGGGCTGGTCGGTGCGATCAAGCAGGTGCGGTTTGTTATTCAGGCGTCGGGGCGGCGCAAAGGGGATCGGTTCATCCCGCAACAGTACGTCGAGGATATGGATACAGGGCAGCGCCAGTCACGCGCGCGGTTGACCTATTCGGGCGGCGTGGCGCGGGCCAGCGGGTCGGAGATCGGGGAAAGGACGGCCTTTTCCGTGACCGATCAGGAACAGCGCGGTGCGGTGGACCCGTTGACCGCGATCTTCATGGTTCTGCGGGATCAGCGACCCGAAGACCTGTGCAGGTTGCGCCAGAAAATCTATGACGGCGAGCGGTTGACCGAGATTGCCCTGACCCGGCGTGTGGATTCCGGTGGCACGGTTCGGTGCAGCGGTGCCTTTACCCGGCTCAGCGGCTATGCGCCCGATGATCTGCGCAAGGGCAGCCGGTTTCCTTTGACGGTAACCTATGAGGCGCAGGGCGGCGTCATGCGGGCGGTACATGTACAGGCGCAGACGGTCTATGGCGCGGCGACGGTTGTGCGGAAGTAGTGCGATCTGGACGGCGCTGGCGAGTTGGCGGATAAGGGCCGGATGACACTGCGCCTGCCAATTGACGACGCCATTCCCGAACTGCTGGAGGTTCTGCGGACCTCGGGCCGGGCCGTTCTGCAGGCCCCGCCCGGAGCGGGCAAGACCACGCGCGTGCCGCTGGCCATGCTGGAGGCCGGGCTGTGCGACGGACGTATCGTGATGCTGGAGCCACGCCGGCTGGCCGCGCGGGCCGCGGCGGAGCGCATGGCCGAAACGCTGGGCGAGCGCGCGGGCGAGACCGTTGGATATCGCGTGCGGGGTGAGGCAAAGGTTTCCAAGGCCACGCGGATCGAGGTCGTGACCGAGGGCATTTTGACCCGGATGCTGCAATCCGATCCCGACCTGCCGGGCGTGGGTGCGGTTATTTTCGATGAATTTCACGAACGTTCGCTGAATGCCGATCTGGGGCTGGCCCTGTGTCTGGAAGTAACCGGGGCGCTGCGCGACGATCTGATCCTGCTGGCGATGTCGGCGACACTGGATGCCGACCCTGTGGGGCGCTTGATGGATGCGCCGCTGGTGACCTCGGAAGGGCGGAGTTTTCCGGTCGATCTGCGCTGGTTGGAGCGGCCATTGGGGCAAAAGGCGCGGCGGCTGGATGCGCTGATCGATCTGGTCCTACAGGCCGAGCGAGAGACGCGTAGCGTTGGCGGCGGAATGCTGGTGTTTCTACCCGGCGAGGGCGAGATCAGGCGGGCCGAGGCGGCGCTGACCGGACGGTTGCCTGGGGCTTGTGCGATCAGGCCCCTGTTTGGTGCCATGCCGTTTGCCGCCCAGCGCGCGGCGATTGCCCCGGTTGATGGCGGGCGAAAGGTGGTTCTGGCGACGTCGATTGCCGAAACCTCGCTGACCATTCCGGATATCCAGGTGGTGGTGGATATGGGTCAGGCCCGGCGTGCGCGATTTGATCCCGGATCGGGCATGTCGCGGCTGGTGACAGAACGGGTGACGCGGGCCGAGGCCACACAGCGCGCAGGCCGCGCCGGGCGTGTGGCAGAGGGTGCGTGTTACCGGTTGTGGTCGAAGGGAGAGGAAGGCGCATTGGCCGCCTATCCCCCGGCCGAGATCGAGGCGGCGGACCTGACCGGGCTGGCGCTGGAACTGGCGCTTTGGGGGGCGGATCCCGGTGATCTGGCCTTTCTGACCCCACCGCCCGAAGGTGCAATGGCCGAGGCGCGGGCGCTGCTGGCGATGCTTGGGGCGCTGGATGGCAAGGGGCGGATTACCGATCATGGGCGGGCGCTGGCGGCGCTGCCGCTGCATCCGCGGTTGGGGCACATGCTAGTCGAAGCAGGCCCGCAGGCCGCGCCCTTGGCGGCGCTGATGGCCGAGCGGGACCCGCTGAAGAGCGCGCCGGTTGATCTGGCGTTGCGTCTTGAGGCGCTGCGGGACCTCCGCGCGTTTCAGCGCAACCGGCCGTGGCAGGTAAACCCGGGCGTTGTGGACCGCATCCGGGGCGAGGCAAAGCGGCTGCAAAAGCAGGCTGGTGGCAAGACCCGTGACCTGAGCCCGGCGGCCATGGCGGCGCTGGCTTATCCGGATCGGATCGGACAGCGGCGCAAAGGGGATGTACCGCGATTTGTACTGTCGGGCGGCAAGGGTGTCGTGATGGAAAGCGGCGATACGCTGGCGGGTGCGCCCAATCTGGTGGCGATCGATACCGATGGAAACCCGCGCGAGGCGCGTTTGCGGATGGCGGCGCAGATTTCCGAACGCGAAATTCGCGATCTCTTTGCCGATCAGATTGAATGGGCCGACAGTTGCGGGTGGTCGAAGCGCGAACGGCGCGTGGTCGCGCGGCGGCAGGAGCGGTTTGGCGCCATTACTCTGGACGACCGCATCTGGAAGGATGTGCCGGACGAGGATGTCGCGCGCGCGATGTTGGACGGGGTGCGCGATCTGGGCATCCGGCTGGATGGCGCGGCGGCGCGGTTGGCGGCGCGGGTTGAGCTGGTGCGTTCCGAAGGCATTGATCTGCCTGACTTTACTGTCGAAGGGTTGACGGTCTCGGTCGAAGATTGGCTGCTGCCGATGCTGTCCGGCGTCAAAACCGCCGAAGACTGGAAACGTTTTGATCTGTTGCCCGCGCTGCAAACGCGGTTGAGCTGGGACCAGATGCAAGAGCTTGACCGGCGCGCGCCGGGGTCTTTCGTGACGCCGCTGGGGCGCAAGGTCCCCATTGATTACGGCGCGGCGGTGCCGGAAATCTCGGTCCGTTTGCAGGAGCTGTTTGGTGTCACACGGCATCCGGTGATCGGGGGTGAGCCGCTTAAGATCACGCTGTTATCCCCTGCACAGCGACCGATCCAGATCACCCGCGATCTGCCGGGGTTTTGGGCCGGGTCTTATGCGGATGTGCGCAAGGACATGCGGGCCCAGTACCCCAAGCATCCGTGGCCCGAAGACCCGACGCAGGCCGACCCGACACTGCGCGCCAAGCGGCGGTCGTAGAGGGGGCTTTGCCCCCGCCGCCTTCGGCGTCTCCCCCAGAGTATTTTCAAAAAGATGAAGAGCGGATCATGTCGGCGGCTTTTTCGGCGATCATGATGACGGGTGAGGCGGTGTTGCCGGATACGATTTTCGGCATGATCGAGGCATCGATGACCCGCAGCCCGTCAAGACCGTGAACCCGCAGGTCCGGCGCGGTTACGGCCATGGGGTCGGTGCCCATTTTGCAGGTGCCGGTGGGGTGGAAGATCGTAGTAGCGATGTTGCCGGCCTCGTGCAGAAGTTCGGTATCGGACCGGATGGAGGGGCCGGGCAGGAATTCCTGCGGCTCGTATGGTTGCAGCGCTTTGGCCGTCATGATCCGGCGCGCCTGTTTGACAGCGGTCACCGCGACCTGTTTATCGCGTTCGGCGCTCAGGTAGTTGAGGCGGATATGGGGCTGCGGGTCGGCGGCGTTTTGGGTGATGTGGCAATCGCCGACGCTTTCGGGGCGCAGGTTGCAGACCGAGACGGTGATGGCCGGGAATGGGTGCAGCGGGTCGCCGAGGCGGTCGGTGGATAGCGGCTGAACGTGGTATTCCAGATCAGGAGTGGCGAGTGCAGGGTCGGATTTGGTGAACATGCCGAACTGGCTGGGTGCCATCGACAGAGGGCCGGAACGGGTAAGCGCGTATTTGAGGGCGATGCCGATACGCCCGGTCAAGGAGTTGGCGGTTTCATTCAGCGTGCGAGTGTTGCTGACACGGAAGGCGGTGCGGATTTGCAGGTGATCCTGCAGGTTTTCGCCAACGCCCGGCAGGTCGTGGACCGGGGTTAAGCCCAGCGCGGACAGGCGGTCTGGCTGGCCGATGCCCGAAAGCTCCAGCAGTTTCGGGGAATTGATGGCCCCGGCGGCAAGCAGGACCTCTCGTCTGGCACTGACGGTGCGCGCCTGCCCCTTGTGGCGGAAGGCGACGCCGGTGACACGGCGGCCATCAAGGATCAGCCGGTCCGTCATGGCATGGGTCAGTACCCGCAGGTTGGGGCGCTTCATGGCCGGGCGCAGAAACGCCTTGGTGGTGTTCCAGCGCACACCGTTCTTCTGGTTTACCTCGAAAAATCCCGACCCTTCGTTGGTGCCGGCGTTGAAGTCGGCGGTCGGCATATAGCCGAATTCCTTCGCACCCTCCTGAAAGGCGCGCAGGATGTCCCAGCCGAGGCGCTGTGTGGTTACCTTCCATTCGCCCCCTGCCCCGTGCAGGTCGGTTTCACCCTTGTGGTGATTCTCGGACTTGCGGAACCACGGCAGTACGTCATCCCAACCCCAGCCGGTGTTGCCCATCTGTCTCCAGCCGTCATAGTCGGCGGCTTGTCCGCGCATATAGATCATGCCGTTGATCGAGGTGCAGCCACCCAGAACCTTGCCACGCGGATAGACGAGGGATCGGTTATTCAGACCCGGCTCCTCGGCGGTCTTCATCATCCAGTCCACGCGCGGATTACCGATGCAGTAGAGATAGCCGACGGGAATGTTCACCCAATGATAGCGATCATTGCCGCCTGCCTCGAGAAGAAGAACGCGGGTGCCGGGTTCTTCGCTCAGGCGGTTGGCCAGAACACATCCGGCCGTACCGCCGCCAACGATCACGTAATCGTAGTCTCCGTCCAGTTGATCTGTCATCCGGTTCCTCCCCTGTGCGTCAGCTTGCCGATTGGCGCGGCGGTTGCAATGGAGAACCTCGGGCTATCAGGCAGTTATTTGTGCTCCGAATTGTGAGGAATAGGCGGGGGCACACCAACCGGAGCCGTCGAAACAATCCGGTGCTATTGAAAATTCGCGGGAAAGGCCCACGTTCCAGTGCGATTGTTGAAAATTTCAGCCAAATCAGGTATCAAAGCGAACCCACGGAAATATCCGGGCACAAGACAGGCACTTTTGACATGGCAACATGGCTGCGTAATATCTGGGAGGAGGTCGCCAGACCTCTTGTCCTGCGTCCCAAGCGGGTGCAGTGCGCGGCGCTGTGCACCAAGCAGGTGGACGGGCGGAATACCGTGCTGCTGATCACCAGCCGCGATACCGGACGCTGGATCATTCCCAAAGGCTGGCCGATCGACGGTCTGGACGGGGCCGAGACCGCGTTGCAGGAAGCCTGGGAAGAAGCCGGGGTTAGCCGGGCGAATGTCGACAGCGAGCCGGTGGGGTATTATTCCTACGACAAGATGATGAAGGATGGCTCGGCTCTGCCGATCCAGACCAATGTTTATCATATCCATGTCTCGGAACTGGCGGATGACTATCCCGAGGCGCATGAGAGAAAACGGTGCTGGGTAAGCGCCAGCGATGCGGCGGATCGGGTGAGAGAGCCCGAGCTGCAGGCCATATTGCGGCAAATGTAACGGTTTTGTAAAAACTGCATGACAACCCCTTGCCCCATCCGGCGCAAGGATGTAGCGCGCTGGCGCCTGAAACAGTAAGCATTGCGCAAAGCAGATGACCGACAGCCAGACCGAACCGCGCTGGAAAGCGCTGGATAACGACCTGCATCGAATTTCGCGTGTAGAACGCGCGAGCGCCTATGTCGCGCGCCCGCTGGTGGCGCCGGGGATCGCGCTGGCCTTTATCGCTTTGGCCGGGCTGGTCGCTGCGGTGTGGTTCGGGCAGGCAAACGGCGGGCTGGTCGTTGTCGCCGCTGCCGCTTTCGGTGCCTATATGGCGATCAATATCGGCGCAAACGACGTGGCCAACAACATGGGACCGGCGGTGGGCGCGAATGCGCTGACCATGGGTGGTGCCATCGTCATTGCGGCCATTGCCGAAAGCGCCGGTGCGTTGCTGGCGGGGGGCGATGTGGTATCGACCATCTCGAAGGGGATCATCGATCCGGCCTCGGTTCAGAATAGCGAGGTCTTTATCTGGGCGATGATGGCGGCGCTGATTTCGTCCGCCATGTGGGTCAATCTGGCCACATGGATCGGCGCGCCGGTTTCAACCACGCATTCCGTCGTGGGCGGTGTGATGGGCGCGGGCATTGCCGCGGCAGGCATGAGCGCGGTCAGTTGGGGAACGATGAGCAAAATCGCCGCCAGCTGGGTGATTTCACCGGTTTTGGGAGGCGTGATCGCTGCTGCGTTTCTGGCGCTGATCAAGGCCAGGATTCAATATCAGGATGACAAGATCGCCGCGGCCCGGCGTTGGGTCCCGATACTGGTGGCGCTTATGGCGGGGGCCTTTGCCTCGTATCTGGCGGTGAAGGGGCTGAAACGGATCGTGAAGGTTGATCTGGAGCTGGCTCTGCTGATCGGTCTGGGTGCAGGTGTGGCGGTTTGGGCCATCACCGTGCCGTGGGTCCGCCGCAAGTCCGAAGGGATGGAGAACCGGACCCGTTCGCTGAAAACCCTGTTCGGTCTGCCGCTGGTGATTTCCGCCGCCTTGTTGAGCTTTGCGCATGGCGCCAATGACGTGGCCAACGCGGTCGGGCCGCTGGCCGCCATTGTCTATGCCGCCGAGTTCGGGGATTTCGCCGCCAAGGTTACAATCCCGAGCTGGGTCATGATCATCGGGGCATTCGGAATTTCCTTTGGTCTGTTCCTGTTCGGCCCCAAGCTGATCCGCATGGTCGGCAGCCAGATCACCAAGCTGAACCCGATGCGGGCCTATTGCGTGGCGCTGTCGGCGGCGATCACGGTGATCGTGGCCAGCTGGCTGGGACTTCCGGTCAGTTCGACCCACATCGCAGTGGGCGGCGTGTTTGGTGTCGGGTTTTATCGCGAATGGCATTCGGAACGGCGGCGGCGTGGTCTGAACCTGAAACGCCAGCCCGAATTACGGCTGGCGCAAGAAGAACGCCGGCGGCGCAAGCTGGTGCGGCGGTCGCATTTCATGACTGTCGTGGCGGCCTGGATCATTACGGTTCCGGCGGCTGCCTGTATGTCGGCGGTGATTTTCCGGGTTCTGACAGCATTCCTCTGACGCTGGTGCGTGCTGCTGTCAGCTGTAAATCTGATCGGGAGAGAGGGGTTCGTTCGGGGCTTGCGCTATCAGAGTCGCAACCCGTGAACAGATCGGGGTCGGGACGGCGTTTGCCTGTCCGATCCGTATGATCTCGCCCTGCAGGCTGTCAATTTCGGTGGGGCGCCCGGCCTGTAGATCATAGGCCATTGATGTGCGGGCGCTGGGGTCGATGGTCAGCATGCGCGCCGCGATGCGGGAAAACAGCGGTGTCGGCAGGCGCAGGATATGGGGCGTCATCCATGCCGGGAGTGGTGTCGTCGAAGCGACCGGGTGTCCGGCGGATTTGAGTACGCCCAGCGCCTCGGCCATCTGGGCGGCCATGAGACGGCGCCAGCTCGGCTCCAGCAGTTGTTCCCTGAGGGTCAGGCCGGACAGCGCATTGAGCGCATTGTTGAGGTTGATCACCAGTTTGCCCCACTGAACCGCCTCGATCCGGTCGCTTTCGGTGACGGGCAGCGCGGGCGATGAGAGCGCGGTTGCCAGTGCGCCCTGCCCCGTCTGGATCACGATATCGCCGGACGTCGCGCGATGATACGCGGCCAGAGAGGTCGGAACGACGTTGAAGGGTACCATACCGGCACGAACATCGCGGTCAGGCAGGCCCGCGCGCAGTATTCGGGCGTTATCCATCCCGTTTTGCCAAGAGAGGACCGGCGCGGTTTCAGGTCCGTGCCGGGCTATCAGCTCGGCCATTGTTTCGGTGGCACCTGATTTGACGGTGACGACAAACAGATCGGCCGATGCGAGACAGTCCGGGTTTTCCGCAAGGGTCAGACGGTCTGGGGAAACCGTACAGCGAAGGCCCGAGAAATCGGTGACTGTGAGACCCTGTGCACGGATCGGATCCAGAATGCGGGCACGCCCCAGCAGGGTCACATCATGCCCGGCCTCTGCAAGCAAAGCACCACAATAACATCCGATGCTGCCCGCGCCCGCGATGACAAGTTTCATGGCGCCCCTTTCCTTTTGCGGAAAGGATGCGCCGGGATGAACCGCTGGGGCAAGAGCGGTACGGAATGACGTGGCGCCGCCTCGGTCAGAGGCCCAGGCACCAGCGCATGACGGCCTTTTGCGCGTGCAGGCGGTTTTCGGCCTCGTCGAAGATGACCGAGTTGGGTCCGTCCATCACTTCGGAGGTGGCCTCTTCTTCGCGGTGCGCGGGCAGGCAGTGCATGAACAGCGCGTCCGGTTTCGCGTGGGACATCAGTTCGGCGTTGACCTGATAAGGGCGCAGAAGGTTGTGGCGGCGTTCCTTGGCCGATTGTGCGTCATGCATCGAGACCCAGGTGTCTGCGACCACCAGATCGGCCCCTTCGACAGCTTTGAACGCGTCCCGTTCGACGGTGACTTTCGAGCCTTTGGAGCGGGCAAACCCCATGAATTCCTCTTCGGGATCGAACTGGGCCGGGCCGGTGAATGTGAAGTCGAACCCGAACTGGCCTGCCGCATGCAGGAACGATGAACAGACGTTGTTGCCATCGCCGGTCCAGACGACCTTTTTGCCCGCGATGGGACCGCGATGTTCCTCGAATGTCAGCACGTCGGCCATGATTTGGCAGGGATGGGTGCGATCGGTCAGGCCGTTGATCACCGGCACATCGGCAAACTCGGCCATCTCGGTCAGGATGGTTTCATCGAACGTGCGGATCATGATCATGTCCACGTAGCGGCTGAGCACGCGGGCGGTATCGGCGATGGTTTCGCCATGGCCTAGCTGCATGTCCTTGCCGCTGAGCACCATGGTCTGACCGCCCATCTGGCGCACGCCGACGTCGAAAGACACGCGGGTCCGGGTCGAGGGCTTTTCGAAGATCAGCGCCACCATGCGGCCTTCGAGCGGCTGATCGTCATCCAGAGCGGCCTTGGGGCGCCCCAGGCGATCCTGTTTCATCGTCGCGGCCTGGTCGATCATGGCCCGCAGATCAGCGGGATCGGTTTTGTGAATGTCGAGAAAATGGTTCATTGGATATCGCTTTTGGCTGTCGGCGGGTGGGGGCCAGCCCCCACACCTCCGGGATATTTTTGGCAAGAGTAAGGTCAGGCGGTTTCGAGATTGGCTTCGACCTGCGCGGCGGCCTTGTCGAGGCGGATCATGGCCTGAGCGATGTCATCCTCGGTCAGGGTCAGCGGTGGCAGCAGGCGGATCACGTTGTCGGCGGCGGGCACGGTGATGACGAGGTTGTCATAGCCTGCATTGACGACATCAATATTTGACGCCTTGCATTTGAGGCCCAGCATCAGGCCCGCGCCGCGCACTTCTTCAAACACGTCTGGGTGGTCGGCGATCAGGCCTTCGAGCTTTTGCCGCAGCAGGCCGGACTTGCGGTTGACCCCTTCGAGGAACGCCGGAGTGGACACCTGATCCAGAACCGCGCAGCCCACGGCGCAGCCCAGCGGGTTGCCGCCATAGGTCGAACCATGGGTGCCCGCGGTCATGCCGCTTGCCGCGTCCTCGGTCGCCAGAACCGCGCCCAGCGGGAAGCCGCCGCCGATGCCCTTGGCAACCATCATGATGTCGGGCGTGATGCCCGCCCATTCATGGGCAAAGAGTTTGCCGGTGCGTCCGACGCCACACTGCACCTCGTCCAGGATCAGCAGCAGACCGTTGTCGTCGCAGATCTGGCGCAGGGCCTTCAGCTCGGAATCGGGCACCGGGCGGATGCCGCCTTCGCCCTGTATCGGCTCGATCAGGATGGCCGCTGTCTTGTCGGTGATGGCGTTGGTGACGCCATCGAGGTCACCGAAAGTTACATGCACAAAGCCGGGCAGCAGCGGGCCGAAGCCTTTGGTCATCTTTTCCGACCCGGCAGCCGCGATGCCCGCCGAAGAACGGCCATGGAAAGAGCCGTCGAAGGTAATGATCTCGACCCGCTCGGGCTGATCTTTGTCATAGAAATACTTGCGCGCCATCTTGACGGCCAGTTCGCAGGCTTCGGTGCCGGAATTGGTGAAGAACACGGTGTCGGCAAAGGTGTGTTCGACCAGCTTGTCGGCCAGCGCCTGCTGCTGCGGAATCTGATATAGGTTCGAGACATGCCACAACGCATGGGCCTGATCCGACAGCGCCTTGACCAGAGCCGGGTGGGCATGGCCCAGCGCGTTCACCGCGATACCCGCGCCGAGGTCAAGGAAACGTCGGCCATCCGCCTCGGTCAGCCAGGCGCCCTCGCCCTTCACAAAGCTGAGGGGCGCACGATTATAGGTCGGCAGAACGGACGGGATCATCGGATCATCCTTTTCGAAAGTTTGAGCCCAAGTGAGTGATACACCAAGGGCGGGTTCGTCAACTGGTTTGGAGGGGGATGCGCTGATTTTGCAGCGCAAATGGATCAAACGGGCCGGTTACGCAAAAATGCGTCGGCGTCGGAGCAAAGAGATATGTGCGTGTCTGATCATGCGTGTTCTATAGCGGCGCAAAGCCGGTCTGAAAACCCGGTATTTTGGCAGACACGTAATTTTGGTGATCACGATGCCGGGCACGGTTTTCGCGCTTGCCATTTGGGCTGCCGTGGCGCAGGGCTGTGGGCATGTATGTTCAGCAGCGTCAGAACCCGGCATTTGCGGCAACACTGATATTCGTCGCCAGCGCTTTCATTGCGGCGACGACGCTGCTGGCGAAGGCATTGGGGACCGAGGTACTTGGTCCGCCCCTGCATCCGATGCAGATTAGCCACGGGCGGTTTCTGTTTGCGTTCATCGTGATTGTCAGTGCGGTTGCAACACTGCGTCCGCAACTGCGCCGCCCACATTGGGGGCTGCATATCGGGCGGACCAGTTTCGGCTGGGCCGGTGTGACGCTGATGTTCGCCTCGGTCGCGTATATTCCGATGGCGGATGCCACGGCGATATCATTCCTGAATCCGGTCTTTGCGATGATTCTGGCCATCCCGCTGCTGAAGGAAAGCGTTGGGCCGTGGCGCTGGCTTGCGGCGGCTGTGGCACTGTCCGGCGCGCTGATCCTGTTACGTCCGACACCTGAGAGTTTTCAGCCCGCGGCGCTGCTGGCACTGGCGGCGGCGGCGGTGATCGGAATGGAGCTGATTTTCATCAAGAAGCTGTCGGGGCGCGAAAGCCCCATCCAGATATTGCTGGTGAACAACGCGATGGGATTGACGATCGCCTCGGTCGCGGTGCTGGCGGTCTGGCAACCGCCGACGGCCGAGCAATGGGCGGCGCTGGCAGGGATCGGCGTGCTGATGGCCTGCGCGCAGGCCTGCTTTGTCAACGGGATGGCACGGGCGGATGCGTCCTATGTCGCGCCCATCAGCTATGCAACGCTGATATTTGCCGCGCTCTATGACTTTGCGATCTTTGAGGTGATCCCGGATTCGGTCAGCATTTTGGGATCGACCATCATCCTGACCGGCGCGCTGATCCTTGTCTGGCGGGAAGCGCGGGCCAGACGCAGCTGAGCCCATTCAAAAAATTTTGTGAGGCAGGTCCAGCCGCGACCTGCGTGTCGCATTTCCTCATGAAGGTGAATTAAAAAGGCGCAATTTGAGGGCAGTTGATTAGCGAGATTGTCCCATGCACGAGCGTCGAATTCCCGAATGGGTCCGCCATGCCCCTGCCCCATCCGTCCGCGATTTCGGCATTCTTGCCGGGCTCGAGGCGGTGGTGCGTGGTATTCTGATATCGGTCTTTCCGTTGGTGATGTACCGGGCGCTTGGCGATGCGGCGACGGTTTCGTTTTTGTACTTTCTGGTCGGTCTGATCTCGCTGGGTGCCGGGCTGATGGTGCCGTTCCTGATCCGGTTCATACCGCGCCGCTGGGCCTATACCGGGGGGTGCCTCATGTTCATGGGCGGCGCCCTGCTTGCACTGGAGGGCAGCCCCGAGGCCGTTGTGGGCGCGCTGGCGCTGAACACGGTCGCGGCAGTTGTGACCTTTATCTGTTTCAACGCTTATGTGCTGGATTACATCAGCAAGATCGAATTGGGCCGGTGCGAGACCAGCCGCATGTTCTACAGTGCACTGGGCTGGACCGCGGGCCCAATGGCAGGCGTGCTGCTGATGGAGGTCTGGCCCCCGGCCCCATTTGTCATCAGCGCAGTTGCGTCGGTGGTCATGCTGGTGGTGTTCTGGGCCTTGCGGATGGGCAATGGCAAGCTGATCACCAAGGCGCGCGGCCCGGCAAAGAACCCGCTGGCGTTTCTGCCGCGTTTCTTTGCCCAGCCAAGGCTGGTGGCGGGCTATCTGTTTGCGATGATCCGGTCCTGCGGCTGGTGGATTTATGTGGTCTACCTGCCGATTTTCGCGATCGAGAACGGGTTAGGTGAGCAACTGGGCGGCATCCTTCTTTCGGCAACGAATGCGATGCTGTTCGTCGCGCCGCTGATCCTGCGCTGGGTTCAGGGGCGGTCCTTGCGCTCGGCGGTGCGGACCGGCTTTGCCGCCTGTGCGATCTGTTTCATCGCGGCCGGAGGGCTGGCGGGATGGCCCGTGGCCTCGGTCGCGGCGCTGGTGCTGGGATCGGTCTGCCTGATCGTGTTGGATATCTGCGCGGGCCTGCCCTTCCTGATGGCGGTGAAGCCGTCCGAGCGGACCGAGATGTCGGCGATCTATTCCAGCTACCGGGACGTATCGGGGATCATCACGCCGGGCGTCGCGTCGCTGGTGCTGATCGTCACGCCGGTGGCCGGGGTCTTTGCTGCTGGCGGGCTGGCGCTGTTTGGGGCGTGGGCCATTGCATCGCGGCTGCATCCACGACTGGGACGGCCACGGGTGCCTTTGCAGCCCGGATCATTGGCCGAGGCCGCCTAGGACTTGAGCCGGTAACCGGTGCGTAGCATCTGCCATGTCAATGCGCAGACCAGCAGGGTTGCGACAGTGCAAACCAACACCCCAAGGATGGGCGAGCTGTCGGATACGCCGATCATGCCATAGCGCAGCCCGTCGATCAGGTAGAAAACCGGGTTCACGTGACTGAGCCGGTTCAGCACCGTCGGCAGGGCGTCGACTGAATAGAAAGTGCCCGACAGGAAAGCCAGCGGAGTGACGATAAAGTTGGTGATCGCTGCCATCTGGTCGAACTTGTTGGCAAAGATGCCCGCGAACAGGCCCAGCGCCCCCATGAACGCACCGCCGAGGACAACAAAGGTCAGTGCCACCAGCGGATGGTGCGGTGTCAGGCCAAGTACCAACGCCAGAGCGATGCCGACAGCAAAAGCGATGAAAACCCCGCGCGCGATGCCGCCCGCAAGATAACCCAGCAGAATTTCCAGCGGAGACAGCGGCGGCATCAGCGTGTCGACGATATTGCCCTGTACCTTGGCGATCACCATCGAGGACGAAGTGTTGGCAAAGGCGTTCTGGATCACCGTCATCATCATCAGACCCGGCGCCAGAAAGGTCAGAAACGGCACGCCCATGACATCCGGCCTGCCGGGGCCAATGGCGATATTGAAGATCAGAAGGAACAGACCGGCAGTCACCAGCGGCGCCAGCAGGGTCTGCGTCCAGACAGCCAGAAACCGCAGCACCTCGCGCTGAACGAGCGTATAGAGCCCCATCCAGTTGACCGCGCCGAAACCGCGTGGGTCTTTATCCGACAGAATCTGCATTGCTGCCCCCAAACCTGATTCGAAGACAGCTTGTAACTCGGGCCGCAGTGTTTAGAATAGGGGGCTGAGACGAATTCCGAAGGCGGCCCGAATCCGGGGCCGCTTTCCCGCTTTTTGAAAGGCTACCCATGTCCTGGACTGACGAGCGCGTAGAACTGCTCAAGAAAATGTGGGGCGAAGGCCAGTCGGCCAGCCAGATCGCCAAGGAACTGGGCGGTGTGACCCGCAACGCGGTGATCGGCAAGGTGCACCGTCTGGGCCTGTCGAACCGCGCCACCGGTGCAACTCCGGCCAAACCGGAACCCAAGGAAAAACCCGCGCCCGCCGCCCCGAAGGCTGAGGCCAAGCCGAAACCCGCGCCCAAGACCGAACCGGCGCGTCCCGCCCCCGCCCCTGCGGCCGAGGCGAAACCGGCCACCCCGGCGCGGCGTCAGATCATCCCGGCAGGCCAGCCGCTGCCACCGCAGCCCTCTGCCAACGAGATCAGCCCCGAGGCGCTGGCCAAGGTCAACGAGGTCGAGAAGAAGGCCAAGAAACTGACGTTGATGGAATTGACCGAGCGCACGTGCAAGTGGCCGGTTGGCGATCCGGCTACCGAAGATTTCTGGTTCTGCGGCCTGCCGGTTGAGGCGGGCAAACCCTATTGCGAAGCCCATGTGGGCGTCGCCTTCCAGCCGATGAGCGCACGCCGCGACAGACGGCGCTGAGACCAGCCGGTGCGCCAGGACCCCACAGCGTTGGAGGATACCTGGCTTGCCCGGGCCAAGCGGTTGCTGGCGCTGGCCGAGACCGGCCAGCATTTCACCCGCGATCCCTTTGACCGCGAACGCTATGACGAGATCGCCGGTATGGCCCGCGCCATGCTGGCCGATCTGGGCCGTGTTCCCGTTTCCCGGATCGAAGGGTTGATATCGGACCACGCAGCGGGATATGCCACCCCAAGTCTGGACATTCGCGGCGCGGTGATCCGCGACGACCGCATTCTGTTGGTGCGCGAACGCAGCGACGGGCGGTGGTCGATGCCCGGCGGCTTTGCGGATATCGGCACATCACCCGCCGAGAACGCGGAAAAAGAAATTCGCGAAGAGGCCGGGCTGATTGTCCGCGCGCGCCATCTTTATGCGCTGCGCCACAAGGCCCGCCACCCCTATCCCGCAGATGCGCGCGATTTCTACAAGCTGTTCTTTCTGTGTGACGAGATCGGACCTCAAACACCGATGGCCGGGGCCGAAACCAGTGAGGCGGCGTTTTTTACTCTCGACGCCCTGCCCGAGTTGTCACTGGTTCGCAATCTGCATACGGATATCGAGGCAGCGTTTGAGGCCCACCGGATCGGGCAGAAAGTCACGTTGTTTGATTGATCTTTGCTAGAAGGCAGGATCACTGAGCCGGATGGGATGGCAAGTCCGGTTCGGGCAGCCAGTTTGGCAGGTCCTCCGGTGACACCGAGACATGCAGGTGCTCTGACCGGTCACGCCCGACCTTTCGATGCCCGCGCAGCAGAAAGATCTTGCCCCAGCCGCGCCATGTTCCAACCGAGGATGCGTTCGGGTCAGTCGGGAAACGGGTGCGCCAGTCCGCGGGCAAGGGCAGGCCGTGACGTTCGGCCTTGTCCAGCATCCAGATCAACGGGATGTTGCCCAGCGGGCGCGCCTCTTCGAACCCGCCCAACTGACCACCGACATCGCCATGGGTGCCCCTGAACCAGACCTGTTCCACATGGCCTTTGAAACCGGGCGTGCAATCCCAGAGCACCGGTTCGAACACCTCGCGCGTCTCGTCCAGCGCCAGTGCGTGGTATCCGTGCCGGGTTGAAGGACCCAACTGGTGGTTGTGAAAGGCGTGGCGTTCTTCGGCCCAGCGCCACAACAGCGGCAGGCGCAGGCCCAGCGCCTTCACGGTGTCCCAGACGCCGACCATTTCGATCGCCAGTTCCTCGTGGCAGAACTTGCGGCGGAACACTGCGGCCGCCTCTCCGCCGGAATTGCATTCGTAATGGCGGTAGGCCTGTTTGATGTTGCGCTCGGTCGCATGTTCCGCCTTAAGCAGGCCGATCATGTCGATCACACCCGCAAGACTGCGCACGCCATAGGCGCCGCGCGAGTACCCAATGAAGAATATTCTGTCGCCCGGTTTGTAGCGCGAGGCGAGATAGCCATAGGCGCGGCGAATCTGGCGGTTGATGCCCCGCCCCATCAGGACGTCCAGAGTGGTTTTCCAGCTTTCCCACTGTACACCGGCCTCATAAAACACCGACACCTGGCTGCCCATTTCGCAGGCCAACCGATAGGTCATGCCTGCATGGGTTTCGCGCCCGGCTTCAAGTGTGGACATGGTGCCGTCAAGGATGATGACGTGGCTGATAGGTTCGCGATGGCGTGTCTCGGCCGAATGCTCGGAGCGCAGTGGCCGCCCGAGCCATCCCAGAACCTTTTTAGTGAGCCGCGACAGTACCATCCTTCAACAATTCCCATACCTTGTGGGGTGTGAAAGGCATATCCGCCTGCCGCACCCCGTAATCCCAGAGCGCATCCTGAACCGCGTTTGCCACAGCGGCCAGCGCGCCCACGGTACCTGCCTCGCCACAGCCTTTCATCCCCATAGGGTTGGCCGTTGACGGAACCGGCGCCGAGGTAAACTTAATCATGGGTACGTCCGCTGCGCGCGGCAAGGCGTAGTCCATGAACGTTGCCGTGAGCAGTTGTCCATCTGCATCATGTACAACATGCTCGGCCAGTGCCTGACCAATGCCCTGCACCACCCCTCCGTGCACCTGCCCCTCGGCAAGCATCGGGTTGATCAGGTTACCAAAATCATCGACCACTGTATAGCGGTCAACGGCCACGACACCGGTGAAAGAATCGATCACGACTTCGGCAACATGGGCCCCGTTCGGGAAACTACGATCCGGCAGCGTCGCCCGCGCCTCGTGTTGCAGCAGATCGGTGCGGCCATCGGCGCGCGCCATCTCGGCCGCCTCAATCAGCGTCGGCGTCAGGTTGGAGCCCGGCGCGCGGAAGGTTTCGTGATCGAACGTCACCATGTCTTCCTCGACCCCCATCTTATCCGCAAGATAAGGCGTGAATGCGGCGACAATGGTGTCGACGGTGGCCAGAGTGGCATTGCTTTGCGTGGTGACCGATCGCGACCCGCCAGTCCCGCCGCCCTGCGCCAGCCGGTCACTGTCGCCCTGCACCACGTTGATAAGCTCTGCCGGAATGCCTGTCTGGTCCGACAAAAACTGGGCATAGACCGTTTCGTGACCCTGCCCGTTCGATTGCGTCCCGACATAGAGGTTCACCGTCCCGTCCCCGCAGAACTCGACCTTTGCGCCTTCGGAAGGATCGCCCAGAATGCTTTCGATATAGTAACACAGGCCCTGCCCCCGGATCAGACCGCGTTCGGCATCCGCCGCCTTGCGCGCGGCAAAGCCTTGGGTCTGGTCTGCGGCACGGTCGAGAACCATGTCGAAATCACCGACGTCATAGGTCTCACCCGTCGCCGTCTTATAGGGAAACGCATCGGAAGGAATGAAATTCCTGCGCCGCAATTCCCACGGATCGATGCCCAGTTCGCGCGCGGCGCGGTCGATGGCGCGTTCAAGGACATAGATCGCCTCGGGCCGCCCGGCGCCGCGATAAGCATCAACCTGCGTTGTGTTGGTATAGAACCCCTCGACCCGCAGATAGGTGGTCTGCACATCATAGACGCCCATCAGAACGCGGCTGAACAGGTTGGTCTGGATCGCCTGACCGAAGTGGCTGTTATACGCGCCCAGATTGCATCGGGTATGCACGCGATAGGCGGTGATTTTATAGTTCTCGTCAAAGGCCAGCTCGGCCAGCGAGGTCAGATCGCGCCCGTGATGGTCCGACAGCATCGCCTCGGTCCGCTCGGACATCCAGTGGACGGGCTGGCCCAGTTTCATGGCGGCAACGGCAACCGAGAAATATTCGGGGTATGGCATCGCCTTCATGCCGAAACCGCCACCCACATCGGGGGTCGTGACCCGGATCGCATCCGCGTCGAGTTTCAGTTTCTGCGCCAGCTGTGCCTTCATGCCCCAGACGCCCTGCCCACCATAGGCAAAATGCAGGCGCCCATCGGACCAGTCGGCCTGACAGCCGCGCGGTTCGATCGAATTCACGATCACACGGTTGTCGTGCACGTCCAGCGAGACCGTGTGCGCAGCAGCCTGAAACGCGGCCTCGGTCGCCTGTTCATCCCCCAAGCCCCAGTCGAAGGCGCGGTTGTCGGGTGCCTCGGGGTGAAGCACCTCACCGCCGGGTCCGATATCGGTTTTGGCGGGCAGGTCATCGGTGTCCATCCAGATCAGTTCGGCCGCATCGCGCGCCTGCGCCAGCGTGTCGGCGACCACCACCGCAACCGGCTCGCCTACAAAGCGGACACGGGTTTTCGCCAGCATGTGCCGTTGAGGTGCAGCCCCTTGTGATCCGTCGCGGTTCGGAACCACGGAGGCGTTCATCACCGTGTCGACCCCGGCATCCGTCAGATCGTCGATTGTCATGACCAGACGAACGCCTTCGGCAGCACGCGCCGCATCCAGATCAAGCAAGGTGATTTCCGCATGGGCGACCGGACTGCGGAAAAAAACCGCGTGCAATGTTCTCTGCGGAATGGCGTCGTCCATGTACTGGCCCTGCCCGGTCAGAAACCGCTGATCCTCGACCCGTTTGACGGGTTGGCTTTTGCCGAACTTTTCCATGCCTTGCCCTCGCTCTGCGGTTTGTGGCGAGCCTAGCCCGTGCGCGGGGGAAGTCCAGAGAATGACCAAGAAAAACGCGTTTACCTTTCCGCCGGGCTTCGTCTATCGTCCCGGCATGACTTGGACCCATGAAACCGTTTTTCCGTTCACCGCAAAACTGTCCTCCGGCACCGAAACGACGCATGACGTTTATGTCGGTGGTGAGGGCCCGCCGATCATGATCTTGCAGGAATTGCCGGGGATCGGACCGGAAACGCTGGCATTGGCTCAACGGCTGAACGACTCGGGGTTCCGTGTATATCTGCCGCATTTGTTCGGAAAATTCGGCAAAATCACAATGGCCGGAAACCTGTTCCGTCTGTTCTGCGTGCGCCGTGAATTCAATATTTTCCTGAAAGGCAAACAAAGCCCGATTTCTGACTGGATGCGCGCCTTGGCCCGTCACATCCGAGAACGGGAAGGCAGCGATGGAGTCGGTGCAATCGGAATGTGCCTGACCGGCAGTTTCGCCCTGCCCCTGATGGCCGAGGACGCGGTTGTGGGTGGCGTTGCCAGCCAGCCGGCCTTACCCCTTTTTGGCGGGGATCAGTTGCACATGAGCGCCGAGGACATCGCGGACGCCTGTGCAGGCATGGCACAAAAAGGGCCCGGTCTGGCCATGCGGTACAAGGATGACTCGATGGCGCCCGAAAAGCTGATGCGCGCGCTGGAAAACGCCTTTGGCGATCATCTGGAAACCGAGGAATATCCGGGCAAGCAACACTCGCTGCTGACCCTGCACTTCCACGAGCCCGCCTATCAGCGGGTCGAAGAGTATTTCCGGGCGCGTTTTGCACAAGCGGCGCAGGCCGAATAACGCTTACGCGCCCTTCCCCTTCCCGCATCCATTCGCTATTGCAGGCACCGACCCGAATTCGATGACGCAGGACGCACCCCATGGCGATGGAAAAGACATTCAACGCGGCCGAGGCCGAGGCCCGCATCTACAAGGCCTGGGAAGAGGCCGGAGCCTTCAAGGCAGGCGCGAACAAATCGCGCGACGAAAGCTTTACCATCATGATCCCGCCGCCCAACGTGACGGGCGCGCTGCATGTGGGCCACGCGTTCAACAACACGCTGCAGGACATCCTGATCCGCTGGCACCGGATGCGCGGCTTCGACACGCTGTGGCAGCCCGGTCAGGACCACGCGGGCATCGCCACGCAGATGCAGGTTGAAAAGATGCTGGCCGCCACCCAGCAGCCCGGTCGGCGTGAGCTGGGCCGCGAGAAATTCCTTGAGAAAGTCTGGGAATGGAAGGGCGAATACGGCGGCACGATCATTGAACAGCTAAAGCGTCTGGGCTCCTCCTGCGACTGGTCGCGCAATGCGTTCACCATGGCCGGAGCGGCGGGCGATCCGCGCACGGGGCACGAAAATTCTGCGAATTTTCATGACGCGGTCATCAAGGTCTTTGTGGAGATGTACAACAAGGGCCTGATCTATCGCGGCAAGCGACTGGTCAACTGGGACCCGCATTTCGAAACCGCGATCTCGGACCTTGAGGTCGAGAATATCGAAGTCGCAGGCCACATGTGGCATTTTAAGTACCCGCTGGCCGGGGGCGAGACATATGAGTATTTGGAAAAAGATGAAGATGGGAATGGGATCTTCCGCGAAGAGCGGGATTACATTTCCATTGCGACTACACGGCCAGAAACCATGCTGGGCGACGGCGCGGTGGCGGTCCATCCGTCAGATGAGCGTTATGCACCAATCGTCGGGAAACTTTGTGAAATCCCAGTCGGGCCGAAAGAGCATCGCCGTCAGATTCCGATCATCACCGATGATTACCCCGATCCTGACTTTGGCTCGGGCGCGGTGAAGATCACCGGTGCGCACGACTTCAACGACTATGGCGTTGCCAAGCGTGGAAACATCCCCTGCTATCGCCTGATGGACACACGCGGCCACATGCGGGCCGATGGTGCGCCGTATTCGAACGAGGCCTACAAGGCCGGGCAATACGCGCGCGGCCAATCCTTTACCGAAGGTGAGATCGACGCGATCAACCTGGTGCCCGATCACCTGCGTGGCCTTGACCGGTTCGAGGCGCGGGCGAAGGTCGTCGAAGAGATTACCAGCGAAGGGCTGGCTGTCATGACCCGCGCCGATGATGAGCGTCTGGGTGCAACTGCGCTGAAGCTCGATCACGAAGGCGCGGACAAAGCGGTTCCTCTTGTCGAGTCCAAGCCGATCATGCAGCCCTTTGGCGACCGCTCGAAGGTTGTGATCGAGCCGATGTTGACCGATCAGTGGTTTGTTGATGCCGAAAAAGTCGTTGGCCCGGCGCTGGATGCGGTCAAGGACGGCACGGTCAAGATCATCCCCGAGTCAGGCGAAAAGACCTATTATCACTGGCTGGAAAACATCGAGCCCTGGTGTATTTCGCGCCAGTTGTGGTGGGGACATCAGATTCCGGTCTGGTACGGGCTTGATCTGTCGGCAGAAGATTTCCGGGGTGCGAACGACGGCGAACTGGATCTGGTCCAGCTTGGTCGACTGCTGAACGATGGCGGGATGCTGCATCGCGGCCATGTGCTGCATGCGGCCGCCACTTTCGACGGCGTGATCGAGAAATTCCTGGACGACAACGCCAACATCCCCAGCCCGCTCAGTCATTCCACCGTGATCGAGGTGGCGGACAAGCACGAGGCCATCCACCAGCTTGCGGAAAGTCTTGCGCAATACGCGCTCGATCAGGACCCGACCAAGCTGGTTTATCCGGTCTGGCGCGACCCCGACGTCCTCGACACATGGTTCTCGTCCGGGCTCTGGCCCATCGGCACGCTCGGCTGGCCCGAGCAGACCGAGGAGTTGGAACGCTACTTCCCCACGGACGTTCTCATCACCGGCTTCGACATCCTGTTCTTCTGGGTCGCCCGGATGATGATGATGCAGCTGGCCGTGGTCGATCAGATCCCGTTCCACACCGTCTACCTGCACCAGCTCGTCCGTGACGAGAAGGGCAAGAAGATGTCCAAGACCACCGGCAACGTCATCGACCCGCTGGAGATCGTGGACGAATTCGGCGCGGACGCGCTGCGGTTTACCAATGCTTCGATGGCGGCGATTGGCGGTGTGCTGAAACTGTCCAAGGAACGTATCACCGGTTACCGCAACTTCGGCACCAAATTGTGGAACGCCGTCCGTTTCGCCGAGATGAACGAGGTCTTCACCGACGCCGTCCCGCAACTGGATGTGGCTGACCTGAAGCCAAAGGCGGCCGTAAACCGCTGGATCATCGGCGAAACCGCACGCGTGCGGGAAGAGGTCGACGCGGCACTGGAAAGCTATCGCTTCAATGACGCGGCGAACGGACTTTATGCCTTTGTCTGGGGCAAGGTCTGCGACTGGTACGTGGAACTGTCCAAACCGCTGCTGCAGGGCGATGACGCCGAAGCGCAGGCTGAAACCCGCGCCACCATGCGCTGGGTTCTGGATCAGTGCATGGTCCTGCTGCATCCGATCATGCCTTTCGTCACCGAAGAGCTGTGGGGCCTGACCGGCACCCGTTCCAAGATGATCGTCCACGCCGACTGGCCCTCTTACGGCTCTGAACTGGTTGACGCCGACGCGGACCGTGAGATGAACTGGGTGATCTCGGTGATTGAGAACACCCGCTCGGCCCGCGCCCAGATGCGGGTTCCGGCGGGTCTGTATGTGCCGATGCTGGTGACGGAAATCGACGCCCACGGACAGGCCGCTTGGGACCGCAACGAGGCGCTGATCAAACGTCTGGCGCGCATCGACAGCCTGACCAAGGCGGATGAGCTGCCCAAAGGCACCATCTCGATCGCGGCCCCGGGCGCTTCTTTCGGCCTGCCGCTGGCGGATATCATCGATATCGGCGCGGAAAAGGAACGGCTTGAGAAAGCCAAGGGCAAGCTGGCCAAGGAACTGGGCGGTCTGCGCGGGCGCCTGAACAACCCGAAATTCGTGGCCTCGGCCCCGGAGGAGGTTGTCGAGGAAGCCAAGGCCAACCTCGCGGCCCGCGAAGAAGAAGAAGCAAAGCTGAACGAGGCGCTCGCCCGTCTGTCTGAAATCGCCTGATCTTCTTCCCGTTCCAAATACGGAAATTCCGAACCCCGCCGCGTTTGCACCGGCGGGGTTTTCGTTTCGCGGCAAGGATTTTCCCACTGTTCACGGAAGCCACCGGTTGTTAGCAAGTTCACTAGGTAAACCCGAGGCTGAGATGGCGCGTCCCTACCCCCCCATGCAAACCGTATCCACTGGCCTGGTGGTGGCTGTGGTCGGATTTTTCAGTTCTTTTCCCATCGTTTTGCACGGGCTGGATGCCATGGGGGCGTCGCCCCAACAGGCTGCCTCGGGACTGATGACCGCAGCGGTGACGATGGGCCTTGCCGCCATCATACTTAGCCTCTGGTACCGGATCCCGGTCAGTATCGCGTGGTCCACGCCGGGCGCGGCCTTGCTGGCGGTATCGGCCACCCCGGCAGAGGGGTTTTCCGGCGCGGTCGGAGCGTTCCTGTGCGCGGGTGCGCTGACGGTGCTGTCCGGGCTGTGGAGACCGCTTGGCCGTCTGGCGGCAGCCATTCCGACGTCGCTGGCGCAGGCCATGCTGGGGGGCGTGCTGCTACCGCTTTGCATCGTTCCGTTCAAGGCGGCAGTCGATCTGCCATGGCAGGCGCTGCCGGTCATTCTGACATGGTTCATTGCCGGCCGGATCAACCGCTTGTTTGCGGTACCCGCCGCCGTTGTCGCTGCCGCCATCGTGGTGGTGCTGAACGCGCACGGGAAATCGGTTGCACCGGCGCACATCCTTGCCGTCCCGGTCTGGACCAGCCCTACATTCTCGCTCAGCACGGCTATCAGCATCGGAATCCCGTTGTACGTGGTCACCATGGCAACCCAGAACATCCCCGGCATCGCGGTAATGCGCAGCTTTGGGTTTACGCCCCAACCCAGCCCACTGTTTTCTGCCGTGGGTGGTGCGAGCCTCTTGTCTGCGCCTTTCGGCGCACCTGCGACCTGCCTCGCCGCGATCACCGCAGCCATGTGTTCGAACGAAGACAGCCACCCCGACCCGAAACAACGGTATTGGTCGGCCATCATGGCGGGTGTGTTCTACTGTGTCTTCGGGGTTTTCGCCGTGGCGATCACCGGGTTTGCCGCCCATGCCGACCCGATGCTGATGGGCACGCTGACCGGCGTTGCGCTGATCGGTGTGATGGCCAACGCGACCTTCGCGGCGCTGGAGGTGCCTGCCGAACGCGAAGCGGCCATTCTGACTTTTGCCATAACCGCTTCGGGCATCACGGTATTTGGATTGGGGGCCGCCGTCTGGGGTTTGCTTGCGGGGGGCATCGCTTATCTGGTTTCACACAAGGTACGCTGAAACCTATCGCTGAAGCATTGCGCGGGGTATAATCGCATCATGCTTAGATCGCTCGGAAAACTGATAGAACGTCAGATTCAAAAAGCGCAGGCCGAGGGTCAGTTGGAGGGCCTTGAAGGCGAAGGCAAGCCCCTGCCCGACCGCTCGGCCGAGGCCCAGACTGATCCCGCATTGGCGGCCGGTCACAGGATCATGGCGCAGGCCGGGGTTCTGCCAGAGGAATTTCAGATCAAGAAAGAACTGGATGCGGCCAGAAAACACTATGCGACCCTCAGCGACCCCGAAGAGCGCAAGGCCGCAATGGCGCGGCTGGCTGATCTTGAGATGCGGTTCAATATGGCCCGCGATGCAAGGCGGGCCTTTATGCGTTAAGTATTTTTCGCAAAATTCATGCTGGTCAGCTTATAAGCGATCACTGCAGGACACCTGAAACCATTAACAGAACACCAGCCGTGTCCTCATCAATCGTGAGTTCGATGGCCTCTGCCGGATCAGAGCCGTTATCGTTCTGAATGACGGATTTTTTGGCCAAAAGTGAGCTTTTGGTGATGGTTCTCATTGCAGATTGCATATCCCGGCTATTGCGGGGAATGGCGAGTTCGGCATACCCACGCAATTCCTGCGCAGCAAGCCGCGGCCTGAGTTCCTGAAAGTAGCGCACCGCTTCTGAGGGTTCGTCTGCTACGAATTGGTAGGTCACCATGGCCATGGTCGCTCTGTCACCAAGCTCTGCCTTTGTATTTTCGTATACGCTCAGGAAAGCCGGATCTCCGACTATGCTGAGGCCATCAAGCAAGTCCAGTTTGGAATATTCGTCCAGTTCAACCGAGTTTTCGAAATCGGATTTGAGCTTTTGCAGAGCATCGAATGTTGGGCCGCCAAAATGATAAAGTTGTTCATACACAGAATTCCTGGCCGTCTCCAAATCTTCGATAAACCCCTCATTAGCGAGAACTTCCAGATATTCTTCGGCCAGTTCGGGCAATCCGGCGGCAAGGGCACGTATCGCAGGCTCAATACTGTCGGGTCGTTGAGCAATCTTGCTCATTTTCTTGAAAACTGTACTGGGCTTTTCGTGGTAGATGCCATGAGCGACCATGAATTCCAGATTTTGTCTGACACCGGCCTCACCCGCCGCCGCCAGCATGTCATCCACCTGACGCTCGAACGCCCTTGAATACCCGTTGTGGAGAACCTCGAAATAGACGTGGGAAAGCGCCATAATTTCGGGCGGGCGTCCGAATTTTTCCGACTCCTGAACAAATAGGTCGCGGGCGCACTCAATATCCTCGACGCACTCCATAACCTCGTTGATCCATTGCATTTCCGCCGCTTTCGCATCGGCAATGGCCTGCTGTTCCGACAGCAATACCTGAACTTCGGCGTTCAGCTTGTCACGTTCCTGTTTCAGAAGGGTCGGATTGACGTTTCCGATGGATTGCCCGGTCGCCAGCGATACCGCCAGACCAGAAGACGGGTGGGCCGAAACGATCTCGTCCAACTTGCTGATCGCGTCGTTCAGCGAGGCGAGTTTTTCTATCGGGTCCTCGTGTTGTTCCGCCGCCTGAACCAGCTGCACAGCCTCAACCAGCAGTGCATTTGCCTCGGCGTCGCCAGCGATGCCCGGAGTTGCTACTGAAAGGAAAACACCTGCGGCAAGCGCCGCCAAACTATTCGTTTTGTTCATTATTTCACACAGTTTCCACTTGCTACGACAATAGCCACAGCTTCACTGAGCAAATTACAGCTTGTCAACTGCGGAAAACCGGAAAAACCGTGCAAAATCAATCAGAACACGCCTGAAACGTGCGAGTTTACTTGAACTCAGGCTTGCGGCCCTGCATCTGTGCGGCGATGACCTCCATCTGGTCCGGCTTGCCGATCAGCTTGACCTGTTCGGCGGATTCTTCCAGCAGGACTTCCTGACGCGATCCGGTCTCGGCCACGTCAATCAGGCGTTTTGCGGCCCGGATGCCCGAAGGGCTTTTGCCGGCAATCTCTTCTGCAAGGGCAATCGCCTCGGTCAGGGGGTCGTCGGACAGCTTTGTCACCAGCCCCCAATCGGCTGCCTGCTGCGCGCCGATGGGCCGGGCGGTGTAGGTCAACAGGCGCAGGACGTCCGAGCGGACCAGTTGCGGCAGCAGCACCATGCCGCCCATGTCCGGGATAATGCCCCATTTCATCTCCATCACCGACCATTTACTGTCGGGATGCGCGATGCGGATATCCGCACCCAGCGCGATCTGCAGGCCACCACCATAGGCCACGCCCTGCACCGCGCAGATCACGGGGACCGGGACGCGGCGCCAGATCATCGCCAGCTCCTGAAGGTCGTTGGTGTCCCCTTGGGTACGCCCCATCAGCCATTCTTCGGGATCGATGGTGCCCATTGTGGCAAAGCTGGCCATATCCAGCCCGGCGCAGAAACTTTTGCCTTCGCCCGACAGCACGACGGCGCGGGCGTCCGAGGCCGCTACCTCCTGCCCGGCGGACAGAATCGCCTGGATCATCGCACCATCCAGCGCATTCATCTTGTCACCCCGCGTCAGCGTGACATGGGCGATGTGGTCCTTGTATTCGACGGATACGCGTGACATGCGGGTTCTCCTGCTGATGTTTGGTCAACCATGCCCGCAAGTTGCAATGGTTTCCACCGCTACGTCGGGGCATATGGACAGTGCGGCTTGCCGGAACCCGTTCCTTGCGTTTATCTGCGCACATGAGTGATCCGCGTTATACCCCGCTTGCCCAGTCCCTACCCGCAACCGTGCCGTTTGTCGGACCAGAAACGCAGGAGCGCGATCGCGGCGCACCCTTTGCCGCGCGGCTAGGAGCAAATGAAAGCGTGTTCGGCCCCTCACCCCGTGCCATCGAGGCCATGGCCAAGGCGGCCAGCGACATCTGGATGTATGGCGATCCCGAAAATCATGATTTGCGTCATGCTCTGGCCAACCATCATGGGGTTATGGCGAAGAACATCGTGGTGGGCGAAGGGATCGACGGGCTGCTGGGCTATCTGGTGCGGTTGATGATCGGTCCGGGTGATGCAGTGGTAACGTCCGCCGGGGCTTATCCGACATTCAACTACCACGTCGCGGGGTTTGGCGGCGCTTTGCACAAGGTTCCGTATACCGGCGATCACGAAGATCCCGCTGCGTTGTTCGCAAAAGCGGCAGAGGTGGACGCCAAGCTTGTCTACCTCGCCAACCCCGACAATCCGATGGGCAGCTGGCACAAGGGTACGGATATCGTCCGGGCCATGGAGAACCTGCCGGAAGGAACGTTGCTGGTACTGGACGAGGCTTATGTGGAATGCGCACCCGAAGGGACCGCAGCACCGGTTGACGCGGATGATCCGCGTGTGATCCGGATGCGGACCTTTTCCAAGGTTTACGGCATGGCGGGTGCGCGGGTTGGCTATGCGATAGGCGCGCCCGGGGTGATCTCGGCGTTCAACAAGGTGCGCAACCATTTCGGCATGAACCGTGCCGCTCAGGCCGGGGCGCTGGCCGCGTTGCGGGACGACGCTTGGTTGAGCCATGTTCAGGACCGGATCGCCGAGGCACGAGAGCGCATCAGGCAGATCGCCCGCGACAACGGGCTGAAGCCCCTACACTCGGCCACAAATTTCGTGGCCATCGACTGTGGGCGGGATGGCGTGTTTGCCAAGGCGGTTTTGGACTCGCTGGTGGCGCAGGGTGTATTCGTGCGGATGCCCTTTGCGGCACCGCAAAACCGCTGCATCCGGGTCAGTTGCGGGGAAGAGGGTGATCTGGACGCCTTTGCCGTCGCCTTGCCCAAGGCGCTGGCGGCAGCGCGCGGTTAGCCTGCAAGCACCGCCGCCGCCGCGTCCAGCGCGCCCGATCCCCGAGGGATGTTCAGTGCGGCCATGGCGGTTTCAACACCGCCCAGCATTCCCATGACCATATGGCCATTCACGTGACCCATATGGCCCAGCCGGAAATACGAATCCTCGTCATCCATTCCCAGCCCGATGCCGAGCGTCAGGCCCAGATTGTTTTCGGTATATTCCCGCAGCGGTGTGCCCTGTCCCTTTGCAAGACGCAACGCCGTGACCGCATGACTGCGGTGGGCATGTTCCGCCACATTCAGGCTCAGCGCGCCGCCTTCGGACCAGGTTTCGCAGGCGGCCCAGACGGCCTGAGCAAGGCGTTCATGGCGAGCCCAGATCTGCTCCATCCCTTCGGCGTGCATCATGTCCAGTGCCGCCCTGAGACCATAGAGGTGATGGGTGGGCGCAGTGCCGCCGAAATACTGATAGAACCAGCCGGGTTCGGCACGTGGCTGCCAGTCCCAATAAACCGACACACGGGGCATGGCGGCCCGTTTCGCCTGCGCCTTTTCGTTGAAAAAGACAAAGCCCAACGCCGGTGGCGTCATCAGCCCCTTCTGGCTGGCCGAGACCATTACGTCGACACCCCATGCGTCCATCTCGAACCGGTCGCAGCCGAGTGAGGCGATGCAGTCGGCCATCAGCAGCGCCGGGTGGCCCAGATCATCAAGCAGCGCCCGCAAGGCCGGAATATCGTTTCGGACCGAGGTGGAGGTATCCACATGCACGGCCAGAACCGCCTTGATCCGGTGGGCATTGTCCGCACGCAGCACTTCGGCAATTCGGTCAAAGTTCCATGGCGCGGATTTGCCGAAATCGATCAGTTCAACCTCGGCCCCGATACCTCGGGCCATTTCTGCCCAGCCGTGTGTGAAGCTGCCCGAAGCCGGGGCCAATACGGTTTCACCCGGCGCGATCACGTTGGAAAGGGCAGCCTCCCACGCGCCGTGGCCGTTGGAGATATAGATCGCCACGTCGTGCTTTGTACGCGCCACGCGGCGCAGGTCGGCTGTCAGCTCAGGCATCATGTCGACCAACTCACCCGCATAGATATTGGGGGCCGGGCGATGCATCGCCTGCAACACCGCATCCGGCATGACCGAAGGGCCGGGGATCGCAAGATAATCGCGCCCCTGCGCGAGAGAGATTTTGTTTTTCATGAGGGCAACCTGCGTAAATTCGGGCTTACATTAGCGCCCGCGCAGGCCGCGTCAATGCATGAGGCTGGCCGCCTCACGCGCCAGCGCCTCAATCCCGGTCCAGTCGCCACTGGACACCATCTGTTTCGGCGCGACCCAGCTGCCGCCGGCGCAGATAACGTTCGGCATGGACAAATAATCCGGTGCATTTTCGGGCGAGACACCGCCGGTGGGGCAGAACCCGATTTGCGGCAGGGGCGCGCCGATGGCCTTTAGTGCCGGAGCGCCACCTGATGCCTCGGCCGGAAAGAACTTGAGCATGTCGTAGCCCTTCTCCAGCAAGGCCATCGCCTCGGTCGCCGTGGCGGCCCCGGGCAACAGGGGGAGACCTTCGGCCTCGCAGGCGGCAATCAATGTGTCGGTTGCCCCCGGCGAGACACCGAATTGTGCGCCCGCCTCTTTCGCGGCCCGGACATCTTCGGGGGTCAGCAATGTCCCCGCCCCCACAACTCCACCCGGCACCTGTGCCATGGCGCGGATGGCATCAAGGGCCGCGGGCGTGCGCAGCGTGACCTCAAGCGCGGGCAACCCACCTGCGACCAGAGCCTCGGCCAGCGGTGTGGCCTGAGCCGCATCGTCGATGACAAGAACCGGAACAATCGGCGCAAGGGCACAGATTTCGCGGGTACGGTGCGATTTTGAGGGCATGAATCAGGCTCCAAACACGCTGGCGCCGGTATCTGCCGACCCAACGGAATTGCGGAAAGTGGCGAAAAGTTCGCGACCAACGCCGAACTGGTTCGCGGTCAGGTCAGCCGATGCAGGTGTGCGGTCGAGGACACCTTCGGTCAGAATCTCCAGCTCGCCGTTCACCGCATCGACGCGCACCAGATCGCCATCGCTCAGATAGGCAATCGGGCCGCCCTCGAGCGCCTCGGGGCAGACGTGGATGGCAGCGGGAACCTTGCCGGACGCGCCCGACATGCGACCATCGGTAACCAGCGCCACCTTTTGCCCACGCCCTTGAAGGATCGACAGGATTGGCGTCAGCGAGTGCAACTCGGGCATACCGTTGGCTTTTGGCCCCTGAAAGCGGACGACGACGATCACGTCTCCGGTGAATTCACCTGCCTTGAAGGCGGCCTTGACCTGATCCTGATCGTGGAAAACGCGCACGGGTGCCTCGACCACGTGATGCTCGGGCGCAACCGCCGAAACCTTGATCACCGCCGTGCCCAGAGAACCGGTCAGGCGCGACAGCCCGCCCGTGGGTTGGAACGGGTCCGAAGCCGGACGGAGGATTTTCTCGTTCAGGCTTTCACCCGCGCCATCCTGCCAGATCAACTGACCATCAATCAGTTTGGGTTCCTGCGTGTAGTGGTGCAGACCCTGCCCGGCGACGGTGAGTGTATCGGGGTGCAGCAGCCCATCGTCGAGCAACGTACCGATGCAATAGCCAAGCCCGCCTGCGGCGTGAAAGTGGTTCACGTCTGCCAGACCGTTGGGATAAACCCGCGCGACCAAAGGTACCGCGGCTGAAATATCGGAAAAGTCCTGCCAATCCAGCACGATGCCCCCAGCGCGAGCCATCGCGATCAGATGGATCAGCAGATTGGTCGATCCGCCCGTAGCCATCAGACCGACGATACCGTTCACAAAGGCGCGTTCATCGAGAATCTGATAAACCGGCGTATAGTTGTTGCCCAACGCGCTGAGGGACAATGCGCGGCGGGCACCTTCTTGGGTCAGGGCGTCGCGCAGGGGAGTGTTGGGATTGACAAAGCTGGAACCCGGCAGGTGCAGGCCCATGAATTCCATCAGCATCTGGTTGGTGTTGGCGGTGCCATAGAATGTACAGGTGCCGGGGCCGTGGTAGGCGGCCATCTCGGCGGCCATTAACTCCGCTCGCCCGATCTCACCGGCTGCGAATTGCTGGCGTATTTTTGCCTTTTCATCATTGGGCAAGCCGCTGGTCATCGGTCCGGCGGGCAGGAAGACGGCCGGAAGATGCCCAAAGCTCTGCGCTGCAATAACCAGACCCGGGACGATCTTGTCGCAGACACCAAGGAATACAGCCGCGTCGTAGGTGTTGTGGCTGAGCGCCACCCCAGCGGCCAGAGCGATCACATCACGGGAAAACAGCGACAGTTCCATCCCCGCGGCCCCTTGCGTGACCCCGTCGCACATGGCGGGAACACCGCCCGCGACCTGAGCCGTGCCCCCCGCCGCCCGCGCGGTCTGGCGGATCAGTTCGGGGTAGCGTTCGAAAGGTTGATGCGCCGACAGCATGTCGTTGTAGCTGGTGACGATGCCCAGATTGCCCGCATGCCCGGTGGCCAGCGACTGCTGATCCTCTCCTGCCCCAGCATAGGCGTGGGCCTGACCGCTGCACGACAGATGACCGCGGGCCGGTCCTGATGAGCGGGCCTGTTCCATGCGATCCAGATGGGTCGCGCGCAATGATGCGCTGCGTTCCGTGATCCGGTTTGTGACTTGGGTGATGACGTTGTGAACCATCTCAACCTCCGATCTGGCGCCAGCGGCGCCCGTCGCGGTGCATTAGCATCAGGGCCTCTTCGGGGCCGGAACTGCCCTGATCATAGGGGGCGGGCTTGTCGCGGCTTTCTTCCCACTCGCTTATGATGGGATCGACCCAGGCCCAGGCGGCCTCGACCTCGTCCCCGCGCATGAACAGGGTCTGATCGCCGCGAATGACATCCATCACCAGCCGTTCATAGGCGTCCTGCGCCCGAACGTCTGCGCCCAGCGCCTCGGCAAAGCTCATGTCCAGCGACACGTCCGCAAGACGGAAACCACCCGGCCCGGGGTCCTTGATGGTGGTGCGCAGGGTTATCCCCTCGTCCGGTTGCAGCCGGATCACCAGAACATTGCCGCGCAACGGGCCGACATTGGGAAAGATCGTGTGCGGCGGGTCACGGAAGAACACGGCAATCTCAGACTCGCGGGCGCGCAGACGTTTACCGGTGCGCAGATAGAACGGCACGCCGGCCCAGCGCCAGTTGCCCACATGCACCTTGAGCGCGATGAAGCTTTCGGTGCGGCTGTCGGGGGTGCCCACGTGATCCAGATAGCCGCCGCCACCGTCTTCGGACCGGTATTGACCGCGCGCAATGTCAGAAGGCGCGACCGGCTCCAGCGCCTCGATCACCTTCACCTTTTCGTCGCGCACCGAATTGGGCGCGAATTTCGAGGGCGGTTCCATGGCCGTCAGGCACAGAAGCTGCACAAGGTGGTTCTGGATCATGTCCCGCGTTGCGCCGGACTGATCATAATAGGCCTCACGCCCTTCGACACCGACGGTTTCCGCAACCGTGATCTGAACATGGTCGATATGCGTGGCGTTCCAAAGCGGCTCGAACAGAGAGTTGGCAAAGCGCAGCGCCATGAGATTCTGAACGGTTTCCTTGCCCAGATAGTGATCGATCCGGTAAATCTGATGCTCTTCGAAAAACTCCCGCAGCTCGCCGTTCAAGGCTTTTGCCGAAGCCAGATCGTGGCCAAAGGGCTTTTCCACGACAATCCGGCTATCCGGCGTCGCAAGGCCGTGATCGTGCAGCCGCTGCGCAATACCTGAGAACAGATTTGGCCCGACAGACAGGTAAAACGCCCGGATGGTGTCAGGCCGCAGAGATTTGGCCAATTCGGGCCAGCCGTCGCTGCCCAGTGCATCCACCGAAACATATTCGACCTGTTTCAAAAACCGGTCCAGTACCTGAGGTTTTGATTCCGGCGCGAATTCCTGAATTGCGTTTCGGGCGAGCGTTCGGAATTCATCATCGGACATTTCGGACCGTGCCGAAGCGATGATGCGGGCCTCATCCGGCATCTGGCCGACCTCGAAACGGTGATAGAGACCCGGCAGGATCTTGCGATGCGCCAGATCACCCGTGGCGCCGAACAACACAAGGTCGAACGGATGCACAGGTATTACGCGTGAAACCATCGCCAGGCTCCTTTGAATTTGCCCTGCCCTGTCTAGCACAAACTGTTGGCCGGGTACGAAATGCATATATAGGTGTTAACGATAATGTTATCGCTAACATTCGTGAGCTGGATAAGAAAAACCCCGACAAAATGCAAGTCCGGAAGTCAGATTAAGGCCATCACCGGGAAATTTCACCTCAGTCCTGATTTCGCAGCCATTCCATGACCGCCGGGCGCACGCTTTGTTCGCCCCGATGGCGGGCATCGGTGATGATCTTGCGCACCTCTTGCAGGTTGGACCGCAACAGAAGGCTTTTGACAGGACCGATGGAGGCCGGGCGCATCGAGAGTGTCCGAATGCCCATGGCCGCAAGGCACAGTGCCTCGATCGGGCGGCCCGCGTCCTCGCCACAGAAACTGAGGGGCGTGTCGGAAATGCCGCAGCGTTCGACGATCCGCTCGATAAGGCTCAGGAAGCTGACATTCAGCGTGTCGTACCGACGGCGCACAAGTTCGTTTTCACGGTCCGCCGCAAAGAAAAACTGTTTCAGGTCATTGCCGCCGATTGAGATGAAGCCGACATCGTCAAAGAATTTCTGAGGCGCAAAGACAAGAGACGGCGTTTCAAGCATGGCGCCCACTTCGAGCGTTTCCGGAAGGACGTGCCCGAGGCGTTTTTCCCGTTCGATCGTTTTGTCCACTTCGGCGCGGGCGGCGCGGTATTCCTCGGCCTGGGCAACGAAGGGGAACATGACGGTCAGAGGGCGGCCGTTGGCCGCGCGGATCAGCGCCTGAAGCTGCATGCGCATGACGCCGCGCTTGTCCAACCCGACGCGGATGGCGCGCCAGCCCAGCGCCGGGTTCGGCTCGGCCACATGTTTCATATAGGGCAGAACCTTGTCCGACCCGATATCCAGCGTGCGGAAGACGACCCTTTTGCCATGAGCCGCGTCTAGAACCCGTTGATACAACGCCACCAGCTCGGAGCGTTTGGGCATCTGGTTCCGGATCAGAAACTGCAACTCGGTCCGGAATAGCCCAACGCCTTCGGCCCCCGAGTTTTCCAGCGATGGCAGATCGGCCATCAGGCCCGCGTTCATCACAAGGTTGACCCGTTCACCATCCCTCGTGACCGCAGGGCGTTCGCGGATCGACGCATAGCGTTCCTGCGCCTTGGCCTGCATCGCGATCTTGTCACGAAATGCACCGACAACCGTATCTTCGGGTCGCAGGTGCACGACGCCCTGATCCCCGTCCACAAGGATGTGGTCGCCGTTCAATGCCTCGGTCGTGATCCGGCCGGTATGAACGACAAGAGGGATCGCCAATGCACGGGCCACAATGGTGGCATGACTGCCAACCGAACCCTCCTCAAGCACGATGCCCTTGAGGGATCGCCCATATTCCAGCAGATCGCCCGGGCCGATATTGCGGGCGATCAAAATCGGGTCGGGCGGCAGTTCCAGCCCGGTATTGTTGCCCTGACCCGTCAGAATGCGAAGGAGGCGATTGCTGAGATCATCCAGATCGGCCAAACGCTCGCGCAGATAGGGGTCGGTGACCTGACTCATCCTTGCGCGGGCCTGTGACTGTTCCTTCTCAACCGCGGCTTCAGCACTGAGGCCGCGCGCGATGTCCTCTTCCATGCGCCGCATCCAGCCCTTGGAATTGGCAAACATTCTGTAGGCTTCGAGGACCTGCAATTGCTCCTTGTCGCCGCCCTGCGAGATTTCGAGCATCTTGTCGACACCAACGCGCAGTTCCTCGACCGATTCAGTCAGGCGTTGAAGTTCACGTTGCGGGTCGTCCGCGATCGGGTTGGTGACAACGACGCGCGGCTCGTGCAGCCAGACGTGGCCCTCGGCAGAACCTTCCTGCGCCGGGCCGCCTTTGAGCACAACGGATTGCTGGTGCAATGGGGACAGGGCTGCGCCTTCGCCGATAAAGGCGCCAAGTTCGGCCATCTCGGCCAGAACCATCGCTACCACTTCCAGAGCATAAACCTCGTCCGAGGAGAATTCCCGCGCTTCGCGGGACTGCACAACCAGAACGCCCAGCTTTTCACCCAGACGCTGCACTGGGACACCAAGAAAGGAAGAGAACCTTTCTTCTCCCGTCTCCGGCATATAGCGGAACCCTTTGGCCGATGGGGCATCCGCGGTGTTGACCACCTTGCCGTATTTGGCAACGCGACCCACCAGCCCCTCACCCATGCGCATACGGGTTTGGTGCACCGCCTCGGGTGCCAGACCTTCGGTCGCGCAAAGCTCCAGCGTTTCTTCGTCGCGGAACAGATAGATCGAACAGACCTCGCACAGAATGCTGTCCGCAATCAGATGCGTGATCCGGTCAAGACGTTCCTGACCGGCGGCCTCGCTCGCCATTTCTTCGCGCAGCCGCCCCAGCAGCTTGCGGGATTCTGATTCTGTGCCGTCTGCCATGGCCCAATCACATTCAGGTGTCAGGCAAGTCCCTGGCAGAAATGCTCAGGCCGCCTTGTCCAGTTCAAAGGCATCATGCAGTGCTTGAACGGCAAGTTCCATGTATTTCCGATCTACGAGAACGGAAATTTTAATCTCGGAGGTTGTAATGACCTTGATGTTGATCCCCTCATCCGAGAGCACCTTGAACATTTTGGCCGCCACACCGGATTGAGAGCGCATTCCGATCCCGACCACGGACACCTTGCAGACATCGTTGTCGGCAACCAGATCAGCATAGTTCAGCTCGCCACGCTCCTTGATTCCCAACAGCGCTTTTTCCGCCCGCGCGACCTGATCGGTGGGGCAGGAAAAGGTCATGTCCGTGCGCCCCTCGTCCGAGATGTTCTGAACGATCATGTCCACATTCACGCCCTCGTCGCTGAGCGCGGTAAAGATCGTCGAGGCGATACCGGGGCGGTCGGCGACCGACACAACGGTCATCTTGGCCTCATCGCGGGAATAGGCCACACCGGAGACTACGTTGGATTCCATGATTTCCTCCTCGTCGACGACCAGCGTACCGGCCTCGTCGGATTGTTCCTCAAAGCTTGAGAGGACGCGCAATTTCACCTTGTACCGCATCGCCAGCTCGACCGAGCGGGTCTGAAGCACCTTGGCCCCCAGCGAAGCCAGTTCGAGCATTTCCTCGAACGAGATCTTATCGAGTTTGCGGGCCTTTTCACAGATGCGCGGGTCGGTGGTATAGACACCGTCCACGTCCGTATAAATGTCACACCGTTCGGCATCAAAGGCCGCCGCAAAGGCCACCGCAGTGGTGTCCGAACCACCACGACCCAGCGTGGTAATGCGCCCCTCGGGGCTGATCCCCTGAAAGCCCGCGACCACGGCAACCTTCATGCCTTCGGCGAATTTCTGGTTGATGTTGTCGGTCGGAATCTCTTCGATCCGGGCAGCCGAATGCGCGCCGTTGGTGATCAGCGGCACTTGCCAGCCCTGCCAGCTCCGGGCCGGGATATCCATTTCCTGCAGCGTCAGCGACATCAGACCGGCAGTCACGTTTTCGCCAGACGATACAACGGCATCATATTCGCGCGCATCATAAAGCGGCGAGATTTCATCGACCCAACCCACCAGTTCGTTGGTCTTGCCCGACATGGCCGAGACGATGACGATCACGTCATAGCCCTTGGCCACTTCTACGCCAACGCGTTTCGCCGCGCGGCGGATGCGGTCAGGATTGGCAACAGAGGTGCCGCCAAATTTCATCACGAGTACGGGCATGGGGCCAGTGTCTCCGCGCCTTGGAATTCCGATCCCGTGCCTCATATGCGAGGGGGGCCGTAAGGGCAAGTGGCCAAACAGGTTCTGACTGCGGCGCGGGGCCGCTTTACATTGCCCGGCAGGGGTGCGAGCGTAACGGAAATACTGTTTACCAAAAGGTTACCCATGTACCGCTTCATTCTTGCCCTTGCGCTGCTGTCTTCCCCGGCCACCGCACAGGTTGCCACCCTTTCCGGTACGGACGGACAGAATTCACTGGGCACGGTTCCCTGCACCGCGCTGGCGGGCCAGCCGCTGGAAAACTGCCCGGCCGAGCTGCGCCGCAAGGATGACGGCACCGCAACGCTTGCCGTGCAGCTTGGCACCGGCGAAGTGCGACGCATCTATTTCGAAGGTGCCGAGGCGGTCTCGACCAGTTCAACATCGCCCATCACCTCGGAATCGCGCGGCGACATTTTGGTGATCTTCATCGATCCCGGCGAGGTTTACGAAATTCCAAAGGCCGCGCTGACCAGTCAGTAGGCGTGTGCCTGTCCATCCCAGGTTTCAAAACAGCCCGTCGTTTCAAGCGAAAGCCCATCGAACCGTTCGGCAAGGCCCGACACGGCCTCGTTGACGTGGATGTCGGCGGCTGCTCCACCCATATCTGTCTGCACCCAACCGGGGTGATAGATCCCGACGGCAATTCCGTCGCCCCGGAGGTCCGTGGCAAGATTGCGCCCCAAATTGAGTGCCGCCGCTTTTGAGGCGCGATAGATATAACTGCCGCCTGGCGCACGCGTATGAGACGCCATCTGGGAAGAAATGATCACGATTTTGCCGCCAGTCATGCGCAGGTTGGGCAACAGGGCCTGAACGGTCAGAAACACACCCGTCACATTCGCGGCAAAGGTCTGCCCCCACATTTCCGCCGGATAACCGTCGATCCCCTGCCCCTTGTCCAGATAGACACCGGCATTGCACACCAGCAAATCCAGCGGCTTGCCTTCCAGCTTTGCCGCCATTGCTGCCTGCTGGGTCGGATCGGTGACATCCAGCACAATGTCTGCCGCACCATCCCGTGCGGTGCCGGTGACATCATCCCCACGGGCACGCAGGTGTTCCGCCAGAGCCTTGCCGATCCCGCGATTGGCCCCGGTAATCAGTACATGCATGGATCAGTTTGTCTTTCTGCTGGGCATGAACGGCAACGGTGCCACTGGCACGCCATCGTCAATGAGCGCCTTAGCCTCGTCAGGTTTGGCTTCGCCATAGATCGCCCGTTCAGGCGCCTCGCCCAAATGAATCTTTCGGGCCTCGGAGGCGAAATCCTTACCGACATAGTCGGAATTCTCTTCGACTTTGCGCCGCAGTTCAGCCAGCACCGTCGAAACATCCCGGGATTGAGCCAGTGAATCTTCTGCCTTTTCCGCAACGGGTGCAGCCTCAATCCGGCGCGCGGGTCGCACACTGGGCGTCATGATTGCCTTGGTGACTTCCGCGCAGCCGCAAACCGCACAGGACACCATCCCGGCCGCCGAAAGCTTGTCGTAGGCTTCGGCAGACTGAAACCAGCTGTCAAAGCTGTGTCCGTTGCTGCATTTCAACGCGTATTGAATCATGGTTTGTCCAAAATGGATGGTTGCGAAATAGATACTGACCAAAAAGGCGAGATCAAGACATCATAGCCGATAGATCCCGCAATTTGCAGTGAAAATCGAGTAAAACTCTGGCGAGGTCTTGTTGGTGTACGCGCGCTGCTGCTTTTTTGGGCGAAAACCACTTGCGTCTGCGCTCGGTCCGTTCCGGGAAACTTTCCGCCAAACTTTCAACCCGAACGGGAAACAATTCGACCGCACACAGCACATTTCCCTTGCTCGGGCGCCGTTTCAGGTAGGTATAGCGGCCAATGCTCTGCGCCTCGCACGACCCTACGACCCCGGCTTCTTCCCACGCCTCCCACTCGGCTGTTTTGGCGGGTTTCAACCCGTCGATCGGCCAGCCCTTTGGCACGATCCAGCGCCCCGTTTCACGTGTGGTGATCAGAAGGATACGTAAATCCCCATGAACGAACTTGTAACAAATCGCACCATATTGCGGCTGAACCGGGTAGGCACCGGGCTTTTGCAACATATCCGCCGGCAGTCTGGCGTTCATCGTACTTTCCGCAGGATCGTGTTGATCAAAGGCTCGGCCCCTCAAGACACATACCGGCCGGATATCGCGGCCAGACACTGGCACCATACCATATATTGAGGAATCAACCAAATATGCCGATCTAGATCGCCCTTTCAGGCAGGCGCCTGACCAGTCTTTGGACCAACTCGTCATGCGGTATGTCGGCGTCTATGGCCAGACGGCGCAGACCAAAATGCACCCGGGCAATCTGTTGGTAATAGCGCGAGTAGACGTAATTCGTGCCACCTCCGGCAAAAGCCCCGAGAACGGGAACCGACTGAGCCGCAAGCTTTTGCCCCAGAACCACCGACAGACGCGGCGCGACAACGGAGATCAGACGCTGGACGGCAGGGCCGGTCAGCGTCAGACGCACCGAGTAGAACCCCAGATCGGCACCGTCATCGTCCGCTAGCGGTCCCGCAGCGGAAAGTACGCGGATGCAATCAAACCTCACGCTGTCGGACGCTGGATCAAAACCTTCTTTTGCCGCAGCGCCCTGAATTGAGCGCAACAACATGGTTGTCGTTGCCGGAAGCTCCATCAATGCGGTTGAAAAGCCGCCAAAACCGCCTGCTGCACCCATTGCCGTTGTAACGGCGGTATTCACCCAAGGTTGCTGATCCGGAACCGCGCGCCGTGACGTCTGGGCCGCATGCAGAGCGATACGCAACGCACCTTCGGTGGCATCGTACAGGCCGTTGCGCACCTGCGGCGGAAGTTGTTCAAGCAGAGATTCAGCTTTGCCGCCCAAATGGTTGAGCAACTTGACACCCGATCCGCCAGCCGATCTGTAGCGATCCGCCAACCGGTCAAGCTCTGCTTCCGTATCCACCGTTTCGACCAGAATAACATCCTGCACGTCGCGTACCTCCGTCTATGAAAGACATCGTGTCACGAGTGCCCGGATTCAATGGTTTATTTGCTCCAGCGGGTCACGGCACCGCAAATATCGCGCCATGAACCGGATACCAGTTCCATCCCCAGAACCCGGTCAGGGTTGGTCGGCGGTGGCATTTCCACACCGCCCAGCCGATCGAAACCAAAGCGGGAATAATAAGGGGCGTCACCCACCAGAATCACGCGCTGCCAGCCCTTGCCGCGGCCCGCCTCGACACCTTCGCGGATCAGAAAACCGCCCAGACCTTCGCCCTGATGGGTCGGGTGCACGGCAACAGGTCCAAGCAAAAGGGCGTCATGTTCCCCGACATGCACCGGCCAGAACCGGATGGCCCCTGCCAATATCCCGCCAGTATCACGAGCGACCATGGACAGGCCGGATACAGGTGGCACGTCATCCCTCAGACGGTATGACGACAACGCCTCGCGCCCTGGCGCAAAGCACAGGTCATAGAGGGCCTCGACCTCCCACCAATCACCCGGCTCTTCCGGCCTGATTACGAATTGCTGCACCCCTGCCCTCTTTTCCTTGCTGGAATTCGCCCTAGCACTTCGTTACGCCTTGGGCAAACGCTTGGAGAAAAGATGTTCTATCGCCCCGAAGACGGCCATGGTTTGCCGCACAATCCGTTCAACGCGATCATTACCCCCCGGCCCATTGGCTGGATATCGAGCCGGGATGCGGAGGGGATCAACAACCTGGCCCCCTATTCCTTCTTCAACGGTGTCGCCTACACCCCGCCACAAGTGATGTTTGCCACAACAGGCACCAAACACGATCAGGATGGGGGCAAGGACAGCATCGCCAATATCAAGGCGACCGGGGTGTTTTGCGTCAATGTCGTGGCACATGCCCATCGGGACGCGATGAACGCCAGTTCCGCAGGCTTGCCCAAACATGTGGACGAGTTCGAACACGCAGGGCTAACCCCGATTGAGTGCGAAACCATCCCCTGCGCGAGGATCGAAGGCGCACCAGCATCGCTGGAATGCAAACTCACACAAATCGTAACCCTGCCCGGAGAGGCCAACCGCGTTGTCTTTGGCGAGGTCACGGGCGTTCACTTGCGCGACGACTGTTTGCAGGACGGAAAGTTTGATGTCACCAGATTTCAGCCGCTGGCCCGGCTTGGATATCGCGACTATTCGGTTGTGACCGAGCTATTCAGCCTGTCCAGGCCTGACGACTGATGCCACTCCCTGATCCTCATCGCAGATACCCGGTTACCCTGCCCGATGGGACCGACCACAAGGGCACGGTGTTTTTGTCCGAGGCGGTTGATCATCCACGGTTTGAGGCCGGGGCGTTCAGCTACGCATCAGATTTTGACCCGCCCGAGGATTGGGGGGCACGACTTGCCCCTTATCTGTTTCCGTTTTCGAAGGAAAAACTGAGCTTGGGCAAGTTTTGCCAGATTGCTCATGGCGTCCGGTTCATTACATCTTCGGCCAATCACGCGATGGCGGGGCTGACCTGTTTTCCTTTTCCTGTCTTTGATCCGGACCGGATGTCGGGATACCAGCCCGATACGCGGGATACGATCATCGGGCATGACGTGTGGATCGGATATGGCGCATTGATTCTGCCCGGAACGCGGATCGGCAACGGATCAATCATTGGTGCCGGATCGGTTGTCCGAGGTGATATCCCACCTTACGCAATCGTCACGGGAAACCCTGCAGAGGTGCGGCGATACCGTTTTGAAGCGGATGTGATCGCCAGACTGGAAGCCCTTGCCTGGTGGAACTGGCCACCACAAGAAGTTGGAGCGGCTGAAAGCGCCCTTTTATCCGGTGATATCGATCGGTTGAAACGTCTGGCACCAAATTGAAAGGCGACCCTCGGGCCGCCTTTCCAATACGTCAGTGACCGCCCAGAATTCCGGTCCGGACTGAATAGTCCACGGCCAGCGCGTAATCCGGGTCGTCGTCGCTGTCGACCATGAGGTGACCCGCCTTGTTCAGCAGCTTGTGGCAATCCCGGCTGAGGTGCCGAAGCATGACGCGCTTACCCGCCGCCTCGTATTTCGCTGCAATCGCTTCGATAGCCTGCAATGCGGACTGGTCCACGACACGGCTTTCCGCGAAATCGACGATTACAACGTCGGGGTCATTGGGCACGTCGAAAAGTTCTACAAAGCCTTCGGAGGATCCAAAGAACAGCGGGCCCTGAACTTCGTAAACTTTTGCGCCCTTTTCGGTCTCAGATTCACGGGTGATCGCGTGGATGCGTTTGGCGTTGTTCCACGCATATGCCAGCGCCGAGACGATCACACCGACGACGACGGCAACCGCGAGGTCCTCCATCACGGTCACGACGGTCACCAGCACGATGACAAACGCATCCATCAGCGGCACCTTGCGCATGATCTTGAACGAGTTCCAGGCAAAGGTCCCGATCACCACCATGAACATCACACCAACCAGAGCGGCCAGCGGAATCTGCTCGATCAGGGGCGAGGCGAACAGGATGAACACCAGCAGGAACAGGGCGGCAGCGATCCCGGCGATACGGGTGCGGCCGCCGGATTTCACGTTGATCATCGACTGGCCGATCATGGCGCAGCCGCCCATGCCACCGAAAAAGCCGGTGGCGACGTTGGATACGCCCTGAGCGATGCATTCCTGCGAAGCTCCGCCACGTTTGCCGGTGATTTCGCCGACAAGGTTCAGGGTAAGCAGAGATTCGATCAGACCAATGGCCGCCAGAATGACGGCGTAGGGCAGGATGATTTCGAAGGTTTCCCAGTTCAGCGGAACCATTGGGATGTGGAATGTGGGCAGGCCGCCCTCGATCGATGCCAGATCACCTACGCGCGGCACATCCAGACCAAAGCCGATCACCAGCGCCGCCACGACGACGATCCCGGCCAAAGGTGCGGGCACGATACGCGTGATGCGCGGCATCACCCAGATCACGGCCATGGTCAGCGCGACCAGACCCAGCATGGTGTAAAGCTGCATGCCCGAGAGCCATTCGCCACCACTCATGCCATGACCGGTGTTTTCCATCGTTCCCGGCACCTTGAACTGGCCCATCTGCGCCAGAAAGATCACGATGGCCAGTCCGTTCACAAAGCCCAGCATCACCGGATGCGGCACCAGCCGGATAAACCGTCCCCAGTGCATGGCACCCGCGATAACCTGCAGGATGCCCATCAGAACAACGGTCGCAAACAGGTATTCGACCCCATGCTGCGCCACAAGCGCCACCATCACCACAGCCAGAGCGCCGGTCGCGCCCGAGATCATGCCCGGACGTCCGCCAATCAGTGCCGTGATCAGACCAACCATGAAGGCGGCGTACAGACCGACCAGAGGGTGAACACCGGCGACAAAGGCAAAAGCCACCGCCTCGGGCACCAAAGCCAGCGCCACAGTCAGGCCCGACAGCAGTTCGATCCGCAGGCGGGAAAGGGTCAGCCCCTCGTCCGGCATCCAGCGCAGATCGGGAATGGCTAGGCGATTGGCAAAACTTGCCAGCAAGGCTCGGGGCATGGGGCTGTCCTGTGGATCTGTCGTGTTCGCGCGAAAGCGCCCTTTTACAGGCGTATCGCCCTGCGAGCTACTGCATCAGGCGGGACACTGCCATGCGAATTGTGCATGCCCTGGATCGCTTTTTCCGGACTCGTGCAACTTTGCCACGGTGCACACCCTTGCCAAACCGGCCGTTAACTCACAGATTTTCCGGCAACAACAAAGATTCAGCAGGGAGCGCACAGTGGCTCAGACAAAAATTGCCGTCATCGGCGGATCGGGTATCTACGACATCGACGGATTGGAAAATTCCGAGTGGGTTACGGTTGAAACGCCGTGGGGCGATCCATCGGACCAGATTCTGACCGGATCACTGGGCGGCGTCGACATGGCATTTCTGCCCCGCCACGGACGTGGTCATGTCCATTCACCGACCGAGGTGCCCTATCGCGCCAATATCGACGCGCTCAAGCGGCTGGGTGTCACGGATGTGATCTCGGTTTCGGCCTGCGGATCGTTCCGCGAACATATGGCCCCCGGGGATTTCGTGATTGTCGATCAGTTCATCGACCGCACCTTTGCGCGCGACAAAAGCTTTTTCGGCACAGGCTGCGTCGCCCATGTCAGCGTTGCCCATCCCACTTGCCCGCGTCTGAGCGATGCTTGTGAAACCGCAGGCAGGTCCGCTGGGGTCACCATTCACAGGGGGGGCACCTATCTGGCGATGGAGGGGCCGCAGTTTTCCACCCTGGCCGAGTCGAAGATGTATCGCGAGCAATGGGGATGTGACGTGATCGGCATGACGAACATGCCCGAAGCGAAACTCGCCCGCGAGGCCGAGCTTTGTTACGCCTCAATCGCCATGGTCACGGATTACGACAGCTGGCATCCGGATCACGGCGAAGTGGACGTGTCTGCCATCATCGCCACACTGACCGGCAACGCCGAGAAGGGGCGCGCGCTGGTCAAGGGCCTGCCTGCGCTGCTTGGCGCGGATCGGGCGCCCTGCCCGCATGGCTGTGATCGCGCTTTGGAATACGCAATCCTGACCGCGCCGGAAAAACGCGACCCGGCGCTGCTGGCCAAGCTGGATGCGGTGGCCGGTCGTATTCTATGACGCGACTGAATGCGCTGGACGCCGCGCGTTTCGTGGCGTTTTGCGGCATGGTTCTGGTGAATTTCAGCATCGCCGCGCAGGTTGCACCGGCAGATGATTGGGCGTCGGCCTTTGTTGACGCATTGGAGGGGCGGGCTGCCGCGCTTTTCGTGGTTCTGGCCGGGATCGGTGTTGGCCTGTCCGGGGTCTCAGCCTCGCAGTTATTGCGCCGCGCGGTTTTTCTGTTCTTGGTTGGATTGATCAACATGGCGGTGTTCGATGCGGATATCCTGCATTTCTATGCCTTGTACTTTCTTGTCGGGGTGATGTTTCTGACTGCCCCTGCGCGCAGTCTTTGGATTGGCGCAGTCGGCATCGTAGCGCTGAGCGTCGCGGCACATTTGATTCTGGACTATGACCGGGGCTGGAATTGGGACACGCTCAGCTACACCGACCTGTGGACCCTGCCGGGCTTTCTGTACAACGCGTTTTTCAATGGCTGGCATCCGGTGCTGCCATGGGCCGCGTTCCTGCTGATCGGGATGGCCATCGCCCGCGCCGACCTGCGTACGCTTTGTGTGCAGCACCGGTTGATCATGTGGGGTTTTGGTGCGGCGGTGCTGGCTTTGCTCCCACAAAATCTGACAACTGATCCTGATCTGGCCGCCCTACTGGGAACTGAGTCCATCCCGCCGGGACCGTTCTACATCCTTGCGGGAACCGGCAGCGCCTGCATGGTGATCGGGCTGATGCTCAAGCTTTGGCCTGTGATCGAGCGGCTGCGGCTGGGAAAGCTGTTAACTGCACCGGGACGACAGAGCCTGACATTGTATGTGGCGCATATACTGATCGGCATGGGCGTTTTGGAAGAGGCCGGGCTGCTGAACGGCACACTAACGGCATCGGAGATCGTCACATACGCATTGTGCTTCTGCGCCTTGTCGTCGGCTTACGCCATCCTGTGGTCCCGCAAATTCCAGCGTGGTCCGCTGGAAGCGCTGATGCGGCGGGTAACCGAAACACGAAGGGCTTGACCCCGGCCTTTAACCGAGGCTTGATCGGCCGGAACTTCGGATAAGGATACCCTCATGCCCCTGGATCTTTGGCTGGCTTTCGTCGCAGCCTCGACCGCATTGCTGCTGATACCTGGCCCGACCGTGCTGCTGGTGCTTAGCTATGCTCTGTCCAAGGGGCGGAGTGTCGCCGTCGCGTCGGCAACCGGAGTGGCGCTGGGAGATTTGATTGCGATGACCGCGTCGTTGCTGGGGCTCGGCGCACTTGTTCTGACCTCGGCAACATTGTTTTCGGTGTTGAAGTGGATCGGCGCTGCCTATCTGATCTGGCTGGGCGTAAAACTGTTGTTCAGCACACCGTCCAAGGCAGAGGAAGCGGCAGAAGCTGATCAGGATATCTCGGCCAGAGGCGTGTTTGGGCACGCTGCTGCTGTTACCGCGCTGAACCCCAAATCCATCGCCTTTTTCATCGCATTTGTTCCGCAGTTCCTGCGCCCCGATGACGTGCTGGCACCCCAGTTCGCCATCCTGATCGCCACATTTGTTGGTCTGGCATGGATCAATGCGCTGGCCTATGCCCTGCTGGCTGACCGCCTGCGGCGCGTTGTGGGCAGCGCGAATGTCGTATCCGCCCTGACTCGCTTTGGCGGCCTGACGCTGATCGGGATGGGGATTGCAACGGCAGTGCTGCGCCGCCCGGCCTGAGACGGTTCAGTCGCCGGCATTTTCCTTCATGAAACCGCGAATGAAACGGCGGATTTCCCGCGCCGCAGAGGTATCCAGTTCCTTGCAGAGCTCCACGAACGCATCCCGTTCGTCCTTGTCCAACCGCAAGACCAACTGACTGTTTTTCTTGGTCGAACCTTTGCCGTCTTTCTTTGCCACGCGCCTTTGCTCCGCCTGATACTTGATTCTCTGAGAGATGCATTGTATATACATCGCATAGAGAATGTAGATATCGAGCACCTAACAATAAAACGGAGGATAAGGCAATGAACCTTCATGCAGCTCAGGCATTTCTTCTGCGTGATCAGCGCAACTGGCGCAAACCGCATCTGTCGTGGTTGCCGGGTACTCTGTACCGCTACTACGGTCTGCCGAATGTGATTTCGAAGCGCCAAAGATAGTTTCCCGTCCCCCTCTTGCGTGCGCGGACCCGATGGGCGAAACACCCGTTGGTAACGCGATGCATCAGGGGATGAGCCATGCCCAAAAACAAAACGGTCAAGGATTACATCCGGACCATCGTCGATTTCCCTCACGAAGGGATCATGTTCAGGGATGTCACCACATTGTTCGCGGACCCGCGCGGATTCCGGATGGCAATCGACCAGATGCTGCACCCCTATGCGGGCGAAAGGATCGACAAGGTCGTCGGGCTTGAGGCGCGCGGCTTCATTCTGGGCGGTGCGATTGCGCACCAGCTGAGCGTTGGATTTGTACCGATCCGCAAAAAGGGCAAGCTGCCCGGAACGACCATCAGTCAGGATTACAAACTGGAATATGGCGAGGCCATCGTGGAAATCCATGATGACGCCATCCAACCAGGCGAAAAGATTCTGGTGGTGGATGATTTGCTGGCCACAGGCGGTACAGCCGCTGCGGGCATCAAGCTGATCGAGCGTCTGGGTGGCGAGATTATCTCGTGCGCTTTTATCGTTGATCTGCCCGAACTTGGCGGCCGCAAGGCGCTTGAGGCGATGGACATGGACGTCCATGTCCTGTGCGAATTCGAGGGCCTCTGAGCGACTCAGCGCAGCACGGCGCCGGGGTTCATGATCCCTACCGGGTCGAGTGACGCCTTGATGGCCCGCATGGCCGCCAGCCGCACCGGATCGCCATAGCGTTCCAGATCGGTCACTTTCAGCCGCCCCACCCCGTGCTCGGCACTGACCGAACCGCCGAATTCGGCGACAAGATCGTGCAGCGCGTGCTTTACTGCCTCGCGCTGATCATCATATTCCGTACGATCATGCCCTTGCGGCGGAAACACGTTGTAATGCAGGTTTCCGTCGCCCAGATGGCCGAAGCAATTGATACGGAACGGCCCGAACGCTGCGACAACACCAGCCCCGCGTTCAATGAACTCGGGTATCCGTGAGATGGGGATCGAGATATCGTGGCTTGAGACCGAGCCGATCAGCCTGTTTGCCTCGGGAATGTTCTCGCGCACGGACCAGAGCATCTGGCGTTGCGCCTCGCTGTTGGCGATCACGCCGTCCGAGGCCAGATCTTTGTCAGATGCGCGCTGAAACAGGGTTTCCAGCAGGGTCAAAGGGTTCTGCCCCTCGAACACCCCGATCTCGATCAAAACGCTCCATTCTGGCGCGCGGTCGAATGGCTGGCGAATATCGGGTAGAACCTCGTCCAGAAACTGTAATCCCTGCCGGTGGATCAATTCGAACGCACTGACGTCTTCGCCAACCAGATCGCGGGCCAGCGCCAGCAGAGAGATGGCCGCTTCGGGCGACGGAGTTTCGATTATCGCGGTGCCGATCCCTGTGGGGCGCGGATGCAGCTTCAGCGCCGCTGCGGTAATGATGCCCAGCGTCCCTTCGGACCCGATCAGGAGATTACGCAGGTCATAGCCGGTGTTGTCCTTTCGCAGCCGACTGAGCCCATGCCAGATTTCGCCATTGGGCAAGACCGCCTCAAGCCCAAGGCACAGATCACGCGCATTGCCATAGCGCAGGACGTTGACACCACCCGCGTTTGTCGCAAGGTTACCGCCGATCCGGCATGAGCCCTGCGCGGCAAGCGACAGGGGGAACAGCCGGTTCGCGGTCTCTGCCGCCGCTTGCACTTCGGCCAGTACGGCACCGGCTTCGATCACCAGAATATTCTCGGTTGGATAGACTGCCCGAACCGCCGACATGCGTTCCAGCGAGATCACTAGCGGCGCGGGGCCAACCGGCATAACCTGCCCGCCGACCAATCCTGTCCCGCCGCCATAAGGGACAACCGGCACCTGGGCGTCCAAAGCCAGCTTTACCAGTGCGGCGACCTCGCCCACGTTCTTCGGCAAGGCCAGCACCCCCGCCTGCCCCGCAAAACGCCTGCGCGGTTCTTCCAGATAGCGCGCTTCGACCGGGCGCACGAGGTCGTCGCCGATCTTGTTCCGGATGCTCTGAGCTAATGTTTCGTCGGCTGGTCTGAGGGTCATGCCTATTCCTTGCCCAAGCTGCGGCGCGTCGACAAGTATTATTCCTGTTCAATGAGATATTGTGGTTCCAGCACGACGACTGTGGGCCGGTCGGGCAGAGATCGCAGCGAAACCTCTATTTCCGAGACCCCGTCGCGCACGACAGGGAAATCATCGCGAATGCCTGCCAGAAACCGATCAAGCGAATAGCCGGAAAACCAATGCATCGGAATGATGACGGAACTTTTCAGCCGCTTGAGCACTGAGATCATTTCGGGCAGCGGCATCGTTGTGCCACCATCCACGGCCGCCATGACCACGTCCATCCGGCCAAGTGCCGCAAACTGTTCATCGCTCGGGATATGGTGCAGATGCCCTAGGTGGCCGATGCACAACCCTTCGACTTCGAAAACGAATATCGAATTGCCCTTCTCTTCGACACCCCCATAGAACGAGCGAATGTCGGTCGAGACATTGCGGATCAGCAGCTCTCCCAGATCAAGGTGGTGGTCTACGCCCTGCCCGAACTCGCCCCAGCCTTCCAACACATGGGGAATCGCGGGATCGGGATGCGCCGTCCAGTGCGTGTCATGCGCGTGGTTCATCGTCACGATGTCGGGAATTAAGGTCGCGCTGCCGATGAACCCGGTGAAATCGGTCACGGCATTCAGCCCGCCTTGGGTTTGAATAAGAAAGGACGCGTGCGCGATATAGCTGATCCGGACCGAGAATTCGGGAACCGGGTCCTGCCAGGCAGCCTTGTGCAGAAATTCGATGCCCGGTGCTGCATCGGCGATGGCGATGCAATGGCTGGGCCGCCGCTCTTGCGCAGCCGCCCCACCTGCGATCACTATTAGTCCCACAACAATCCACCGCATGGCCCAAGTGTAGCGCACCTGCCGCTCAAGTCATGCCCCTTCTTCTGTCTGAAAGTGGAATGGGGTTCGGGGCCGCTATCCGGCGTCGGTCCGTCCCCGCCGGTCAGACCGCAGGCTGGCGTATAGAACATGCGTCCGCCAGCGCCCATCGATCTGAAGATAGGACTGCGCCACGCCTTCGTATTTGAAGCCAGAGCTTTCCAGCAACCCCCGAGAGGCGGCATTCTCGGGCAGGCAGGCGGCCTCGATCCGGCTCAGGTCGAGGCGCGTAAAGGCGTGGTGCACCAGGGCGCCTATAGCTTCGCGCATGTATCCCTGTCTCGAAAACGCCTGTCCCGTCCAATATCCCAGCGTCCCTGCCTGTGCCGGGCCGCGGCGAATATTGTCCAAAGTGATCGCCCCCACCAGCACATCATCACTGCGGCGAAACAGGAACATTGGAATGGCTGTTCCGCTGACAATTGACCTCTGCGCCCAATAGACCCGGTTGGTAAACGACTTGCGGCTCAGATGGTCATGCGCCCAAATCGGCTCCCACGGGGTCAGATATTCTTTGGATGACCGTCGCAACGCAGACCAATCACGAAAATCGGAATGCACCGGCGGACGCAGGCTGAGCCGCTCGGTTTCGAGTTTCAGCTTGCGTCTGCCTAACAGCATCACGCCGCGCGCCTCTCCTGCAGTTCGGCCAGTGTGGGTGCGCCGGAAACCGGACCGTAAAGCGCCAGAGCGGTCGGAGCATTAACAGCCATCTGTTCGGCGAATTTACGCACTTCTGCCGTGGTCACGGCGTCGATCTTGGCCACGGTGGCCTCCAGCGGGGGGACCTTGCCCCAGATCTGCACGAGCCGGGCCAGACGTTCGGCGCGGTTCGATGGGCTTTCCAGCCCCATCAGCATTCCGGCCTTCATCTGGGCGCGGGCGCGGGCAACCTCTTCGGGTGTCATGTCTTCGGCTGCGCGCTTCATCTCGTCGATGGTGATGTTGGCAAGTTCCGCCACCTGATCGGCAGAGGTACCGGCATAGATCGTCGTCGTCCCGGTGTCGGCATAGGCGCCAGTCTGGGCAAAGATCGTATAGCATAGACCGCGCGTTTCACGCATTTCCTGAAATAGGCGCGAGGACATGCCACCGCCGAGTGCCGTCGAATAAATCTGCGCGGTATAGATCGCGTCATCGCGATATCCCGGGCTTTCCAAGGCCAGCGCGAAATGCGCCTGCTCCAGCTCTTTCTCCTGCCGCGCCTCACCACCGGTGAAGTGGCCCGGTTCGGCAACCAGCCCTTTGCGTGGTTGCAGGTGGCCGAACATCTCTTCGGCCATTTTCATCAGCGCATCATGATCCACCGCCCCAGCAGCAGACAGGATCATCTGCTCGGGGCCATAGTGTTCTGCCACAAAGCCCGACAGATCCTCGCGCGAGAACGCGCTGACCCGCTCGGTCGGTCCCAGAATGGTCCGCCCCAATGGCTGATCGTGGTAGCTCTGCTCCTGCAGCCAGTCAAAGATCACGTCGTCCGGCGTGTCATAGGCCTGACCGATCTCTTGCAGGATCACGCCGCGCTCAACCTCGATCTCGCGCGGGTCGAAGACAGGGTTCAGAACGATATCACCGATCACATCCATCGCCAGCGCCACGTCGTCTTTCAGGACACGCGCGTAATAGGCCGTCACCTCGCGCGAGGTGTAGGCGTTGATATATCCGCCCACATCCTCGATCGCCTCGGCGATCTGCAGCGCGGAACGCCGCTCGGTTCCCTTGAACGCCATATGCTCAAGGAAATGGGCGATGCCGTTCTGCTCGATCCGTTCATGCCGCCCGCCGGCGGTTACCCAGATGCCGATGGCCGCCGATTGCAGCCCCGGCATATGTTCACTGACGATACGAAAGCCGTTCTTCAGTTGGTCCTGTCTGACAGTCACTCAGCGATATGCCTTCTGATATGATCCTCGAGGGCATCCAGATCGTTTGCGATGCGGGTCACCCGTTCCGGACGTTCATACAGATCAGACATGCGGGATGGAAGAGGCGGATGCACGTCGCTCGCCTTCTCGACCGCTGCCGGGAATTTTGCCGGATGCGCGGTGGCCAACGTGATCATCGGCACATCAGCGGCGCGGTGTTCTTCGGCGACCTTGATGCCGACAGCGGTGTGCGGGCAGACCAGTTCCGCGCTGTGGGCCAGCGTGGATTTGATCGTGGCAAGCGTTTCCTCTTCGGAGACCCTACCTGAGTCGAAGTTTTCGTGCAGCGCTTCCATCGCACCCTGGCTGACGTTGAAGCCACCGTTTTTCAGTTCATCCATCAACTGCGCCACGGCGCCGCCATCCTCGCCATAGGCATAATACAGCGCCCGTTCAAAGTTCGAGCTGACCTGAATATCCATCGACGGGCTGATCGAAGGGATGGTGTCACCCTTGAAGTACCCCTCGCCAGACAGGCAGCGATGCAGGATGTCGTTCTGGTTGGTCGCAACCACCAGCCGGTCGATGGGCAGGCCCATGCGCTTGGCGAGGTAACCTGCAAAGATATCTCCGAAATTGCCGGTCGGAACTGTAAAGCTGACTTTGCGGTGCGGAGCCCCGAGGCTTACCGCGGCGGAGAAATAATAAACAATCTGCGCCAGAACGCGGGCGAAGTTGATCGAGTTCACACCGGCCAGTTTCACACTGTCGCGGAAATCGAAATCGTTGAACATATCCTTCAGCGCGGCCTGACAATCATCGAAATCGCCATCCACAGCCAAGGCGTGCACGTTGCTGTCCGCAGGGGTGGTCATCTGACGACGCTGCACTTCGGACACGCGGCCATGCGGGTACAGGATGAACACGTCCACAGCATCCAACCCGCGGAACGCCTCGATCGCTGCCGATCCGGTGTCGCCGCTGGTAGCGCCCACGATGGTCACTCGGTCCCCGCGCCGTTTAAGCGCCACCTGAAACAGTTGACCGATCAACTGCATCGCAAAGTCCTTGAAGGCCAGAGTGGGCCCGTGGAACAGCTCCAGCAGGAAGTGGTTCTCGTTCAACTGCTTCAGCGGCGCGCGGGCGTCGTGGCCGAACCCTTCATAAGCGCGGGCGATGATTTCTTTGAACTCATCCTCGGCAAACGATCCGCTGACATAGGGCCACATCACGCGGAACGCTATTTCCTCGTAGGGCAGACCGGCCAGTGCCGCGATCTCTTCCTGCGTCATCACCGGAATTTCGGCAGGCAGGTACAGGCCACCATCCCGGGCCAGCCCGGTCAGCATCGCCTCTTCAAAGGTAAGTTCAGGCGCTTGGCCTCGGGTCGAGATGTATTTCATTGCTCATCACTCTCTGAAGGGGCGCGGTTGCGCCACAGGAAATAACCAGTCATCGCGGCCCAGACCAGAGCCAGACCAAACCATGTGATTGCATATTGCAGGTGATCGTTCGGAATGCCTGCGGCATCCACAGGCAGGGGCGTAATACCGGGGTCGGTTTGTGTTCGTGCAATCAACAACACCGGCTCTGCCCCAAGTGCCGCCGCCAGATTGGGCACGTCGCGGGCAAACCAGATATTATCGTTTAGATCCGGTTCTGGTGTGTAACTGTCGATCTCATCCGGCCAGTGCAGGTTACCTGTCACCGTCATCTGCCCCGTCAGCCGTTCGGATTGTTTGGCTGTGGTCGGAACAAATCCCCGATCCACCAGAATGGTCCGGTCTTCGGTGCTGAAGGACTGGATGATGCGATACCCTGCCCCGACCTGCTTGACCGAGACCAGAACGTGGATTTCCCCCGGCTCCATCTCGCCGGACACTGTTACGGGCAGGTACTTGTCGCCCTCGGCAGAAACGGACCCCGGCAGGCCCACGGGCTCAGCTGAAATGCGGTCTTCGATCTCTGCCAGAACGCCTTGCTTCCATGCCAGACGCTGCACCTGCCAGAATCCCAATGACAACAGGATCGCCAGACCGGCGAAGCCAAAAATCAGCAGGAACAGGATGCGGCGCATATCGGGACCAGATCTCTTCATTTTACGGCTCGGGCTGAACCGGCGTCTTGTTAAGAGGGACGCGGGTAAAATTGCAACCATGCAATTGTATCGGGCGCAATCTTGCGCCCTGAGAAAGAAAAAGCCGCCCCAAAGGGCGGCTTTTGCAATTGGATCACCTGACCGGCGTTACATCAGCGGGGCCTGACCCCAGATGTAGACGGCGAAGAACAGGAACAGCCAGACAACGTCAACGAAGTGCCAGTACCAGGCGGCGGCCTCGAACCCGATATGTTTCTCGGGGGTGAAATCACCGCGCAAGGCACGGATCAGACAGACCGACAAGAAGATCGTCCCGATGATGACGTGCGCGCCGTGGAAACCGGTGGCCATGAAGAAGTTCGAATAGAACTGATCGTCGCCGAATTTCCAGCCTTCATGAGCCAGCAGTTCGTAATACTCAAACGCCTGCAGGAAGGTAAACGCGATACCCAGTGCAATACCGATGGCCAGACCGTTGATCAGCGCCTTGCGGTCGTTGTCATGCACAAGCGCATGGTGCGCCCATGTGATCGCACAGCCCGACAGCAGCAGAACCAGCGTGTTGATCAGCGGCAGGTGGAACGGATCGACCGCGTGGATGTCCGGCTGGATGTATTCGGTGCCGGCATAGTCGTACATCGGATACATGCGATGTTTGAAGAACGACCAGAACCAGGCAAAAAAGAACATCACCTCGGACATGATGAACAGGATGAAGCCATAACGCAGGCCGATACGCACAACGGGCGTATGATCGCCAGCGCGGCTTTCGGCCACCACTTCGGACCACCATGCGAACATGGTGTAGAGCACGGCCACCAGCCCTGCCCAGAACATCCACGGAGTGATTCCGTGCATCCACAGAACGGCCCCGAACAGCATCACAAAGCCGCTGATCGCGCCGATCAGCGGCCAGATCGAGGGGTTCAGAATGTGGTAGTCATGGTTTTTTGCGTGTGCCATCAGCGTCCCTCACCTACAGGCATTAATTCGTTGTTGTTTCCGCCTGCGCGTCAAGGGCGGCATAGCCCTCGGGCAGGTCGATTTCGTAGAATGTATACGACAGTGTGATCGTATGAACATACTTGGCTTCCGGGTCGTCGACGATTTCCGGGTCGACGAAGAAGGTCACGGGCATCTCAACCCGTTCACCGGGTTGCAGAACCTGCTCATCAAAGCAGAAGCAGGCGATTTTCTGAAAGTAGCCGCCCGCCGAATAAGGCGTCACGTTATAGGACGCCTGACCGGCAATCGGTTTGTCGGTCGGGTTGTAGGCCTCGTAAAAGGCCAGCCCGGTCTCGCCGATACGAATCTTCATCTCGCGCTCGACCGGCTTGAACTCCCACGGCATTTCCCGGGCCTTCGAGGCATCGAAGCGAATGGTAACCGTCTGGTCTAGAATGTCATCGGGGGCCTGTTGCGCCACACCGGTGGTGCCGCCGAATCCGGTGACACGGCAGAACCAGTTGTAGAAAGGGACTGCCGCCCATGCGAGGCCACCCATCAGCACAACAACGCCGACAAGCTGAATGACCGTTTTCTGGGGTCCCGACACTGCCATCAGTTCTGCACCTCTGCACGCGGCATCTCGAAGTCGCCACGCGTGACTTTGACCACGGTCAGCCCAAAGATGATGACGATCAGCGCAGCCAGTGTCAGCGCTACGCCCAGATTACGGCCGAACCGGCGGTTATGCAGTTCGTGGGTTTTGCGCAGACTCATCCCCAGCCTCCCAGCCCATAGGGCTTGAGCAGCGCCTCGACCAGAATGGCGCCGAAATGCAGGAACAGATAGAGCAGCGAAAGCTTGAAGAAACCACGCTCGACCTTGAAGTTGTCGGCCTCGGCGTCGTCTTCGTTCCGACGCGAGATTTTCCATGCACCATGCAGGAACAGTGCGTTCAGCACCAGCGCGACTGCCAGATAGACCGGGCCACCTATGCCCGAGAAAGCTGTGCCAACAGCCAGCAGCGATAGCAACGCGGTATAGACCAGAATGTGCACCCGCGTGGCGCGGCGGCCATGGGTCACGGTCAGCATCGGCACACCCGCATCGTCATAGTCCGAGCGCATGAACAGCGCCAGCGCCCAGAAATGCGGTGGTGTCCACATGAACGTCAGGGCGAACATCAGCCACGGCTCAAGAGTCATCGAACCGGTTGCGGCCACCCAGCCAATCACTGGCGGGAACGCTCCGGCGGCGCCGCCGATTACAATGTTGTGCGGCGTCGAACGCTTGAGCCACATCGTGTAGACGACGGCGTAGAAGAAGATGGTGAATGCAAGGAACGCACCTGCAAAGACGTTGGTGGCCAAGCCCAGCATGATAACCGATAGGCCGGACAGACCGAGGCCCAGCGCCAGCGCCTCGCCCGCTTCGATCTTACCCGCGGGGATCGGGCGGCCTTTGGTGCGCTTCATCACCTTGTCGATATCGGCATCCCACCACATGTTCAACGCGCCCGAGGCACCGCCGCCGATGGCGATGAACAAAATGGCGCAGAATCCAATGAATGGGTGCACAGGAACCGGTGCGGCCAGCAGGCCGACAAGCGCGGTGAACACAACCAGCGACATGACACGGGGCTTCAGCAGGGCGAAATAATCGCCAAAGCTGGCCTCGTCCTCGTGCCCCTTCGCGGTCACGGTGCTGGCGTTGATGCTTGCGTCGCTCATTTTCGGTCCTTCCGGGGCGAAAGGCGCGCGGACCCCGCGCACCCTGCGTCTTTCGTCGGGCGAGAGTTTACCCCGCCCCCAGTGGCATCATCAGTTCGATGCGACCTGATAAGGCTGCGGAAGACCTGCATATTCTTCCTTGGCGCTTTCCAGCCACTGTTCATATGCCTCTTCGCTGACCACTTTCACGGTGATCGGCATGTAGGCGTGATCCTTGCCACACAGTTCCGAGCACTGGCCGAAATAGATGCCCTCTTTCTCGGCCTTGAACCACAGCTCTGCCAGACGGCCCGGTACGCCATCCTGCTTTACGCCAAAGGCGGGGATGGTCCAGGAATGGATCACGTCGGATGCGGTCACCTGCATCACTACGATCTTGTTCACAGGCACGACAACTGCGGTGTCGGTCGCCAGCAGAAACTCGTCTTCGCCGTAGCCTGCGTCGGCCAGCTTGGCGCGCATCGCGTCGTCCAGAACAAATGCAGATACATCAGCGTCCGCAGGGCGGGCATCTGCATCCAGTGTCGCCGGGTGGCCCAGCATGTAGCTGTCGAATGCAAAATCATGGTCGATATATTCATAGGTCCAGTACCACTGGTTGCCGACCACCTTGATGACCACTTCGCCTTCAGGGATTTCCTGCTGTTTGAACAGAACCGGCAGCGAAAACGCGCCGATGAACACCAGAATCAGAATCGGGCCAATCGTCCATGCGATTTCGACCGGTGTGTAATGCGAAAAGCGCGAGGGGGTCGGATTGGTGCGCTGGTTGTAGCGCACGATGCAGTAGACCAGCAGCCCGGCAACCAGCACACAGATTGCCGTGATGATAACCAGAATCATCCCGTCCAGCCGCTGAATTCCCTCGGCCAGACTGGTTGCTGCGGGCTGGAAGCCCACGCCGCCATCAACCGGTTTGCCGATAATCTCAAGCTCCTGAGCCATTGCGGGCAGGCTGGAGAGGGCTGCGAAAAGCCCCGAAAGCATCAAAGCATTCTTCATATTCTGTCCTGATCGTTTGATCTTTGCGTCCCTGGCGATAAGGCGTGAATCGGTCACACCTCTCCCGTTGTCTTTGACCGCGTTAAAAACCATATTCCGGAGGGTAGATAAAGCAAAATGCTTGCGTCAAACAGACGCTATTTTTGATCTGGATCAAACCGGAAAGGTTCCAACCGATGGCTCAAGCCCCGTTTCGCCCATTTGAAACCGCTCTACCGCATGACGAGGCGCTTGCCGTTCTAAGGTCGGCCACCGACGGTGCGGAAGATGGCGAGCTGTTCGTTGAGCGGCGAAAATCCGAAGCGCTGGTATTCGATGATGGCCGTCTGCGCACTGCGTCCTATGACGCGTCCGAGGGGTTTGGCCTGCGCGCGGTTCAGCGCGATGTGGCGGGTTATGCCCATTCGACCGAGGTTTCGATACCGGCCCTGAAACGCGCAGCCGAGACCGCGCGACTTGCGGTGGGTGACGGGGGCGGCACACTGGCCGAGGCCCCCCGGGCGACCAATACGCGGCTTTATACGGACGAAGATCCGATCGAATCCGCCAGCTTTCCGGTCAAAATCGAAACCCTTCGCGAGATTGATGCCTTTGCTCGCGATCTTGACCCTCGGGTCGTGCAGGTCAGTGCCACCATTGCCGCAGCGGTACAAGAGGTCGAGATTCTACGCCCCGACGGGGTTCGCGTGCGAGATGTGCGCCCGATGACGCGGCTGAACGTCTCGGTCATTGTCGAACAGAACGGCAGGCGTGAAAGCGGATCCGCCGGGGGCGGCGGGCGCGTTGGTCTGGACGGGCTAATTGATCCGGCAGACTGGCAGGGCAAGGCGCGCGAAGCGCTGCGGATTGCTCTGGTCAATCTGGATGCGGTCCCTGCCCCCGCTGGTGTGATGGAGGTTGCGCTTGGCCCCGGCTGGCCCGGCATTCTGCTGCACGAAGCCATTGGTCATGGGTTGGAAGGCGATTTTAACCGTAAAGGCAGCTCGGCCTTTGCCGGGTTGATGGGGCAACAAATTGCCTCGAAAGGCGTAACAGTCGTGGACGACGGCACAATTGCCGACCGGCGCGGTTCGATCACCGTGGATGATGAGGGAACACCCAGTTCCCGAACAGTGCTGATCGAGGACGGCGTTCTGACCGGGTACATGCAAGACCGCCAGAACGCGCGCCTGATGGGTGTGGCCCCCACTGGTAACGGGCGGCGGCAAAGCTATGCGCACAAACCAATGCCCCGCATGACCAATACGATCATGCTGGGGGGCGATGCCGATCCGGCGGAACTGGTAGCCGAGATCAAGGACGGCATATGGGCTGTTGGATTCGGTGGCGGCCAAGTCGACATCACCAACGGGAAATTCGTCTTCTCCTGTACCGAAGCCTACCGTGTTCAGAACGGTAAGATCGGAGCGCCAGTAAAAGGAGCCACCCTGATCGGCGACGGACCTTCGGCCCTGAAACGCATTCGCGGGCTGGGCAATGACATGGAGCTGGACCCCGGCATGGGAACCTGTGGCAAGGATGGCCAATGGGTGCCCGTGGGCGTGGGTCAGCCGACCGTTCTGATGGATGGGCTGACGGTGGGCGGATCGGCAGCCTGATTCGAAATCTGCCTGCGGCGCAGGATTGTTCTGCGCCGCACCCCAAGCGATAACCTGCAACCCGGGATGGTTTATCTACCGTTTTGCCAAGGCATAACTGGAACTTCGCAGTAGTTTTGCAGAAATTTTCGTAGATTTTTCCCCGATTCACCGAGCGTTAACCTCACCACCCGTAAACCGGTTCTGCAATCAGGCGGAGCAACGGATGACCGAGGAGCAGCTTTCTTCCAATCACCCCACACTCCCACCCACCACGGAAGAGGATCGGTTTTCCTGGCTTCGTCTGTTGCGCTCACGCAAAGTCGGCCCGGCGACGTTTCGGCGGTTGCTGCGTAAACATGGGACAGCGCAGAATGCGCTTGCCGCGCTGCCGGAAATGGCGCGCGCTGCCGGGATAGAGGGTTATGAAATTTGCCCTCCCGGCGTTATTGAATCGGAACTTAGAGCGGCGAAAGCAGCCAATGCACGGCTGTTGTGCCTGTTTGATTCCGAATTTCCGAATGCCCTTACTGACTTGCAGGATGCGCCACCGCTTTTGTGGGCGGTTGGCGATCTGGGCCTGCTGCAACGCCCCATGATATCGATTGTCGGTGCCCGCAATTGTTCATCCCTTGGCGCGCGCATGACACGGGCATTGGCGAAAGAGCTGGGAGAGGCAGGCTATGTCGTCGTTTCGGGCCTGGCCCGCGGCATTGATACAGCAGCGCATATGGCAGCACTGAACTCGGGCACGGTGGCCGTTCTGGCGGGTGGTGCTGATGTCGTCTATCCGGCGGAAAACGCCCATCTGGCAGCGGAAATCTCAGACAAAGGGCTGCGGCTTTCGGAACAGCCGATGAAGACCGTTCCGCAGGCCCGTCACTTTCCACGCCGGAACCGGATCATTTCGGGGCTGGCTCAGGCTGTCGTCGTCGTCGAAGCGGCCGCAAAATCCGGCAGCCTCATCACGGCGCGGGATGCGCTTGATCAGGGGCGCGAGGTTCTGGCTGTTCCCGGACATCCTTTTGATGCGCGTGCCGCAGGGTGCAATCTGCTTCTGCGGGATGGGGCCACGCTGATCCGATCCGCTCAGGACGTGATCGATGCTCTGCCGAGGCAACAATCGGATCTGCCGTTGAATTCCCGCAGCAAGCCTCAAACTCCGGCTAAAATGCAACCGGTGAAAGCCCCAAGCGACACCCACGTATTGCATAGCCGCATCCTCGAACTTCTGGGGCCGTCACCTGTGGCCGAGGATCAACTGATCCGGGATTTGTCGGTCAGTGCCGGAGAAATCGGTCCCGCTCTGGTCGATCTGGAACTTGACGGGCGGATACGACGGCAGGCGGGTGGTTTGCTGTCGCTTGCCAGCTGACGCAAAAACCCTGTCGGAATCACGATGACCGGCGCAACAAGGAACACACTCTGCACGCTGACAGCTGGACATGTGATAAAAACACCGAGCCATCGTGTTGATCTTTAGGCGAAAATCCAATTTCAAACGGAACGCATTGACAATCTGCCCTTGCCCCACACATTTTGCACGGCCATACAAGGCGCCAATTCCGTCGAGCGAGGTTTTTCACTAAATGCCTGTAGTTGTTGTAGAATCCCCGGCCAAGGCAAAAACGATCAATAAATATCTCGGCCCTGACTACACGGTTCTGGCCTCATACGGCCATGTGCGCGACCTGCCTGCCAAGAACGGATCAGTCGATACCGACGATGATTTCGCGATGACATGGGAAGTGGGTGCTGACAGCCGAAAGCATGTCAAAGCCATCGCCGACGCGCTGAAAGAAGACAACGCGCTAATCCTCGCAACCGACCCCGATCGCGAGGGCGAAGCGATCAGCTGGCATCTGCAGGAAGCGCTGACCAAGCGCCGCTCGATCAAGAAGGACACGCCGGTCAGCCGCGTGACATTTAACGCGATCACAAAGGACGCGGTGACGCAGGCAATGCAGAACCCGCGTGAGGTGGATATGCCACTGGTCGAGGCCTATCTGGCCCGACGCGCGTTGGATTATCTGGTGGGCTTCAATCTCTCGCCTGTCCTGTGGCGAAAGCTGCCGGGCGCGAAGTCGGCGGGCCGGGTGCAATCCGTCTGTCTGCGCCTGATCGTCGAGCGCGAGATGGAGATCGAGGCGTTCAAACCGGTCGAATACTGGTCGGTAAAGGCACTTTTCGAAACGCCACGGGGCCAGACCTTTGAGGCGCGGCTTGTCACGCTGGCAGGCAAAAAGCTGGACAAGCACGATCTGACCAACGCCACGCAGGCGGAACTTGCGGTGCAGGCGATTACCAGCCGCGCGCTGAGCGTGACATCGGTCGAGGCCAAGCCCGCTGCACGAAACCCCAGCGCTCCGTTTATGACTTCGACCCTGCAACAGGAAGCCAGCCGCAAGTTCGGTATGGGCGCCCGCCATGCGATGCAGGTGGCGCAGCGGCTCTACGAGGCGGGCTACATTACTTATATGCGGACCGACGGCATCGACATGGCCCCCGAGGCGGTTGCGGCCACGCGCGATGCCATCAGTGACCGTTACGGCGCGGAATATGTGCCGGACAGCCCGCGTATCTACAAGAACAAGGCCAAGAACGCGCAGGAAGCCCACGAATGCATCCGTCCGACGGATATGTCGCGCGACGCCAAGGCGCTGAAAGTTACCGATGACGATCAGCGCAAGCTGTATGACCTGATCTGGAAGCGTACCATCGCCTGCCAAATGGCTGCAGCGCGGCTGGAGCGGACCACTGTCGAGATCAGCAGCGATGACGGTCAGGTCGGATTGCGGGCCACCGGACAGGTGGTGATGTTCGACGGCTTTATGCGTGTCTATGAAGAAGGCCGCGACGATGTGGCCGATGACGATGAAAAGCGCCTGCCCCAGATCATGCAGGGCGATCCGGCCCGTTTTGCAAAGACTTCGCTGCGCGATCAGTTTGCCAAGGCAACCGGCGACAGCACCGGCAAGACAGCCGCGATCCTGTCCGAAAACGAAGCCGTTCTGGCCTTTCAGCACCACACTCAGCCCCCCCCGCGCTACACCGAGGCGACTCTGGTCAAGCGGATGGAGGAGCTGGGGATCGGGCGGCCGTCCACCTATGCCTCGATCGTGACTACGATTCAGGACCGCGAGTATGTGCGCAAAGACAAAAACCGGCTGATCCCCGAGGAAAAGGGGCGGATCGTCACCATCTTTCTGCTGAATTTCTTCCGCCAATACGTGGGGTACGAGTTCACCGCGAATCTGGAGGGGCAGCTGGATGACGTGAGTGCCGGTGAGCGTGATTACAAGGACCTGCTGGGCAAGTTCTGGCGCGATTTCTCGGCCGCCATTGGCGAGACGTCGGAACTGCGCATCTCGGAAGTGCTGGACAAGCTGGACGAGGTGCTTGCACCACAGCTTTATCCGCCACGCGAAGACGGCTCGGACCCGCGCATTTGCCCGAAATGCGGTGTGGGTCAATTGCATCTGAAAACCTCACGAACCGGCGGCTTTGTGGGATGTGGCAACTATCCGGAATGCAATTACACCCGTCCTATCGCAGGCGAAGGTGCCGAAGGCGATGAACGTCTGCTGGGCGAGGACGCGGGAGACGAGATCTGGCTGAAATCGGGCCGTTTTGGTCCGTATGTTCAGCGGGGCGAACCCACGCCCGAGAACAAGAAGCCGCCGCGCGCCTCACTGCCGCGCGGGTGGAGCAAGGATGATATGGATCTGGCCAAGGCGCTGACGCTGCTGAGCCTGCCGCGCCAGATCGGTGAGCACCCCGAAGGCGGAATGATCAGCGCCAATTTTGGCCGCTTTGGCCCCTACCTGATGCATCAGTTGGCAGATGAGGCCAAGCCGATCTATGCCAACCTCAAGGACCCCAACGACGTGTTCGAGATCGGCATGAACCGCGCGGTGGAGCTGTTGGCAGAAAAGCGCGCCAATCCGGGACGTGGAAGGCGCGCGGCGGCGAAACCGCTGAAAGAACTGGGCGACCATCCCGACGGCGGCGCAGTTCAGGTTCTGGATGGACGCTATGGGCCATATGTCAAATGGGAAAAGGTGAATGCCACCCTGCCCAAGGATGTAGAGCCGGCAAATGTCACAATGGAAATGGCGCTGGGCTTGATCGCAGAAAAGGCCGCAAAGAAGGGCACCAAAAAGAAAGCTGCACCAAAGAAAAAGGCAGCGCCCAAAAAGACGGCCAAGAAGGCGGCCACCGAATAACAATGACGCGGGCCCGGTAATCTACCGGGCCTGCATCATTAGGTAGAAATACCATTGCCCCTTGGTTTCATTGACTTCCTCGTGACGTGGCGGCACAACCTGCGCCATCACCAAGTCATTGGGGGAGTATTCCATGAAAAAAGTCTATGCCAATGCCACCGAAGCGCTCGATGGGGTGCTGAAGGACGGCATGCTGATCGCAGGGGGCGGGTTTGGCCTTTGCGGTATCCCGGAACTGCTGCTGGAAGCCATCAAGGAGTCTGGGGTCAAGGACCTGACATTTGCATCGAATAACGCAGGTGTGGACGACTTCGGCATCGGTATCCTGCTGCAGACGAGGCAGGTCAAAAAGATGATCAGCTCTTATGTCGGTGAAAACGCAGAATTCATGCGCCAGTACCTGTCTGGCGAACTTGAGCTGGAATTCAATCCGCAGGGCACGCTGGCCGAACGTATGCGCGCCGGAGGCGCGGGCATCCCCGGCTTCTACACCAAGACCGGCGTTGGCACCGTGATCGCCGAAGGCAAGGAGCACAAGGACTTCAACGGCGAGACCTATATTATGGAAGAAGGTCTGTTTGCCGATCTGGCCATCGTCAAGGCCTGGAAGGCCGACGACACCGGCAACCTGATTTTCCGCAAGACCGCACGTAACTTTAACGTACCGGCGGCAACCTGCGGTAAAATCTGCATCGCTGAAGTCGAGGAAATCGTGCCGCGCGGCGAGCTGGACCCGGACAACATCCATCTGCCCGGCATCTATGTGCATCGCATTATTCAGGGCGAGCACGAAAAGCGCATCGAACAGCGCACCACCCGTAAGAAGGAGGAAGCATAATGCCCTGGGACCGCAATCAGATGGCCGCCCGCGCGGCGGAGGAACTGGAAGACGGCATGTATGTGAACCTCGGCATCGGAATTCCGACGCTGGTGGCGAACTATGTCGGTGACAAGGACATCACTCTGCAATCCGAAAACGGCATGCTGGGCATGGGCCCCTTCCCTTACGAAGGCGAAGAGGACCCCGACCTGATCAATGCCGGTAAGCAGACCATCACCGAACTAGCCCGGACGGCGTATTTCGACAGCGCAACGTCTTTTGCCATGATCCGTGGCGGCAAGATCGCCGCTGCGATTCTGGGTGCCATGGAAGTGGATGAAAAGGGCGATCTGGCGAACTGGATGATTCCCGGCAAGCTGGTCAAGGGCATGGGCGGCGCCATGGACCTGGTCGCAGGCGTTGGCCGCGTGGTGGTTGTGATGGATCACACCAACAAACACGGCGACTCGAAAGTGCTGAAGGAATGCACCTTGCCATTGACCGGGAAAGGTGTCGTTGATCGCATCATCACCAATCTGGGTGTTCTGGATGTGGTCGAAGGCGGTCTGAAAATCGTGCAGCTGGCCGACGGCGTCAGCGAGGACGAGATGCGCGCGGCAACTCAGGCAACCATCGTCAACTGAGCACGCTCACCGATCAGAAAGGCCCGCCGTTTATGGCGGGCCTTTTCATTTCACTGGCCGTTCATGGACTGAAACACACACCCGTCAGAGATAAGTTCGGGTGGCGTGGCGCAGAGGGCTTTAGCCACCTGAAACGCGGCCAGAACCTTGGGAACGTAATCGCGGGTCTCGGAATATGGGGGAACGCCGCTGTGCTTGCGTACCGATCCCTCGCCCGCGTTATACCCGGCCAAAACCAGAATCGGATCGTTGCCGAACTCCTCCATCAGCCAGCTCAGGTACTTTACGCCCCCGGCAATGTTCTGAGCCGGCACGAGACTGTCTGAAACGCCGAACCGTTTGGCAGTTGCCGGCATCAGCTGCATGAGCCCCTGAGCACCCGCCGAACTTACCGCATCGGCGCGGCCGGCTGATTCAACAGAAATGACCGCCAGAACTAAAGCGGGAGACACATTGGTTCCTACCGTAGAGCGAAGAATGTCTATTCCACGCTCTGTCGCGATGTTCTGCAGAGACTGAAGGCGCGGCGAGGTTACCCCGGCATCAGTCAGCGCCCGCATCGCCCGGTTCAACCGCCCCGCGCTTGCACTGGTCAGCTCAGGTGACACCCTGTCCCAGAACGTTCCATATTTGCTTGTCGGCGCGGGAAGTGCCGCTGGTATCGGTGGCGCGACACTGGCAACAACATTGGCCGAGGGTATTTCAGCACCTGTACTGGGTGCAAAGGGAGCTGCTGCGTGCTCCTCCGCGGTGATCTGTACTGTTATTTTTGGCCTAGTGCCGGGTTTTGGTGCCTTGATCCGCTTGTAGACCCCTTTGGTTTCGGGTTCTGTGGCGGTAACCTGTTGAGCGCCAACAAGAAGCAGCGCCAGCATGCCGGCGCAAGTGATCGCGTTCCGGAGGTACATCTGCCTGCCTCACTATTATTGTTTTAAGGCGAGTTGATACTGATTTCCTCCCGCAACACCAGAGAAACAAAGCGAAATGGGGCGGTTTTGCCTCATTTGATACCATTTTGCACCGCACGCTTTGGCCAAAACAAGTTGCGAAAAACTTTTTATCGTTATTTTTCAACGCCTTGCGAAAATCGTAACCAAAAAATTAAGGTCCGGGCAAAAAATTCCCGATTTGGCCCAATTCCTGCCACGCCTGATAGGCAATCTCTGTTTCATACCGAGACGGACAGGGACCGACGAGAGAGATGGTCCCGAATGTCGCCGAGGTTAGTATTTTTAAGTTTGATCCTTTAGGAGGGACGTAACATGATCAAGTTCATCAAGAACTTCCGCAAAGACGAAGACGGCGCCGTAACTGTAGACTGGGTCGTTCTGACCGCAGCCGTTGTTGCTCTGGCAGCCGTTGCATACCAGGGTATCTCGGGTGGTGCAGAAGGTCTGGCCAACAACGTTGACACAGCTCTGTCCGGCGCGACCGTCAGCACCGGTACCATCACCGGCACCGGCACCTCCACTGTTTCAGGCGGTATCACTGCTGCTGGCACCAGCGGTTCCAGCAACTAATATTTGCCGACACGGCAGAAACAGAAGCTACGCCTCATCCAGAGGCGTAGCTTTTTTGATTCAAAATCCCATACCGCGTGACTGTCAAAGCCTGGTGGCACGCCTCGCATATGCCAAATTGGCAAAACCCATTGAAAAGGCGTTTAAAATCCCGGCTTTTCGGCAAATCCAACCTGATTTGGTCAAATTCTTGCCACGCATCTCTGGCTAAGATGACCTAATGCCACGGTATCGGAACGCGTGAGAGAGACGCAGCCGCATGCACGAGAAGGCTGAAGCAAGCTCGCGCCACCAGGAGGGACGCAAATTGATTACATTTATAAGGAACTTCAAAGACGAAGACAGTGGTGCTGTGACGGTTGACTGGGTGGTGCTAACCGCTGCGGTCGTTGCCCTTGCGGCGCTTGCCTATGTAGGAATCGCCGGCGGCTCGGAAACTTTGTCCAGCAGTGTCGGCAACGCTCTGGACCGCACGACCGTCAGCAGCGGTACAGCGACAGGCACAACATCGACCTCTGGCGGTATCATCGTCGGTGGAAGCAGCACCGGCGGCAGCTAAACCCGCTATTCCCGAGGAATCCCGCCGCGATCCGATCCGGGTCGCGGTTTCTTTTCGATCAGTACGACTTGCGAAGAAATATTTTTTAGTAAGTGTGCCAGGATATCGTTTTTGCAACAGTCATTTTGAGCATTTGTCCCTTATTTCGACACAATTAGGATATAGGAAATACTCTGTTTAATGCACTGCGCCAGCGGCTGCACGTTTGACGGAATACGAACGAGGTGTGTGAATGCGAGCTGTTTTTGGTCTTGTCCTGATTTTTGGGGTCGCGTTGGCGGGGGGTGCCGTTTACATGGCCCGAAACTATATTTCGGCCCATCAGGCCGAACTGGCGCGCGAGCGTCAGGCGCGCGCTGAGGCGTTGGCGAACGCGCAGGTCGAAACCGTCCCCACTGTTAATGTCATTGTGGCGAACCGCCCCCTGAAATACGGAGAGCGCCTGACCGAGGAAGATGTGCGCGTGGTCGGATGGCCCGAAAACGCGATTCCCGAAGGAACGTTCACGGAAATCGCCGTTCTGTTCCCCGATCAGGCGGACAATGAGCGTTTCATTTTGCGGACAATGGAAAAAGACGAGGCGATCATGGCCGTCAAGATCACCAAACCCGGTGAGGCGGCAGGGCTGACATCGCAACTTGAAAAAGGCATGAGGGCGTTCGCCATCAGCGTGGATGTGGCGTCGGGCGTATCCGGTTTTCTGCGCCCCGGGGACACCGTTGACGTGTATTGGACGGGATCACTTCGCAACATCTCTACCGATGTGGAAGGTGAGATCACGCGCCTTATTCAACCCAATATCCAGCTGATTGCAGTTGACCAATCGGCGGGTTCGGACGTAACCGGCACGACCATCGCCAGAACGGTAACCGTTGCAGCCACACCAGAACAGATCGCGGCCCTCGCCCAAGCGCAAAACACAGGGCGGTTGTCCCTGGCATTGGTCGGTATTCAAGACGACACGATCGCCAGTGCGATTGAGGTCGACCAACGTAAACTTCTGGGCATTGAGGCTGCTGCACCGGTCATCAAAAAGGTCGAAGAAAAGGTCTGCACCAACCGTGTTCGCAGAGGCGGTCAGATTCAGGTCGAACAGATCCCCTGCACCAACTAACTGACTGCTATTCAGCTGTTAAACTTTCCTGGGCCGCACAATTTGTGCGGCTCAAGTTTTTTGCATGTTGCCCATTATCCACATAAGGAACCTTCCGGAAACCCTTGATTATTGCATAAAATCGGGAAATCGCGCACAGTCTGGCATCATAGGGCGTAAGACCCAAAAAACGAGGCGTGATCGGAGAGGCAGGTCACATGACATTAAGTTCCTGGATCAGGTCAACCCTGTTGGGGTTGGCACTTGTTATGAGCCCGGTCGGCCATGCCGCCTGGGCTGAAAATCTTCGAATCGTGAAGAACGGGACGGCGGAAACGCTCGAAGTTCCGATGAATCGCGCGATCGTCGTAGAAAGCGAGCAACCCTTTGCTGAGCTCAGCATTGCAAACGCGGGGATTGCTGACATTTCTTCTCTGTCGGACCGGACGATCTATGTCCTTGGTAAGTCCCCCGGGTTGACGACACTGACCCTGTTCGACCCCGGTGGAAATCTTATCACAAACGTGAAAGTTCGCGTTGCACCCGATGTGACCGAATTCAAGGAGCGTCTGAGACAGATTCTGCCGAACGAATCAATCGAAGTTCGCACGGCAAACGATGGCATCGTCCTGTCCGGAACCGTTTCCAGCGGCGCGCGACTGGATCGTGCACTGGAGCTGGCCGAACGTTATGCGCCTGAGCGGGTTTCGAACCTGATGAATGTGGGCGGCGTACAGCAGGTGATGCTTAAAGTTCGGTTTGCCGAGATGAACCGCGCCGTGGCAAAATCGCTGACAACGTCTCTTGGCTTCTCCGGCACAGATGTTACAGCCGGTTTCCAGTCGTTGAACACGCAAAATGCGCTGAACAGAGCGTTGAACGGCAACATTCCGAATGGTCAAACCAATACCGGTGCAATTCTGTTTGGCTTTGGTGTCGGGTCCACCCAGGTAGCGCTTATGTTGGAAGCCCTGGAAACCAAAGGACTTGTCCGCAGTCTGGCCGAACCGAACCTGTCAGCCCTGTCCGGGCAGGAAGCTACATTCCTGGCGGGTGGCGAGGTTCCAATTCCGGTCCCGCAGGAAGACAACGTAATCACCATTGATTACAAGCCCTTCGGCGTAGAAATGAAGTTCGTTCCGCGGGTGGTGGATGGTGATCTGATCAACCTGGAAATGGTCGCGTCGGTTTCGGCTATTGACCCCAACACCAGCTTTACATTCAACGGTGACACTATCCCCAGCTTTATCAGACGGGAAACCGCCACAACCGTTGAACTGCGAGACGGAGAGAGCTTTGCCGTTGCTGGTTTGATCCAGGATGATTTCAGGGACCTCAACACGCAAGTCCCATGGATTGGCGACGTGCCGGTTCTGGGTTCGCTTTTCCGCAGTGCGGATTATCAGCGTGAGCAAAGTGAACTGATCATTATCATCACCACCCATCTGGTATCGCCCACACGCGGAGAAGCACTGGCCTTGCCAACGGACCGCGTCAAACCGCCAAGCGAACTTGATCTGTTCCTGAACGGCCACGTGTCCAGAACCGTTCGCGCCGGAAGCGGAGCCGCCGCAGAAGTCGCCAAGCAGGACTTTGGCGGGTCCTACGGTTATGTTCTGGACTGATAGGAGGATAGGACCAATGCAGAAGTGGATCATCACACTGGGCCTAACGGTCGCAGTCGCCGCCTGTTCTCGGGAAGCTGGATACGAGATTGATCAGGGAACGTTTGGCAACGCGAATCTGAACAATATCCAGGTCATGAACGGTGAACTGACCTATGGGCAGATTCTGAATCAACGCTTCTCCAATGAGGTGCCGACACAGATCAACTTTGCCTTCGACAGCACAAAGCTTGATGCTGCGGCACAGCAGACGCTGACTCAGCAGGCAAATTGGATCCGGCAGTTCCCCGAAGTCCGCTTCCGGGTTTACGGGCATACGGATTCGGTCGGCTCCGCGGCTTACAACAAGAGCCTCGGCTTGCGTCGGGCCCAAGCGGTTGTAGCGTTCTTTGCCAGCCAGGGTATTTCCCGGTCTCGCCTTGAAGCCGTTGTTTCCTATGGTGAAAACAGGCCGCTGATCTCAACGCCCGATCGCGAACGGCGCAACCGCCGGACTGTGACAGAGGTATCTGGTTTCGTCGATCGGCATCCGAATATCCTGGACGGAAAATACGCGCATGTCGTCTATCGAGAGTACATCGACAGCGCGACGACTGTTTCCAGCGTCACCGTTCAAAGCCGTGCCGGAAACTTCGCTGACGAATAACAATACTGTGTAATTGGGCGGCATCGTCGCCCAATTCCCTACAATTGGTTCTTTTGCGCCAAATTCTCGCCAAACTTCCGGGCAACATTTTCAACAATGGGTGACTTGCGGCCATTTTGACCGCTTTGGGGCGACTGTGTTTGCTCGGATGGCCGGCCAAGTCTCTACAACGAGGATTCTGTTAATGACCAGCGCTACGCCGCAAAACGACGCGAATTCAATTCTGGCCTGTACGGTTAGCCGGGATGTGCAGAATTTTGATCTGCTGATCGAAGATATGGAAGCCGCGTTGGGGGAAAGCTGGGGCGATCTGGGTTTTGCCGAGGCGCTTGCCTTTTTCAGTCAGCCCGAAGCAGAAACCCTGCAATTCATTGCGCTGGCCATAGATGGCGAAGATGAAGACAACCTTTCACTGATGGGTGAGATCATTTCTCAGGCCAAAGCGAAAGGTATCAAGGTCGTTCTGATCGCCGAGGACGTTTCTCCTGCCTCACTTCACCAGCTGTTGCGCAAGGGCGCCGACGAATTCGTCCCCTACCCTCTTCCGGAAAAAGAGCTGCAGGAAGCGATCGAACGTATGAATCGGCCCGAACCTGCGGCAGCGGCGCATCCGGAACGTACCAACCTGTCCGGTGGAGAGTCCAAAGAGGGCGCCATGTTCGTCGTTCAGGGCCTCGCGGGCGGTGTCGGCGCAACAACGATGGCAGTCAATCTGGCTTGGGAGCTTGCCACGGTCTCGGCCAAGGAACCGCCAAGCGTGTGCCTGCTGGATCTCGACCTGCAATATGGCAGTGTCTCCACATATCTGGACCTGCCGCGACGCGAGGCGGTCTTTGAAATGCTGTCCGAAACCGAAACGATGGATGACGAAGTTTTCGGCGCCGCACTGCAAACCTTCGAAGACAAGTTGCACGTATTGACTGCGCCAACCGACATGGTTCCGCTGGACATCATCACCCCCGAAGACGTCCAGCGCGTCATCGACGTGGCCCGTGCGCAATTCGACTATGTGGTTGTCGACATGCCCAAGACCCTTGTGCACTGGTCGGAAACCGTACTGCATGCCGCACATGTTTATTTCGCACTGATTGAACTGGACATGCGTTCCGCCCAGAACGCCCTGCGCCTGAAACGCGCGCTGCAGGCCGAGGATTTGCCCTTTAACAAGCTTCGCTTTGCGTTGAACCGTGCGCCAAAGTTCACCGATCTCAGTGGCAAAAGCCGGGTCAAGCGTATGGGGGAAAGTCTGGGAATTTCGATCGACCTTCTGCTGCCGGACGGTGGCAAACAGATCATGCAAAGCGGCGATCACGGGCTGCCACTGGCCAGTTCGGCCGCGAAAAATCCGCTTCGCCGTGAAATCGCTAAACTCGCACAATCGCTTCACGTCCTGGGAACCAGTGACGCCGAAGCAGCCTAAACCCAACCCGAGGGGGGGAGCCGTGTTTTCAAGATACAAAAAACAGCCTGCAGCGCAGCCTGTAGGAGCTGCCGCCAAAACCCCAGCGGCCGAAAAGCCGGCAACCACGCCCGAAGCGGCGGCCAAGCCAACGGCCATTGTCCGCAAGCCTGTGGCAAAAAAGTCCGCCGAGGTAACCTCTTCTGACCGTGATCGAAAGCGGAAAGAGCGCCTGGGTGAAATCAAGATCGAACTTCATCGGGAACTCCTTGAAAACCTGAACCTCGCAGCGCTTGAAAACGCAGCAGAGGCAGAATTGCGCGCCGAAATCAGCTCGATTGCCAGCGAGGTTCTTGAGGCGAAAAATATCGTTCTGAATCGCGAAGATCGCACGCAGCTGAACAAGGAACTTTATGACGAGGTGACCGGCCTTGGCCCGCTGGAAACACTGCTTCAGGACGATACGATCAACGATATTCTGGTGAACGGGCCGCAACAGATTTTTGTCGAACGCGCCGGTAAGCTGGAACTCAGCGATATCACCTTCAAAGACGAAAAGCACCTTCTGCGCATCATCGACAAAATCGTGTCCGCGGTGGGTCGTCGTGTCGACGAATCCAACCCTTACGTGGACGCGCGTCTGGCTGACGGGTCTCGTTTCAACGCCATGGTGCCACCGATTGCCGTGGACGGATCGCTTGTCTCGATCCGGAAATTCAAAAAGGACAAGCTTGGCATTGACGATCTGGTCAATTTCGGCGCCTTCACCGAGGAAATGGCTGCTTATTTGCAGGCAGCAGTCTCGACCCGCCTGAACGTGATCGTTTCGGGTGGTACCGGTTCCGGTAAGACGACCACGCTAAATGCCCTATCCAGCTTTATCGACGATGCCGAACGCATCCTGACCATTGAGGATACGGCGGAACTTCAGCTTCAGCAGACTCATGTGGGGCGGATGGAAAGCCGCCCGCCGAACGTCGAAGGCAAGGGTGAAGTCAGCCCGCGTGACTGTCTGAAAAACGCCCTGCGTATGCGCCCCGACCGTATCATTGTCGGTGAAACCCGGGGCTCCGAGGTAATCGACATGTTGCAGGCGATGAACACTGGCCACGACGGTTCGATGACTACAATCCACGCCAACTCGGCCCGTGATGGTATTTCGCGCCTTGAGAACATGATCGCCATGGCCGGTATCGAGATGCCGATCAAGGCAGTGCGCAGCCAGATCGCCAGCGCTGTAAACTTGATCGTACAAGCCAGCCGTTTGCAGGACGGTTCACGCCGCATGACTTCGATCACCGAGATAACCGGTATGGAAGGTGACGTGATTTCCATGCAGGAAATTTTCCGTTTTCAGCGCTCGGGCCTGACACCTGACAATAAGATCATCGGACATTTTACGGCAACCGGCGTGCGGAGCCACTTTTCCGAACGCTTCCGTCTTTGGGGCTTTGACCTGCCCGCGTCCATCTACGACCCGACAACGATGTAGGAGAACCAGTTATGCAAATCAGCATGGAGCCCCTCATCTATGGCCTTATCTTCATCGGGGTATTTGCCCTGGTCGAAGGTATCTATCTGGTCGCGTTCGGAAAATCGATCAGCCTGAACAGTCGGGTCAATCGGCGCCTGGATATGCTCGACAAAGGAGCCGGACGCGAACAGGTGCTGGAACAGCTGCGCAAGGAAATGCAGCAGCACATGAAATCGCAGACCATCCCGCTGTATTCGCTTTTGGCTGATAAGGCACAAAAAGCGGCGATTGCGTTTACACCTAGGCAGCTGATCATGATCATGGCGCTGGTTTCGGCGCTTGCATTTGTGGGCCTGAGCGTCGGAACCAACACGGAAACACCGATCCGAGCGGCGCTGTCTGTCTTAATTGGAATCGGTGCCGTTTACATGTGGGTCAGCAAAAAGGCCAAAACGCGCATGGGCCTTCTGGAAGAGCAACTGGCCGATGCCGTTGAACTGATGGTTCGATCCTTGCGTGTCGGCCACCCCTTCATCTCATCCATCCAGATCGTCGCCCGGGAAACGCAGGACCCTATCGCGACCGAGTTCGGCATTATTTCCGATGAATGCTCGTACGGGCGCGATGTTGGTGAGGCGCTCAAGGAAATGGCGACGCGTCTAGATATGCAGGATCTTCGCTTTCTGGCTGTGGCCGTTGCCATTCAGCAGCAATCAGGCGGTAACTTGGCTGAAATTCTGGCAGGACTGGCCAAAGTGATCCGGGCACGCTTTCGCCTGTTCCGGCGCGTCAAGGCAATCACGGCCGAGGCGCAATGGTCGGGCAAATTCCTGTCTGCCTTCCCCCTCGTCTGTCTCGGTGTCATTCTGATTAACGACCCCGGGTATTATGACGATGTCGTCGACCATTACCTGTTTATCCCCGCCTGTTTCTTTGTTGGCATCATGCTGACGGTAAACCTGATCGTCATGCGCGTGCTGACCAACATTAAGGTGTAAGGACAAGCCATGGAATTTCTTACCCGTATCAACGACATTCTGACAGAAAACTTCGGAGAGTTCGGACCACTGATCGTCGTCGGCGTTCTGGGGCTGTTCATGATCCTTCTGACCCTCCCGTTCTTGCTGAACCAGCCAGAGGATCCGTTGAAAAAGCTGCAGCGTAGCAATGCAGCTTCGAACAAATCCAAGAAGTCGGACAAAAAAGACAGGCTGCGTACTGCGGGTCGGAACGAGCAACTTGAAAAGTTCGCGACGTTTCTTGAGCCGCAGAACGAAGAGGAGCTTTCTGCCGTACAGCTCAAGTTGCGCCAGGCGGGATATCAGTCCAAGGATGCGGTCCGATTCTATCACTTTGCCCAGTTCGCATTGGGGATCGGTGGCCTGCTGTTTGGCGTTCTGCTTGTAACCGTGTTTTCAGGCGGACAGGAATTTACGGGCCAGCAACTGCTGCTGCGCGTTCTCGGCCCGGGCATCGCGGGGTATATGGTTCCAAAATATTGGGTCACGCGCCGCGTCGCTGAGCGCAAGGACAACATCACGGCCGGTTTTCCGGATGCGCTGGACATGATGCTGGTTTGTGTCGAAGCGGGCCAGTCTCTGGATCAGGCAATTGTTCGTGTGGCTGCGGAATCGCAAGCCTCATATCCCGACATCGCTCAGGAGTTCGAAGTCGTGGCTCATGAAATGAAGGCAGGCAAGGACAAGGACACCGTTTTGCGCGACATGGGAACACGTTGCGGTGTTCAGGACGTAAGTTCGTTCGTGACCGTGATGATCCAATCGGCGACATTCGGTACGTCGATCGCCGAAGCACTTCGCGTCTATGCAGGTGAAATGCGTGACAAACGTGTGATGCGCGCGGAAGAGGCCGCTAACAAGTTGCCAACCAAGATGACACTTGCCACAATGATGCTAACGGTGCCGCCGTTGCTGATCATTCTGGTCGGTCCTTCAGCGAAAGGCATCATGGACCTGCAAAACATGTGAGCGACCTGAAATGAAAAACCTGGGCGAGCGAACATATGCACGCCTCCGTAATTCCCTGAAAGCCATCGCAGTTCTTGCTGCGGTGGCTTCGTGCACTGAGCCCGGATCACAAAATGGCCCCTTCCCTCCCGGTGTGGATCCGCAAGGCCAGTCGGAAGACGGCGTGGAAGTCGGCAACAGGCTGATGGAAGCCGGTCAGTTTGAGCTGGCGCTCGACGCGTTCACGCGGGCGGCGTTGGAAGACGGTATGACGACGGAAATCCTGACCTCGATGGGAACCGCCAATTTGGGTCTGAAACGGCTGGGGCAGGCAGAAACCCTGCTGCGTCGTGCTGTGGAAGATGACCCGGACTGGCCCGTTGCATGGAACAATCTGGGCGTTCTGCTGATGGAAACCGGTGAATACGCAGAAGCCGCGCAGGTGTTTCGAAGGGCGTATGCACTGGACAATGGCGAAAGTGACTCAATCCGGGACAATCTGCGGTTAGCACTCGCAAAAATGGAAAATCCTGTTAATAATGATGTCCAAGAAGAAGAATTTAAATTGGTGCGACGGGGTGAAGGCGATTTCGTCATCCGCAAGACACCTTGATTGAGGCAAGTGCAGTAGAGGACGCAAAAATGCGCCATCCATTCCTGATTCCGACCATGGTGACATTCGGGCTGCTGGTTTCGGCCTGCTCGGACAAATCCGAAGATACAGTTGAACGTACATTTCAGGATGTGAACGTCATCGACGAAACCAACCTGAATGACGTCATGCTAAGCGCGGCAGATCCGAACGAAGCGGTCACCTATTTCCACGGGGCCGCAAGCAAGAACCCGGGGCGGGCGGATTTACAGCGCGGTCTTGCGATCTCGTTAACCCGCGCCAGAAGGTATACCGAGGCTTCCTCGGCCTGGGCCAAGCTCGTTGGCATGAAGGGCTCAAACGTTTCTGATAAGGTCGACTATGCCGATACTCTGGTTCGTGGTGGAGAGTGGGACCGCGCCAAGGAAGTGCTGAACTCGATTCCACCCACGCATGAATCGTTCGAACGCTATCGGCTTGAGGCGCTTGTGGCCGATTCCAACAAGGATTGGAAACGGGCCGATCACTTTTATGAGACAGCAGTTGGCCTGACCACGCGCCCGGCGGGCGTCATGAACAACTGGGGATACTCAAAACTCACACGCGGGAACTATTCCGACGCCGAGCGCCTGTTCTCTGAGGCTATCCGTCAGGACAAGTCACTGTTCACGGCCAAAAACAACCTCGTCCTGGCCCGCAGCGCGCAGGGAAACTATTCCATGCCGGTCATTCCCATGACGCAGGTGGAACGCGCACGGCTGCTGAACACGATGGCGATTTCCGCCGTAAAACAAGGCGATGTGACAACAGCCAAAAACCTGCTGCGCGAGGCGATAGCAACGCACCCGCAACATTTCGATGAAGCTGCACGGGCGCTGAGCGCGCTGGAAGAAGCATAGGTCCATGTCCATCCCCGCTGCGGCGGCACTATGGTTTTTGCCGTTTGTGCTGCCAATTTGCTTTTACGTCGCCTTCACCGACATGCGTGAAATGCGGATCAAGAACCACGCGGTTGTTGCGTTGGCGGTCGTATTTCTGGTCGTTGGACTTTTCGTTCTGCCGCCGTGGTCCGATGAATGGAGCCAGGGCCACATTGGTCCACTGGCGGTATCCCTGCCCTCTTATGCTTGGCAATTGTTGCATCTGGTCGTCATTCTGATCATCGGCATTCTTCTAAACGCCGGAGGCGCAGTTGGTGCTGGCGATGCCAAATTCGCGGCCGCGGCGGCGCCGTTCATCTGGACCGCTGACTTTCGGCTGCTCATGGCAATTTTTACCGCGACGATTCTGGGCGCCTTCGCCGCGCATCGGATCGGTAAATATACCGGATTGCGCCGGATCGCGCCCGAGTGGGAAAGCTGGGAAAAAGGCAAACTTTTTCCGATGGGCCTGACGCTCGGGGGAACACTCGCCATCTACCTGATACTTGGTGCAATGTTCGGTTCCTAAACCACCATTTACGCGCCTTGCCTGCGCCTTTGTCCTGCCACAAATCTGCGACAGATTTTCCACAAGCGGCCTCTACCGTATTGAATTGACGTGCAACCTTGACAGACGAGCGACGCTCATGAACATGCAAACCACTTCCGTTCTGGCCCCCCCTGCCCCGAAGGGCCTTGAGGAAATGCAGCTTCCGCTCGTGATGATGCGGGACATTCTGCTCAAGACTATTTTCCGCAAAAACGTATCGATTGTCAGCGAGATCGCAGAAGCCATCTGTCTGCCCGGTTCCGTAACCCAGGAACTGGTCGATATTGCGCGGGAACAAAAGCTGCTTGAGGCAACCGGTACGCTGAACGCCAACAGCGGCAACGAAATGGGGTATCAGCTGACGGATGCAGGCAAGGCGCGGGCGCTGGATGCGCTGAGCCAGTCCGAGTATTTCGGGGCCATGCCCGTTCCGCTGGCTGTCTATCGCGAACAGGTCAAACGCCAATCGATCCGCAACATTCAGGTCACGCGCGATCAGCTGGTCGGGGCGATGGGGCATCTGGTTCTACCAGACAGCCTGCTGGATCATCTGGGTCCCGCAGTCAGCGCAGGTCGTTCAATCCTGATGTACGGACCGCCCGGAAACGGTAAATCCTCGATCTCGAACGGGATCCGAGATGCGTTGGGCGACAATGTCTATGTTCCGCGCGCCATCGAATATGCCGGTCAGGTCATCACTGTATATGACCCGATCGTTCACAACGCGATCGAGCAGGAACCCGACGATCCAAATAGCCTGCGTCGCCGCAAACGGTTCGATACCCGGTACGTGATGTGTGAACGCCCCACAGTTGTGACCGGTGGTGAACTGTCGCTGAACATGCTGGATCTGGTTTATAACCCGACCGCGCGAACGTACCAGGCGCCGCTGCAGTTGAAATCCACCGGCGGCATCTTCATCGTTGATGACCTTGGGCGTCAGGCGGAACCACCACAGGCGCTGATCAACCGCTGGATTGTTCCTCTGGAAGAGAACAAGGATATTCTGGGCCTGCAATCCGGCGAAAAATTCGAGGTTCCGTTCGACACGCTGGTCATCTTCTCGACCAACTTCCACCCGAACGAGATCTTCGACCAGGCGGCGTTGCGGAGGATTTTCTTCAAGATCAAGATCGACGGCCCGAATCAGGAGAACTTCCTGAAAATCTTTGCCATGGTCGCTCGTAAACGCGGCATGCCGCTGGACGAGGCCGCACTTGTTCACCTGCTCAAGGTCAAATACCCGACGATCAATAATATCTATGCGAACTATCAGCCGATCTTTTTGATCGATCAGATGATTGCGATCTGCGAATTTGAGGGCATTCCTTATCAGATGAGCCCTGACCTGATAGATCGGGCGTGGGCCAACATGTTCGTAAAGGACGAGCATATCGTCAAATGATCGGCCTTGCAGGATGTGGACGCATGGGCGCGCCGATGCTGGCCACCCTGCTGCGCGCGGGGTTTGAAGCCAGAGGTTTCGACACGCGCCCGAGTTCCGAATTCGGGGTCCTGTCCGCGCATGTAAGCAATGATGTAACGGCGTTCGCATCCGGCTTGCGGACATTGATTACGGTCGTGCGCGATATCCCCCAGACCGAAGATGTTCTGTTTGGCGCTCAGGGCTTTGCAAACATTGATACGCTGAAGCAAATCATCATTTGCTCGACGCTTTCCCCACGATATGTGCTGGATCTGCGCAAACGGATACCACCAACCGTCAGCCTGATCGATGCCCCGATATCCGGTGCACAAATAGCCGCGCAAGAAGCGCGTTTATCGTTCATGCTGGGTGGGACCAATGCGGATCTGGACGCCGCGCAACCACTTTTTGATGCAATGGGTGCGCATTTCCATCGGATGGGCCCGTACGGTTCAGGCATGCAGGCAAAAGTGCTCAACAATCTGCTGGCAGCTTCGAATACTGCGATGACGCGGCTGGTGCTGGAGTGGGCGCAGAATTCCGACCTCGACGAAGGCAAGCTATTGCAGTTGATCCACACAAGCTCGGGCCAGAACTGGTTCGCGTCAAATTTCGACCAGATCGAATTCGCCCGGGATGGATACTCTACTGAAAACACGATTGGCATTCTGGAAAAGGATGTCGAGAGCGCTCTGGATGGTGTGCCGGAAGAGTTGGATAGGTCACTTCCGTTGGCCGTCAGGGACGCAATCAGAAACCTGACGGAAATGCGCTGAGAAGCCGTTTCCGTCCCGCTGGGACACGGGTATCCTGCATGTATGACGCAGATTCCCGCCTCGATCAGAAACTGGTTCACATCAAGGGGCTGGACTGTTCATCCCCATCAAAAGGACCTGTATGCGCGTGCGGCCGATCCTGCCACGCTAATGATCGCGCCAACCGGCGGTGGCAAGACAATGGCAGGGTTCCTGCCCACGTTGGCAGAACTGGCGGACGGTTCCCATACCGGATTACACACGCTTTATGTCTCACCCCTGAAGGCGCTGGCCGCTGACATAAAGCGCAATCTGCGAACTCCGGTGGATGAGATTGGCCTGCCCATTCGCATCGAAGACCGGACTGGCGATACCTCGGCCACGCAGAAAAAGCGTCAGCGCGCAGACCCGCCACATATCCTGCTGACAACACCTGAAAGTCTGGCATTGCTCACCTCATACGAGGACGCGCCCCGCATGTTCAACGGATTGCAGCGCGTGATCGTCGATGAAATCCACGCCCTTGCAGAAAGCAAGCGTGGCGATCAATTGATGCTGGCGCTGGCGCGGTTGCAAGCGTTATGCCCACAGCTCAGACGCGTTGGGCTGTCGGCTACTGTCGAGGACCCGACGGCGATCGCACAGTTTCTGGCACGCCACCCGGACCCGTGCGCCATCGTTCAGGCCGATCCCGGCCCCGATCCCGATATCTCAATGCTCAAGACCGATGAGAAACCACCCTGGTCAGGGGGCGGCGCGGCCTATTCGATCCCTGCGGTTCTGGATCAGATCAGGCGGCACCAAACAACATTGATCTTTCACAACACCCGCGCGCAGGCCGAAATCTTTTTTCGCAACCTCTGGCTGGCCAACGACGACGGACTGCCAATCGGCATTCATCATGGGAGCCTTGACCGGCAACAGCGTGAGCGGGTCGAAGGCGCGATGGTGTGTGGTGAACTGCGGGCCATCGTGTGCACAGGTTCACTGGATCTGGGCATCGACTGGGGCGATGTGGATCTGGTGATCCAGATCGGCGCGCCCAAAAACGTCAAACGTCTGGTGCAGCGCATTGGCCGTGCAAACCATCGATACAACGCCCCCTCCAAGGCGCTACTGGTTCCAGCGAACCGTTTTGAGGTAGTCGAGTGCGTGGCAGCGCTTGAGGCCGTCAGAGAGCATGATCTGGACGGAGACCCGCGCGGCCCCGGCCCCCGCGATGTACTGAGCCAGCACATCCTGATCGCCGCAGCGGCTGGCCCGTTCGATGCGGACGCACTTTTTAACGAAATGGTGTCAGCCGGGCCATACGCCAACCTGACCCGCCCCGAGTTCGATGCCTGTCTCGAATTTTGCGCCACGGGCGGCTACGCCCTGCGCGCCTATGACCGCTGGCAGCGTTTGCAGCAGCGCCCCGACGGGCGGTGGCAATTGCGCGATCCACGCGCGGCACAGCGGATTCGCATGAATCTGGGGACCATCCAAGATACGGACACGCTGAAGGTTCGCCTGAAACGCAACCGGGGCGGCAAACCACTGGGAGAGGTCGAAGAAGCGTTTGCCGCGTCGCTGACCCCCGGCGATACCTTCCTGATCGGAGGGCAGATCGTCCGCTACGAAGGACTGCGCGAAATGGTGGTCGAGGTGACCCGGCGTGCAGACAAGAAGCCCAAGATCGCCACCTTTTCCGGCACGAAATTCGCAACCTCGACGCAGCTGAGCGACCGGATATTGCGAATGTTCGCCCAGAAAGACTGGCCGCAACTGCCGCAGCACACCGCAGAGTGGCTGGCGCTGCAGCGGGACGTCTCGCGCCTGCCCCGGCGCGACCGTTTGCTGATTGAAAGCTTCCCCGAGGACCGGCGCGAACATATCTGCGTCTATGGGTTTGCAGGGCGCAATGCACAGCAGACCCTTGGCCTGTTGCTGACCAAACGCATGGAGGAATTGGGGCTGGCCCCTCTTGGCTTTGTCGCAACGGATTACGCCACATTGATCTGGGGGCTTGATGCGGTCACCGACCCACGCCCGCTGTTTCACATCGACGCGTTGCGCGAGGGGCTGGAAACATGGCTGGCAGGAAATGCGGTGATGAAACGGACCTTTCGGGCATCCGCCACCATTGCTGGCCTCATCGAGCGCAACACTGGTGGTCAGCGCAAAACCGGGCGGCAGGCGACGTTTTCTTCCGATATCCTGTACGACACGCTGCAAAAATACGACCCCGACCATCTGCTGATGCAGATCACTCGCGAAGAGGCCATGCGTGGTCTGGTGGACTTCGGTCGCATCGAAGCAATGATCGGGCGGATCAGCGGCCAGATTGATCTGGTACGTCTGGATCGCGTGTCGCCACTGGCAGCACCGCTGTTTCTGGAAGTTGGCAAGGTGCCGGTCAAAGGCGACGCCGAAGAACGCTTGCTGGCCGAAGAAAGTGACAAGCTGCTGCAAACTGCGGGTTTAACACCCGGCTAGAAATGGCCTTGAAAAGACAGTCGAAACCAGCAAAGAACGTAACATGAACGGATGGGATTTTTCTTTTGCGGAAACGCGGCTGTGTGCGCTCGGCTCGGGCGCTCTTTGGTGGCCCGGTCAGTCGACGCTGTGTGTCTCGGATCTGCATCTTGGAAAATCCGAACGTATCGCACGCAGGGGCGGCCCATCGCTGCCCCCGTACGAAAGCCGCGACACACTGAACCGGCTTTCTGATGACATCGAGCGCACGGGCGCCGAAACGGTGATCTGTCTGGGCGACAGCTTTGACGACCTCATCGCCTCGACTGCTATCCCCGAGGCTGAGAGGTTGCAGATTTCGGCTCTACAGGCGGGGCGGCGATGGATATGGATCGAAGGCAATCATGATCCCGGCCCGGTTGAGCTTGGCGGGACGCATTTGGCCGAGTGGAAATGCGAAGGTCTGGTTTTCCGGCACATCGCGGAACCCGGTACTACGGCAGAGGTGTCGGGACACTATCACCCCAAGGCGCGCGTCCGGACCCGTGGTCGATCCATCAGTCGCCCGGCCTTTCTGGTCGACGACAATCGGCTGATATTGCCAGCATACGGCACCTATACCGGAAGCCTGCGTAGTTCAGAACCGGTGCTGTCCAAACTTATGCAATCCAACGCGGTGGCCATTCTGACCGGTGCGCAACCCCGCGCCATTCCCATGCCGCGCTGATCTACAACACGCCCGCCTGTTCCAACATCGGTCGGTACTTCCGGCTGACAGGAACAAGATCACCGTTTTTCAAACGCAGATGAGTTTTGCCTGCCGCACGCTCTGCCCCGACGATCGCGGCCTCAGTCACCCAATGGGACCTGTGCGTGCAATGCCCCGGCATCGGCTCCATTTCGTCAATTGCGTCTGTGAACCTTGAGCGAATGGTAAATGTTCCGTCCGAGGTGACGATGTCCACGTTGTGATCACGAACCGTCAGCCGGTAGATTTCGCCATTGAAGGACGCCGGTAACCGCTTTGTCATACGCGGTCGGATTTCGACATCTTCACGCGGCGCATATGCTTCGCCCCGCCGAATCAACAACAAGCCCGCCGCAAACAAGGCGCCATAAGGCGCAACGGTCAAAAACGCAGGACGGGCCAAACCTTCGTATGTCAGGAGCAATGAAACCAACGCCCAAAGCAACGGCGTAAACAAAACGGCAATCAATACGGCAAATGTCAGGTCCTGAGCGACCTGCTTCAGATTACCCCATCGCCGTTTAACCAAATCCCCGGATGTCCACGTCACCACTACCGCCAAGAGCATCACGCAGCTCCAGAACAGGAATCGGCACCCAAAGGAAAGTTCCACATGGTGAAACGGCGGCACGGCGTAGCTGAGCAAAAATACAAAAACTAAACCGGAAACCAGCCTGAGTGGACCATGTACAAACAAAATTGATTTCAGTTTTGACCGCATGCCAAAATTGCTAACCACCTTCCCGATTGCCGGTCTAAATCTTCGGGAACCGTTACAGCACCAATTGCTCGACCGGAAATTCTGTATAACATTCAATGGAATGCAAGAAAACCGTTTGTTGGCCTCACTACGGAACCAGCCGAGTTTTTCGACGGTAAATTCACGTGGTCTCGGGTGAAAAGCGCGATGGCTGCGCGCGGCAGGCTTCACCGGGCCGCAATAATTGCGGCCCGGTGTATTACTCAGGCCGTCAGACCTTCGGGTTCAGGCAGGCCGTTGGCACGGCAGCAGGCCGTCAGGGTATTGGCCAGCAGGCAGGCAATGGTCATCGGACCAACACCACCAGGAACAGGTGTGATTGCGCCGGCAACCTGCGAAGCGCTTTCGTAGTGAACGTCGCCAACCAGCTTGTTCTTGCCATCACGCTCGATCCGGTTGATGCCGACGTCGATGACGGTGGCGCCTTCCTTGATCCAGTCGCCCGGCACCATCTCGGGGCGCCCAACGGCAGCGACAACAATGTCGGCGCGACGGACAACATCGGGCAGGTCCTTGGTGCGCGAATGCGCGATGGTTACCGTGCAGCTGTCACCCAGCAGCAGCTGTGCCATCGGCTTACCAACAATGTTCGAACGTCCCACAACAACCGCATCCATACCGGAAAGCGAACCGTGGTGGTCACGCAGCATCATCAGGCAGCCCAGCGGCGTGCAGGGCACCATCGATTTCTGGCCGGTACCGAGCAGACCCACATTCGATATATGGAATCCATCGACATCCTTGGCCGGGTCGATGGAATTGATCACCAGATCTTCGTTCAGATGCTTGGGCAGCGGCAGCTGCACCAGAATGCCGTGGACCGCCGGATCATTGTTCAGCTTGTCGATCAACGCCAGCAGATCCTCTTCCGAGGTCTCAGGATCAAGCTTGTGTTCGTACGAGTTCATACCGACTTCGACGGTCATCTTGCCCTTGGAACGAACATAGACCTGGCTTGCGGGGTCTTCACCAACAAGAACCACGGCAAGGCCCGGCGTGATGCCGTTTTCTTCTTTCAGTTTCGCAACCTGATCCGCCACTTGGGCGCGCACCTTGGCCGCAAAGGCCTTACCATCGATGACTTGGGCTACCATCCATTGATCCCTTCTTTCAAAAGCTGATCGGGCGCGATCATCGCGCCCGGTCGTTCAGTCCGCGCCGATCACACGTTCTTCACGCGCAATCGACCAGTCAATCAAAATTCGCCAGAGATTTTCGGCCAAGTCGGGGTCCATCCCCGCCTCGCCCGCGCTGGCGCGAACATTCTGCACCACTTGTTCGACCCGTTCCGGAATACGGGCTGGCAGACGCTCACCCGGTTTCAACTCAGCGGCGCGGTCGATGTAACCTGCGCGCGTAACCAGCATGTCGATCAGATGCCGGTCAAGTTTGTCGATCTGAACCCGCAGTTCCCGCATCGTGGCGCAATCCTGCGGAGGTGTCAGAGTGGGCATGTCGGTCTCCTCATGGCCCGGGGATTCCCCGGACCACGAGATGTCGTATTCAGCGGCTTAGAACAAGCCCTCGATCTCACCTGCGTCATTGAGGCAGATGGTTTCAGCAGCCGGTATACGCGGCAGGCCGGGCATGGTCATGATCTCGCCACAGACAACCACGATGAAACCTGCACCTGCGGACAGGCGAACCTCACGCACCGGAACCGAGTGGCCGGTGGGTGCACCACGCAGGCTGGGATCGGTCGAGAACGAGTATTGGGTTTTCGCCATGCAGACCGGCAGGTTGCCATAGCCTGCTGCTTCCCACTCGTGCAGCTGGTTGCGGATCTTGGCATCGGCCAGAACTTCATCAGCACGGTAGATGCGCTTGGCAATGGTTTCGATCTTTTCGAACAGCGGCATGTCGTCCGGGTAAATCGGCGAGAAGTTCGCGGTGCCTGCATCGGCCAGCTCGACAACCTTATGAGCCAGATCTGCAGAGCCTTCCGACCCCAGTTCCCAGTGACGCGAAAGAATCGCTTCGACACCATGTTCCGCACAGTAGTCGCTGACGGCCTTAACTTCGGCATCCGTGTCGGTGACGAAGTGGTTGATGGCAACAACAACCGGCACACCGAACGATTTGACGTTCTCGATGTGACGACCAAGGTTGGCGCAACCGCTGACAACTGCATCAACGTTTTCCGCGCCCAGATCGGCCTTGGCAACGCCGCCGTTCATCTTCATCGCGCGCACGGTGGCGACCAGCACCACGGCCGACGGGGCGATGCCCGCCTTGCGGCACTTGATGTTCATGAACTTCTCAGCACCCAGATCGGCACCGAAACCGGCTTCGGTCACGACATAGTCGGCGACTTTCAGAGCGGTCTTGGTCGCGATGACCGAGTTACAGCCATGCGCGATGTTCGCGAACGGACCACCGTGGACGAAGGCCGGGTTATTTTCCAGCGTCTGCACCAGGTTCGGCTGCATCGCGTCCTTCAGCAGAACGGTCATAGCGCCTTCAGCCTTGATGTCGCGGCAGTAGACCGGGGTCTTGTCGCGGCGGTAGGCTACGATGATGTCACCCAGGCGCTTTTCCAGATCTTTCAGGTCGTTTGCCAGGCACAGGATCGCCATGACTTCGGACGCCACGGTGATGTCAAAACCTGCTTCACGCGGGAAGCCGTTCGATACACCGCCCAGCGAGCAAGTGATCTGACGCAGGGCGCGGTCGTTCATGTCGACCACACGGCGCCATGCGACGCGGCGCATGTCGATCTTCTGCTCGTTACCCCAGTAGATGTGGTTGTCGATCATTGCCGACAGCAGCGAGTGGGCCGAGGTGATGGCGTGAAAGTCACCTGTGAAGTGCAGGTTCATCTCTTCCATCGGAACAACCTGCGCGTAACCGCCACCTGCAGCGCCGCCCTTCATGCCGAAGTTCGGGCCAAGCGAGGCTTCGCGGATACAGATCATCGCGTTTTTACCGATGCGGTTCAGGCCGTCGCCCAGACCAACGGTGGTGGTGGTTTTACCTTCACCTGCCGGGGTCGGGTTGATCGCGGTCACAAGGATCAGCTTGCCATCTTTGCGGTCCTGAACCGAGTTGATAAAGTCCTGGCTGACCTTTGCTTTGTCATGGCCATAGGGCAGCAAATCCGCGGATTCGATGCCGATTCTTGCGCCGATTTCCTGAATCGGCTTCTTGTTCGCCTCGCGGGCGATTTCGATGTCGGATTTGTAGCTCATTGGGCAGGGTCCCTGGTTGAATTCCGTGCAAAACCGACGCGCAGCGTCGGCGCTGTGCAATCCATACCGTTGTGTACAATTGAGATGGATATAGATTCCGACATAATCATGCCGTGAAGCGGCGTCGCCTCGATTCGGTGTGTTCTAATCCATCGGATTAAAGCACTATGGCGCCCAGTTTCGCTGATCCGGCACATACAAAGCCAATGCATCACCAAGTGCCAGCGCGCCCGGGCGTTCAACCCAGGCTGTGACGCCCCGACGATTTTGGGCTGCCGGTTTGAATGCTGCACCGTATCCCGGTGAAACCGACTCGATCTCGCGGCCGGGTATGACGCAGGGGCGGTTTTCCATATCCACGGTCAAAGTCAGACCGCCCGATGCCTGCAACCTGGACGATGGCGGGATATGGGTGAAATCGGGTATTCCCCGCACGACGACGCTTGCCCCCAGCAGCGCCGGTTCAAGCCGGTCCAGCCCCATCTCGGCAGCGATTACATCCAGTTCTTCTGCCGACAACACCGTAAGCTGGCGGACATTCCGGATTTCGGTCCCCACCGGGTAAAGGTTTTTCACACGCACGCAGGAAGCGCGATTGACGCCTTCGTGCCGGGCGCCCCGATCGCCCGGGAAATCCAGTTCCAGCGTATCAACAGGTGTCGCGCGCAACGATTGTCCATGTGGGACATGTCCAAGCCAGACAACTTCGCCCGAGAATTCCGTTTCACGCAACACCGGCATGCGGTCCCTCATTCCATTCGATGATCACCGCGATACTAATAGTCGGTACCAAAGGATTGAAAAGTAAAAAGACCCGGGAATTCCCGGGTCTTTTGGATCAGGCCGTCGGTTCAGGCTCCATCCCGCCTTCGGGCGGTGCCTTCTTGGGCTTGGTCTTGGGAATGGCGGTTACGCTTGGCGCGCTGCCTTCATCCGGCTTGTCGCCTTCGTCATCACCATCGCCGGGCGACTCGCCGTTCATAACGCGTTTGATCTCATCGCCAGTCAGGGTTTCATATTCCAGCAGACCCTGCGCAAGACGCTCCCATTCTTCATTGTGGTCGGTCAGAATCTTGTGGGCGCGTTCATACCCTTGCTGAATCAGGTTTTTGACCTCTTCTTCGATCAGCTCTTTTGTATGAGCTGAAACCGAGAAGCCCGCCGTGTTGCCGGAATATCCTTCATGCGCTTCGGCATAGTCGATATTGCCGACCTTGTCGGACATACCCCAACGCATCACCATAGCGCGCGCCAACTGGCTTGCCTGCTGAATGTCACCCGCCGGGCCGTTCGAGACGTGGTCTTCACCGTATTTGATGATCTCGGCGGCCTTGCCTGCCATAGTCATGGCGAGTTTTTGTTCGCACTCGTCCTTGTGCCAGTTCAGACGGTCGATTTCAGGCAGGGAAACCACCATACCCAACGCACCACCGCGCGGGATGATCGTTGCCTTGTAGACCGGATCGCATTCGGGAAGAACCAGACCAACAACAGCGTGGCCCGCTTCGTGATAGGCGGTCTTTTCTTTCTGGTCCTGTGTCAGCACCATTGAGCGGCGCTCGGCCCCCATCATCACCTTGTCTTTCGCGTTCTCGAAATCTTCCATGGTGACAAAGCGACGGCCAACACGTGCAGCCATCAGCGCGGCCTCGTTCACGAGGTTGGCCAGATCAGCACCCGAGAAACCCGGCGTGCCGCGCGCGATGATGCGCAGATCGACGTCGGGGCCCAAGGGCGTCTTGCGGGCGTGGACGCCCAGAATTTTCTCGCGGCCCTTGATGTCGGGATTGCCGACAGTGACCTGACGATCGAACCGGCCCGGACGCAGAAGCGCGGGGTCCAGAACGTCCTTGCGGTTGGTGGCCGCCAAAATGATCACGCCTTCGTTCGCCTCGAACCCGTCCATCTCGACCAGCAACTGGTTGAGGGTCTGTTCACGTTCGTCGTTACCACCGCCATAGCCTGCGCCACGATGGCGGCCCACAGCGTCGATTTCGTCGATAAACACGATACAGGGCGCGTTCTTCTTCGCCTGCTCGAACATATCGCGGACACGCGACGCACCGACACCGACGAACATTTCGACAAAGTCCGAGCCCGAAATGGTAAAGAACGGCACACCTGCCTCACCCGCAATCGCGCGGGCCAGCAGCGTCTTACCAGTACCCGGAGGGCCAACCAGCAGTGCGCCTTTGGGAATCTTGCCGCCAAGACGCGAGAATTTCTGCGGGTTACGCAGGAATTCGACGATCTCTTCCAGCTCTTCCTTGGCTTCGTCGATCCCAGCGACGTCATCAAAGGTCACGCGGCCATGCTTTTCGGTCAGCATTTTCGCTTTGGACTTGCCAAAGCCCATCGCGCCGCCTTTGCCGCCGCCCTGCATCCGGTTCATGAAATAGACCCAGACGCCGATCAGCAGCAGGAAGGGCAGCAAAGTGATGATGAAGGACTGGAACCCCGATTGCTGCTGCTTTTCGGCCCGAACGGGGATGTCCTTGTCGATCAGCAGTTTCGTTACCTCGGCATCGGTCGGCTTGATGGTCACGTAGTCCTTGCCGTCATTGGTTCGATACCGGATTTGTTCGCCGTCCAGCGTCACATTCTTGACTTCGCCCGCATCCACCGCGCTGACAAAATCAGAATAGGTTCTTTCATGGCTCTGGAGCGTTCCACCAGTGCCACTGAACAGGTTGAACAGTGCCAGGATCAAAAGGAACAAGACGACCCAGAAGGCGATATTTCGAGCGTTGCCCAAGGAAATTCTCCCAAAACGTTTCGGCAATTAAGGGGACTGCCGGGTTATCCCTTAAAATAGAGATGATTGAGGCAGGTTCAATGCGATAAAAGCGATGCGTAGAACTCTTCGGCTTTGGCATGGGTTTCGGCCCGCCAGCCGTTGGGAAATCCGGCCAGCGGTGCGGCCAGCAGTTCCTCTCCGTCCCAGACAGCCGGAGTGGAAATCAGCGCGGCCCTTGGCCTTCCGGTTTCACGCCAGTCCGGAATGCGGCGCAACCCGTCTTCTCCCAAAGCTTTCACCCGGGCGGTGTCAGGTCCTGCACCTGTCACAATCCACCTGCCATCCCAGCATTGCCCGGAGCGACAGATTTCATCGCGAACCGCGTTAAATTCCCTGCAAAACCGCACTTTACCGTTGGCAGGCACATACACGCAGCCACCGAATACGCCTGACTCTCCGTTGCGCACCGACGCTATGGCCTGCTCGACTGCGCCCTTGCGTGGCGGATATTCCTTACGGCCCATCCATGAAACGATTCCAGCGATCAACCTCCGAACGATTTCGTCCGGCAACCCGGCAAGGCCATCGACGTCAACCAACACATCGCCTGCATCCACCTGCGTTACCTTGCGTGCGGATTCCTGCGCAAACTGCTCCAAAGCTTCACGGGCTTGTGTCAGATTGTCGGCGACGCGTGAAAGTGTTTCAGCGGTAATTCCCAGCGGCGCGAGCCCGGCCAGCGCCTCGCGCGCCTTTATCCGGTCAAATCTGGTGTCCTGATTCGAAGGATCCTCGACCCATCCAATACCCTCAGACTTCAGAAAGGCGCGCAGACGGGCGCGCGTAATTCCAAGCATCGGACGCAACAACTGCACGCCGTCCTGAAGACGCGTAACAGGCATGGCCGCCAAACCGGTGACACCGGCCGAACGCCCCAGCCGCATCAACACCGTTTCGGCCTGATCATCGGCGGTGTGTCCCAACACAATGGCATCGATTCTGTTGCGATCTGCCCAGTCAGCAAGCAACCGATACCGGGCGCGTCTGGCCTGATCCTGCAAGTTTCCCGATCCGTCCCATCCGCCCCAATTCAGGATTTCGTGTGGAACATTCAGCCGCGCGGCGAGTTCAGCCACCGATGCCGCTTCTGTCGCGGATTCGGGCCGCAGCCCATGGTCAACGGTCGCCGCCAGAACCTCGGTGCCTTCCTCATTCGCGATACCTGTGATCAGGCACAGCAAGGCAACGGAATCCCCGCCGCCAGAGACGGCCACACCCAGTCGTTTTGGTAACACCGAGGCAAGCCGCGCCCGAATTTCGGCCCGAAGTGTTTCTGCCTGTAAGGTCAAGAACAGCCCAAGGATGCCATTTCTTGCGTCGCATCCGCCACCGAAGTCGACGTCGGGAAGCGAACCCCAACCTCGCCCAACGTTATGCAGGCCTGATCGGTTTGACCCAACCGCCCAAGTGCCGCGCCAAGTTCATACAGTGCCTCAGGCGCTACCGGACCTTCCGATGCGCCTGTAAAACTGGCAAGGAACGCCCGCGCCGCTTCGCGCGTGTCACCCAGACCTTCCAAAGCCTGCCCCCGTTTCAGGTGGGCTTCGGGCGCCAGAGGGCTACCGGGATAAGAGGTGTCAAACTGCGTGAACATGTTTGCCGCCGACTGGAAATCTCCATCTGCCAAAGCCTTTGCAGCCGCATCAAAATCTGCCCGCTCGCCAATCGCCAGCTCACCCTGTTCATCGCTGGCGGGTTGCGCGGGGTTCGAGGGATTTGCCGCCACTACGGGCGCATCGCCGCCACCCAGCGTCGAGGTTTCGCCAAGCGTGCTCAGGTCACCGCCTTCAAGTTCAACCAGCCGGAACTCAAGATCGCCAATCCGGTTGGTTCCATCGGCCACGATGTTCTCGATACGCTGGTTCATCTGCTCTGTCTGGCGCGTCAGGCGCTGCAACTCGGCCTCGATGGTGTTCACCCGTTCCAGAACGGTATCGCCGGACAGGTTTGGCGCCGGTGAACCAGTGGTCGAAAACTCGCGCTTCAGACGCTGAATTTCGACATGCAGAATTGTCAGCTCCTGACGGATATCCGCCAGTGTCTGCTGATCCTGCGCTTGCGCAACGCCAGCGGTCGCGATGACCGCCGCCAGAACCAAACCTGCAATTCGCATTCTGTTACCCCGTCGTTGAACCCGTCAGCACAGTCACGGCCCGACGGTTCTTGGAATAGCACTCCTCGGTGCTGCAAATCTCAATCGGGCGTTCCTTGCCATAGCTGATGGTCTGAAGGCGGTTGCCAGCAACACCGCGCGAAATCAGGTATTCACGCGCCGCATTTGCACGCCTAGCGCCAAGGGCAAGGTTGTATTCCCGCGTGCCTTGTTCATCCGCGTGCCCTTCGATGGTCGCGTTGAAATCGGGATTCGCCATAAGCCACTCGGCCTGCCCCTGAAGGGTCGTCTGCCCCTGTGCCGTCAGCGTCGACTGATCCACCTGAAACAGAACCCGATCACCGACCGCCTGCTGGAAATAGGCGGGTGAGCGCGGATCGCTGGGCGAGCCCGGCACGACCGAGCCACTGCCGGTTCCGCCTCCGCCAAGTCCGGATGGATCGTTGTTGCTGCAGGCGGCGATCAGCGTCAGCGCGCCCAGAGCAGCTATTTTGCCCAATACGTTCATTCCAATGCCTCGTGTTCGATTTGTTATTGGCCTCTCTCTATCACAGCGACCGGACCTTGTGAACGCTGCCGGTCACCGGGCCAGATCAATTCTGCAATGGCGACCACGAGGGGTCGCTGGCCCCATCCGGCGTTCGTACAGGTCGCAAGTTCCGTCCGGTGATGTCCACCGAATACAGCGAGGACCGTCCGCTTGCCCCCTGTGTTTCCCGCGAGAACATGATGACCCGACCGTTGGGCGACCAGGTTGGCCCTTCGTCAAGGAACGAGGCCGTCAACAAGCGTTCCTCGCTGCCATCCGTGCGCATCACGCCGATGTGGAACCGACCCTGATTCTGCTTGGTAAAGGCCACCAGATCACCACGCGGTGACCAGACCGGCGTTCCATAGCGCCCCTGACCAAAGCTGATGCGGGTCGCCTCACCTCCGTTGGCGGACATGATGTAAAGCTGCGGCGTTCCCGAACGGTCGCTTTCAAACACGATCTGCGTTCCATCCGGCGAATAGCTTGGCGCGGTTTCAATCGCCGGCGTGTTGGTCAGGCGCGTGCTCTGACCGGATGCCAGATCCATTTTCCACAGGTCGGTATTTCCGCCCTGCGTCAGCGAATAAACGATCGAGCGGCCGTCCGGCGAGAACCGTGGCGAAAAGCTCATCGTGCCTTCCTGTGTGTTCAGAACCTGCCGCTTCACCCGTCCGACATCCAGAACATAAATGCGTGGCGTGCCACTTTCATAGCTGGTGTACAGCAGCCGGTCGCCAGAGGGTGAGAACCGGGGCGCCAGAACGATTGCTGCGCTGTCGGTCAGGTACTGAACGTTTGCCCCGTCATAGTCCATGATCGCCAGCCGCTTGCGCCGCTGATCCTTCGGCCCGCTCTCCGAAACAAAGGCCACGCGGCTGTCGAAATAGCCCCCTTCGCCGGTGATCCGGCTATAGACCTGATCGGCCACCTTGTGGGCCATCCGACGCCAGCCATCAGTGGTTCCGGCAAATTGCAGCCCGTCTCCCATCTCCTGACCCGAAAAGACATCCCATACCCGGAACCGAACCGTCAGGCGCTTGCCCGAGACGTTGACGGCGCCAGTGACCAGAGCCTGCGCGTTGATGGCCTTCCAGTCTGCAAACTGAACCGGCGCGTCGAAACTGCTGACACGGCTGATGAATGCATCTGATGATATTTCGCGAAACAGTCCCGTTCCGGTCAGGTCCGCTGCGATGACCCGGGAAATATCGTTGGCATATTGCGTTGCCGCCGGGCCGTCAGGGACGAAACTGGGCACCGCGAAAGGCAGCGGCTCGATCACGCCCTCGTCTATCTCAATTCGAAGCGGCGTGTTTTGTGCATAGGCCGGAGCCATCAACAGCGTCATGCCAACAAAGAGGCTGGTCAGAAATTTCATCATTTGATCCGCATCCTCTCGGGATTGAATGTCATTTCAATATCCTGCCACTGAGCAAATTTGTCAGCAGGCAGGTCATATCCTTTTGCACCGCACCGAATAATTGCGCGACGCGCTGCCCCAAACGCCTGTTGTGCGGCCCCGGATGATCCGCCGGAGCTGCTGAGCAGACGAATACTCTCATTGATCGGGGTGCCGTCACGGTTCATTGCAACGCTGACAACCACGGTTGTCTTCAACGCGTCCGTCGAAAGAGAGCCAACATTCCAACAATTCGAAACCGCGACGCGCAGCGCGTCTTTTTCGCCGCCAGTCAGCGGCGGGCCTGAAGGTTCGGCTTCGGGCTGTGTTGCTTCCCCCTCCAAAGCCGCTCTCACCGCGTCGTTCGTGTCGATTACCGGCACCTCTGCCACTTCGGTTTCGGCAGGTGCCGGAGGTTGCGGTCGACGAACCTGCGGGCGCGGCGAGCGTTCAGGGGCCAGATCATCACTTTCTTCGGCTTCGGTCACGATCTGATCCGTTGCTTCCTCGGGCGCGGTCTGTTCCTGCTGATCCTGCTGCGTCTCGGCCCCTTCGTCCTGTGACACCGGAGGGGTTTCCACATCATCCGGCTTCACATCCGGCGGTGGCGGGGCAACCGGCTGCGGTGCGACTTTGTCAGCTGGGCGAGGATTGGCCTCGGGACCGGGCGGAACCGGAAGGGCGGCCACCTGAGTGTCGGGCTCATCCAACGCCGGGGGTTGGTCAATCACCTCCGGTTCAGGGGGTGCCACAACCGGCTCGGGTTCGACCTCCGGCTCAGGTTCGGCGGGAACCACGGGATCGGGACGGGACTGTTCGTCCTCCACCGGTTGCGGCGCATTCACGTCCTCGGCAGGTTCCGGGGGCTGTTGCAGGTCAGGTAGCGCATTCGTCACATCCGGCACCTGCTGGGCCGCAGTCATCGCCGCAAATTCCTCAGCCGAAATCACGGATACATCCTGCGTGTCGAACGGCAGCGGTTCGGATCGGAACGTACCGCCAAACAGCGCCCATCCGACCAGTGTCACATGGGCAATCGCCGAGATCTTGGTGCCGGTCTGCAAATCGCGGCCTCACTCTCCACCTTCGTCCAGCGTCGGCCCGCCCGTATCTGTCACCAGACCCACATTGGAAAACCCGCCCGAATTGAGCGCCCCCATTACCTGCATCACCTGCGCATAAGGGATGGCGCCGTCGGCGCGCAAAAACACCCTGTCACTTGTTCGTTCAGCCGCAATTGCGCGCAGTTTGCCAATCAAATCTTCGCGCGCGACATCCGTTGTCTGGATCTGCACGCGGCCATCGGCGGTCAGCGTCACGGTCAGCGGCTCTTCGTTATCACCGGGCAGCGCATTTGCCGCCGTCTTGGGCAACTCGACCGGAACACCGACCGTCAACAGAGGTGCAGCCACCATGAAAATGATCAGCAGCACCAGCATGACGTCCACAAATGGCGTCACGTTGATTTCGGCCATTGGCTGCGCCCGGCCCCGCCGCCTGCCACGCCGGCGTCCGTTGCCCCCGTTCTGCTGTACCGCCGCGCCCATGTCAGCCGTCCAACTGACGCGACAGGATCGTGGCAAATTCGTCGGCAAAGGCTTCATACCCCGCGACGATGCGATCACTGTCCGCGCTCAGCTTGTTGTAAAAGATAACCGCCGGAATGGCCGCCAAAAGACCAAGACCAGTAGCCAGCAAAGCCTCGGCAATACCCGGTGCGACGACAGCCAGATTAGTGTTCTGCTGCTCGGCAATCTCGATAAACGCGTTCATGATGCCCCAGACCGTACCGAACAGTCCGATAAACGGCGCGGTCGAGCCCACTGTCGCCAATACTGGCAGACCCTTTTGCAAAGTCTCGGCCTCTTTTGCGATGGCAACATCCATCGACCTGTCGATCCGCGCCTGCGCCCCGGCGATCATGCCGCCATCGTTCCGATGTGATCGTCGCCATTCGATCATGCCAGAAGCAAAAATCTTTTCCGAACTGCCATCGGGCTGAGTGCCAATCTGTTCAAACAGCTCATCCAGCGGATTACCGGACCAGAAGCTCTCATCAAAGTTCTGCGCCTCACGCCGCGCGGCGCGGTAGTTGATCAGTTTTTGGACAATGATGGCCCAGGACCAGAAGGATGCGATCAGTAGGATCAGCATCACCACTTTCACGATAAAGGTTGCGCGGGCAAACAGCCCCCACATGGAGAAATCGATCTCCTGCGCCAGCGCCAGCGTTTCAGCTTCCATAAACCTGCTCTTTTTTGCCTGATGGCCGTTCATTCAGCCTTGTTTTGCCGAACGCTAACGCAGATTGGGCCGAAAAGCCAACAGAACCACCCCCATGGGCCAAATTGTTACTTCAATGCGCGAATCTCTGCCGGAAGGCGGATCGGCTTGCCCTCGCTGTTGATGCAAACCGCCGTCACAGTGGCTCGGAAAATCTCGGTCTCACCCCGCAGGACCAGTTGCGCCATCGTCAGCCGAACGCCGGACATCGACACCACCTCGGTCTCGACAATCAACTCATCGTCGAATTTTGCCGGGGCCAAATATTCGGCCTCGACCTTACGCACGACCCAGACAATCCCCGTCTCGCGCATGGCGTTCTGGTCATTACCCAGATTGCGCACCCAATCGGACCGGGCGCGTTCGATGAACCGAAGGTAATTCGCGTGATAGACGACCCCGCCCATATCGGTGTCTTCGTAATACACGCGGATCGGGAAGGTGTGTTTCACTATGGACGCTCCAAACGGGCAAACAGACGCAATGCATGTGAAGCGTCATGGGCCACGGCTGGCAAGACCGGATCGTATGCGGACCGAATTAACGCTGCGATATCCGGGCGCAGAACAGTCGTGTCCGCCGCAACCGCCAGAGGAGACTTTTCACGAAATGCGCTATCGCTCCAAAGCAGAACGGTCTGCACAACCTGACTCAGAGCAAGCGTCTCGGCCGGAATCTTCGACAGCTCTTCATCCATCTTAAGGAATACGAAGGCCGCTTTGATCGCGCCAACTTCGTCAAACCGAAACACGCGATACTGATTGGCCTTTGCCTCGATCAGACGTTCAACCAAAGGCCCAAGATCCGCGATCAGGCGATCAAGATCGGGCACCTCAAGAAGCTCCTGCCATTCACGAAAAAAGAAGACCATGCAGTTGGCCCCCAGTTCCGGATCAGTTTCGGCCATTTTGTGCCCGGCCAGCGCCACCACCGCCTCAAAGGCGCCTTTGACGACCGATAGCGTCTGATCCTCGACCCCAAAAACGATCGGCACGATTGGCCGCCCCCAGCGGGCAAACAGAAACTCACCGCTTTCGCGCGTGAACAGCGCCTCAATCTCTTCCGGTGTCACGTTGCTTCCTCTTGCCTCAAATATTCCCGCCAGAGGCATAAAATCTTCGGCGCGCCGCTTCAACCAAAGAGATCGCTTTGCCGCTTGGGCATTGCCATACCCAGATGCGCCCAAGCCTTTTGCGCCAGCATGCGCCCGCGCGGCGTTCGCTGGATCAGCCCTTGCTGAAGCAAAAAGGGCTCAATCACTTCTTCCAGCGAGTCCCGGCTTTCGGACAGGGCAGCAGACAGCGTTTCAATACCGACCGGGCCGCCGGAGTAGTTTTCTGCGATCAGGCGCAAGTACCGCCGATCCGCTCCGTCCAGACCAAGATTGTCAACGCCAAGCCGCGTCAGTGCCCCATCCGCCAGCTCGCGCGTTATCCGGCCATCGCCTTCGACCACGGCAAAGTCCACGACCCGGCGCAGCAAACGACCAGCGATCCGGGGTGTTCCGCGTGATCTGCGTGCAATCTCACGCGCACCTTCATCGTCGGCAGGCGCCCCCAGCTTGCGCGCGTTTCGGGTGACGATCTCGTGCAATTCGTCGACAGTATAAAACTGCAACCGTGTCGGTATGCCGAACCGATCCCGAAGGGGAGTGGTCAGCAAACCCATCCGCGTGGTGGCACCAACCAGGGTAAACGGTTGCAATTCGATCCTTACCGTCCGGGCCGCCGGACCCTCGCCAATTACAAGATCCAGTTCGAAATCTTCCATCGCGGGATAGAGGACTTCTTCCACTGCCGGATTCAGCCTGTGTATCTCGTCGATAAACAGAACATCGCGCGCCTCGAGGTTGGTCAGGATCGCAGCCAGATCGCCCGCCTTGGCCAGAACTGGCCCTGACGTCATGCGAAAATTCACCCCCAGCTCGCGCGCAATGATTTGCGCCAGCGTGGTCTTGCCCAATCCCGGCGGGCCGTGAAACAACGTGTGATCCATCGCTTCATCCCGCTTGCGAGCGGATTGAATAAAGACCCGCAGATTAGCGCGCGCCTCGGCCTGTCCGATGAATTCATCCAGCCCTTGCGGACGCAACGCGCGATCATTGTCTTCAGGCAGCGGCTCGGGTCTCAGGGCGGGGTCCGCGTCAACCATCAATCACTCAACCTTTCGGAGCCAGAAGTTTCAGCGCAGCGCGGATGAGGTCCGCCTCGCCCGCATCCGGCAGATTGGCCGCAGCTTCGGCCACCGCCGAGGCTGCATCGGACGGACCGTATCCCAGATTAGACAGGGCCGAAAGCGCGCCAGCCGAGGCCGCAGCGCTACCAGACGCCGGTTGCGGCGCACGCCTTGGGGCCGGGGCCGCATCCACCACCTCAACAACTTCCGGCGCGGGTCCGTCCATGGCCTCGGCAACCGTGCCACCCATCGCCATGACACCCGGCGCCTTGTCCTTGAGGTCCAGCACAATCCGCTGCGCCGTCTTGGGCCCGACACCCTTGGCCGCCTTGACCGCACCCCAGTCACCCAGCGCTATGGCCCGGCTGACACCATCCGGCCCCAGCGCCCCCAGAATGGCCAGAGAAACCTTGGCGCCCACCCCCTGCACGGAACACAAGAGCCGGTGCCATTCCTTTTCGACCAGCGAAAGAAATCCGTATAGCTGCATCAGATCTTCGCGCACGACCATGTCGGTATATAGGGCGACGGTTTCGCCCACCCCCGGAAGCGCGGCCATCGTCCGATCCGAGCAGTAGACCAGATATCCGACACCACGAACATCGATCAGAATGTGATCCGCCGCCCGATAATCCAGCCTGCCGGTCAGTTTTCCGATCATGCCCGCACCTCTTTCAATCGCGTTTGTTGTGCCTTGCCGTAATAGGCGTGACAGATCGCAATCGCCAGCGCATCTGCAGCATCGGCCCCCTTGGGCTGACATCCCGGCAATTGCAGCTTTACCATATGCAGGACTTGTTCCTTTTCGGCGTGACCGACACCCACAACTGTTTTCTTGACCCGGTTCGGAGCATACTCGCCCACCGGCAAGCCGGCTTTCGCCAGTGTCAGCAAAGCAACACCCCGGGCCTGACCCAGCTTGAGCGTCCCCGCCCCGTCCTTGTTCACGAAGGTCTGTTCGATGGCGGCCTGATCGGGCTGATGCGCGGCAATCACTTCGACAATCTGATTGTGCAGCGACAGCAGCCTCTCGCCCAGATCGTCCCCGTCCGAGTGGCACAGCCCGTTCGCAACGTGACTCAATCGGCTGCCATGCGATTCGATGACGCCCCATCCCAGGGTTCTCAGCCCCGGATCAATGCCCAGAATCCGCATTTTTTGCCTCGGCCTGCTCGGGTTTTGTGACTTTTTTCATGCACTAGCACGAAACATGAACATTTTCCAAGCAATTTGACACGAGGGCAAAAACGACACGGGTTGTTCCAACGCGACAAAACCGGTCACTTCCCGACATGGAATATCCTGAATCCGACCAAGTTTATGAAGATCAATTTACCAATAAATTAAGGGGTCTTAACCCTCGGCGAGCCTTGCAAAAATCGCATAGGACACATGCATTTTCATCTCTTGTGAAACAAAAATGACATCACTAGATGCCCGTCAGATCGCAAGATCGAAACGTTGACACAAACCAGAAGGAAACAGGATATGGCTGCACTGGACACCACCCGCACCACCACTGGCTCGTTCGGCCTCGTTGGCCGTATCGGCGCAATTTTTGCATCGGTCGTAAACACCGTTGTTGAATGGAACGATGCCCGCGTAACCCGCAACGCGCTGAACGGTCTGACTGACCGCGAACTGGATGATATCGGCCTGTGCCGCGGCGATATTGATATCGTGGCCGAAGGCCGCCACTAAACGCACCACTCACAAAGTTGCCCTGCAACAAGGGGCTACTGAAACACCGCGGGCTATTCGGCACGCGGTGTTTTATTATCTCCGGACAGTTATTAGGTTCAGGGCAGAACTTTGCCCAACTGGGCCGCCAAAAAGCCCGATACCGGCTCGGTCTGCATCACCCATGCCCCTGCCTTTTCGACTGACGTTCCATCATTCAGCCGCGAGACCCGCGCCTCGTAGGATGTTGTGCCCAGACTGGCCATCAAAAATGCCTTGAAGGCAAAAAAGCATAAAACACACAAGACCAGAAACCGCATCGGGATCGCCGACCGCACACGTTGCGGTTTCATCACCACCAGACCATCCGGGCGCATCTGGGTGCGATAGCCCCGGCTCATCTTTTGATGTTTCTTTGCCAGGCGACTCACGCGCTGGTCGAATTCCAGTTGTTTCCCTGTCATGGCAGCCTCCGAAAACCGCCCCCCTACGAATCTAGGACGGTAGACAGAGAATGCGTCAAAAGAGGGGCAAAAAACCACAAAGCTCCTCAAAACGACCTAAATTAAGCCTTCTTTCCTTAAAACCAGCGTTGTCCACTCACCAATCTCACCCTTATCGACCAGATTGACGCCATTTTCGGAATAAACGGAAATGACTTCAGCCGCCTGTTCGTTAAGGATTCCCGAAAGGATCGCGTATCCTTCGGGGCGCAGGTTCTGCGCAATTTCGGGGGCGAGCGCGATCAGAGGCCCTTTCAGAATGTTGGCGAAAATCAGGTCATAGGGGGTATTGGACTGCAAATCCGGGTGATCGAACCCGGCCGCTTCGATGCACCGGACGGTCCCTTCCATCCCGTTTGCGCGCAAATTTGCCTCGGCAACGTCTACGGCCACCTGATCGATGTCACTGGCGATGATATCTCCATCCCAGACGCGCGCGGCAGCCATTGCCAAAACGGCGGTACCGCAGCCGATATCGGCCACTTTGGATGCCGTGAAACCGCCACTCAGCAGGTGGTCCAATGCCTTGAGGCAGCCCAGTGTCGTGCCATGGTGGCCGGTACCAAAAGCCATCGCAGCCTCGATCAGCAACGGGATGCGCCCCTCGGGCAGCTTGTCGGCGTCGTGACTGCCGTAGACAAAGAACCGCCCGGCCTCGACCGGGGCCAGCTCTCGGCGTACGTGGGCGACCCAGTCCGTTTCGGGCAGCTCGGACACCACAAACGGCTTGGCTTCGAACGCGGCGGCCAGTACGGCCAGCGCGGTTTGATCCGGTTCTTCCGTGAAATAGCCGCCGACCTCCCACAGGCCCGATCCGTCTTCGACCTCGAACACGCCAACGCCGGTGGGTTCCGGGTCCAGACGTTCCATCGCTTCGCCCAGACCTTCGGCGGCCTTTTTGCCGGTCAGAGTGGTAAGCGCGGTGAATGTGGGCATGGGGGCCTCCTGTCTCAGTTGCCACAGCGCCTAGGGCCATGGGCAACCGAGGTCAAGCCGTGCCGCCTATTCCGCAGGCGCCGGGGCGTATTTCGACAGGATGGTCTCGTTGCCCGGCTCCGGGTGGCGCGGGATCAGCAGGGACAGGGCCAGCGATACCATCGCCATGGCGGCAGCCAAGGCAAAGACCGCACCGGGTGAGACCACCCATAACAAACCCAGCAAGGCAGGCAGGAATACGGCGGCGATGTGGTTGATCGTGAACGCGACTGCAGCCGTCGGCGCGATATCAGCCGGATCGGCGATCTTCTGAAAATAGGTCTTCAACGCCAAGGCCAGCGCGAACAGCACATGATCGATCACATACAAAGTCGCCGCCAGAACCACGCCCCAGCCAAACCAGTAAATACCGCCATAAGCTGCAAAGACGATAGCCAAACCGGCATATTCAAAGATCAGCGTACGGCGTTCACCGAACACCGAAACCGCTTTGCCCAACAGCGGTGCGGCCATCATGTTAATCATCAGGTTGATCAGGTAAAGGCCGGTCAACTCGTGCACTTCGAACCCGAATTTCTCGACCATCATGAAGCCCGCAAACACGACAAAGATCTGCCGCCGTGCCCCGGCCATGAACTGCAGTGCGTAATACAGCCAGTAGCGGCGGCGCAGCACGATTTTCTTTGTCTGCGGCGTGGGCGCATCAAATTGCGGATAGGCGATCAGGCAGAACAGGGCCAACAGCACTGTAACCCCGCCTGCAGCCATGAACACGAAGTTATACGACAGATCGAAACGATCCCAGGTTAGCACAATCAGGCCATACACAACCGCCGTAGCTGCCGAACCCATGGCCACCAGCCAGCCCAATACCTGCGGAGCCCGATCCTTGGGCAGCCATTGCAGCTGCAAAGACTGGTTTACCGTTTCGTAATAGTGAAACCCGATTGAGCTGAAGAGCGTGACAAACAGCAACCCGCCAAGGCTGGGGAACCACGCGGTCACAGCGGTGGCCACCCCCAGCATCATCAGCGAGATCATCGCCAACACCTGTTCGCGGATGAATATGATCACCGCAATCACACCCACGGCCAGAAAACCGGGGATTTCCCGCACCGTGTGAAGCAGGCCGATATCCGCGCCATCGAAACTCGCCACCTCGATGACAAAGTTGTTCAACAGCGCACTCCACGCGTTGAAGGCGATGGGCATGGTCAGCGCCATCACGAACAGGAGCGTCACAGGTCGGCGCCAGAACGGAAGGCTCTGCGCCTCGGAAAGCGGCATGGGTTTCAGCATGGGACTCCGTCTACGCCCATTTTCCGGCTTTGGCGAGGGGGAAGCACACCGTGCACAGCCACCCTGCGTGAATGCAGACGTCAGTAGAAACTCTGCGGATCGATATCCACCGTCAGGCGAATGTCACCTTTCAGACGCAACGGTGCGATCCAGCGTGCAATGGCGTCCTGAATTGGTGCGCCCTTGGGCGCCTTGACCAGCAGGCGAACCCTATGCCGCCCCCGGATGCGTGCAATCGGCGCCGGGGCCGGGCCGAAAACCTGCGCGCCGATTTGGCGCAAGGGCGCATCATTGCGCGCCATGGCGTTGCCGATGTCGAAAACCGGGCCGACCTCGGGGCCGGACAGGACGATCCCGGCCATACGGCCAAAGGGAGGAACACCCGCCGCCTGACGCCCAGCGGCTTCGGCCTTCCAGAATCCTTCTTCGTCACCCGACAGGATCGCCCGGATCACAGGGTGCTCAGGCTGGAAGGTCTGCAACAACGCCTGACCCGGTTTATCCGCGCGGCCGGCACGGCCAGCCACCTGTCGCATCAACTGGAATGTCCGCTCGGCCGCGCGCAGGTCCGCGCCGTGCAGGCTGAGATCGGCGTCGATGACCCCCACCAGCGTCAGTTTGGGAAAGTTGTGCCCTTTGGCCACCAGCTGCGTACCGATGACGATATCTGCATCACCCTGAGCAATCTCTTCGATCTTTGCCTTCAGCGCCCGCGCCGAGCCGAAAAGATCAGAGCTGAGCATGGCGATCTTCGCCTCGGGAAATGTCGCCTCAGCCTCTTCAGCCAGCCGTTCGATCCCCGGCCCGACTGGTGCCAGTTTGCCTTCGACCCCGCAGGACGGACATTCTTCGGGCATCGGTTTGGTTTCGCCGCATTGGTGGCACATCAGGCGCTTCAGGAACCGGTGCTCGACCATCCGCGCATCGCAATGATCGCACGCGATCTGCTCTCCACAGGCCCGGCACAGGGTCACCGGCGCATAGCCACGGCGATTGATGAACAGTAGCGACTGCTCGCCCCGCTCGATGCGTTGCCGCACGGCCTGCCGCAAAGACGGAGAAATCCACGTCCCCGGCTGCATCTGTTCGGCCCGCATGTCGATGGGCTTCATCTCAGGCAGTACTGCCTCTCCAAAGCGCGCGGTCAGGTCCAGCCGCTCATATTTGCCTGCCTCGGCATTTGCCCAGCTTTCCAGCGACGGCGTCGCGCTGGCCAGAATGACGCGCGCGCCACAGATGGCCGACCGCAGAACAGCCATATCGCGTGCGCTGTAATGCACGCCATCTTCCTGTTTGTACGAAGTATCGTGTTCTTCATCGACAACGACCAGACCCAGATTGCGAAACGGCAGAAACAAGGCCGACCGCGCGCCCACAACCAGTTGCGCATCTCCCTGACCGACCATCCGCCAAACCCGACGGCGTTCAGTCATGGTCGCGCCTGAATGCCATTCCGCCGGACGTGCGCCAAACCGCGCCTCGACCCGGGTCAGGAACTCGGCGGTCAGGGCAATCTCGGGCAACAGAACCAGCGCCTGCCGCCCCATTCGCAGCGCCTCGGCCACGGCTTCCAGATACACTTCGGTCTTGCCGGACCCGGTGACGCCTTTCAACAGGGTCGTGCCATAATCGCCTGTCCGCTGCCCGGCTTGCAGCCGCGCCACCGCCTCTGCCTGATCCTCGGTCAGATCCTTCCCCGGCAAATCCGGATCAAGATGCGGATAAGGCAGATCACGTGGACTGTCCTCTTCCCTTACTGCGCCTTGTTTCACCAACCCTTTGACAACCGAGGATGTCACCCCTGCCTGCTCGGCCAGTTCCTTCAGCGTAAAGGCAAGCCCGCCATAGTCGCGCAAGACCTCCAACACGCGGGTCCGTGCGTCGGTCATCCGGTCAGGTTCACCCTTACCCAACCGATATATCTTGCGCATCGATGGTGGGTCGCCCAATCCCGGCGCGCGGGTCGCCAGCCGCAGCATCGCGGGCATCGGTGTCAGCGTGTAGTCGGCCACCTTGCCCAGAAACACGCGCATCTCTTCGCGCATCGGTGCAACCACAAGCACCCGGATCACCGACCGGGCCTTGCTGAGGTCAAAGCCCCCCTGCCCTGGCCCCCAGACCACGCCCAACACCTTTCGCGGCCCCAAGGGGACCTCGACAAAGGCACCCAGAAAGCACCCGCCCTCGGGCGCTTTGTAGTCCAGCGTCCGGTCCAGCGGCTGGGTGGTCAGGACCGCCACCAGTTCGCCTTGGTCGAAATACTCCTGACTGCTCAATGCGCGCCTTTCCTTGGCAGGGGTTTCGGCAGGTGTTTCTTTGAGGTAAAGGCATCCGCAACCAAGGCCAACCCATCAAAGGACTGCCCTCATGAAATTCTTCGTAGACACAGCCGAGATCGACGCCATTGCCGAGCTCAACGATCTGGGCATGGTGGACGGTGTTACCACCAACCCTTCGCTAATCCTGAAATCGGGTCGCGACATTCTGGAAGTGACCAAGGAAATCTGTGATCTGGTCGACGGGCCGGTCTCGGCCGAAGTGGTCGCAATCGAAGCCGAGGACATGATTGCCGAAGGCCGTAAACTGGCAAAGATCGCCCCCAATATCGCTGTCAAGGTGCCGCTGACATGGGCCGGCCTGAAAGCGTGCAAGACGCTGACCGACGAAGGTCAGATGGTCAACGTGACCCTGTGTTTCTCGACCAATCAGGCGATTCTGGCGGCCAAGGCTGGCGCAACCTTCATTTCGCCCTTCATTGGTCGTCTGGACGACATCAATCTCGATGGAATGGACCTGATCGCCGATATCCGTCAGGTCTATGACAATTACGGGTATGAAACCGAAATCCTCGCTGCTTCGATCCGCACGGTGAACCACGTAACCGACAGTGCCCGCATCGGCGCCGACGTGATCACGGCGCCGCCCGCCGTAATCAAGAAGCTGGCTGATCATCCCCTGACCGACAAGGGTCTGGAAACTTTTCTGGCTGACTGGGCCAAGACAGGTCAGAAAATCCTCTGATATTCAGAGCAACCGCGCGGTGCCGTCAGGTACCGCGCCCGGCCCAACTGCCTTGCCTGATCTCTGATCGGGCCAAGCAGGCGGGAGCTTTTGTGTTCTGATTGCAATGGCCAACCAATACCACGAAGTACGGAAAATTTTACCGAGTCAAAGCGGCCAACTCATGCTATAAGTTGCCGCAACAACAAAATCGGACACAACATGAGCAGTAGCCCGACACTCAAAGACGATCTGCGCGCCGCTATTCTGGCCAAGCCGGATGCGATTCTGGACGACAAGGATCTGATGCAGGCGCTTGTCGCCGCCAATGAGCGGGCGATGGGCGAAAACATCATCGATTTGCGCGGCATCGCCATGGAAAGGCTGGAAACACGGCTGGACCGGCTTGAAGACACGCATCGTTCAGTGATCGCCGCGGCTTACGAAAATCTGGCAGGAACCAATCAGGTTCACCGGGCCATTCTCCGCCTGCTCGAACCGATGCAGTTCGAGGATTTTTTGCGCGCACTTGGCACCGATGTGGCCGAAATCCTGCGCGTGGACCGGATCACTCTGGTTCTTGAAACCACGCTTGAACACGAAGATCCCTCCATCAACACGCTGGACGGTGTGCTGACGGTGGCCGAACCCGGTTTTATCGACAGTTATCTGACCTACGACCGCGGTCGCCCGGCGCGGCAAGTCACGTTGCGCGAAATCCAGCGGGCTACACAAAAAGTCTATGGCGGCCTGTCGCAGCAACTGCGCTCCGAAGCTTGCCTCAAACTTGACCTCGGCAAGGGTCGGCTGCCCGGCATGATCGCCATGGGCTCGCGTGATCCGGGGCACTTTACACCACAACTCGGAACTGACCTTCTGTCATTTTTTGCAGGTGTCTTTGAACGATCGATGCGCCACTGGCTGTCATGAGCCTGATCTCACCAGCCTGCCGTGACGCACTTGAACGGTGGCTGGACGGCCTTGGGGCACTTTCGGGCCGGTCTGAGAATACACAAAGCGCATATCGTGGCGACGTCGCTGAGTTTCTGTCTTTCCTGACGCTGCACAAAGGCGCGCGCGAAGGTCTTGGTGCGCTTGAAACGGTTACCGTATCCGACATGCGCGCCTGGATGGCGCAGCAACGCGGATCGGGGGTCGGCGCCCGGTCGCTTGCACGCAAACTTTCGGCCGTCAAAAGTTTCTACAGGTGGCTGTCCGAACGCGAAGGGTTCGAACCAACCGCCGTTCTGTCCACCCGATCCCCGAAATTCACGAAGAAGCTCCCCCGCCCTCTGGCCGAGGACGCGGCGCAGACAATGATCGAAACGATCGAAATGCAATCCGCTTCGGATTGGGTGGCGGCGCGGGACGTCGCGGTCGTCACCTTGCTCTATGGTTGCGGGCTGCGCATTTCCGAAGCACTTTCGCTGGCCGGACGCGATGCGCCGCTGCCCGCCACACTCAGAATCGTTGGCAAAGGCGGTAAGGAAAGGGTCGTTCCGGTGCTACCGGCAGCGCGGGATGCAGTGGATACCTACCTGCGGCTTTGCCCTCATCCCATGGCTCCGCAGTTGCCGCTTTTCCGGGGCGTACGCGGCGGTGCGCTGAACCCAAAGGCGATCCAGTCGGTCATGGCCAAAGCCCGCATGCAGCTTGGGTTGCCCGCGACCGCGACACCCCATGCCATGCGGCACAGCTTTGCGACACACCTGTTGTCGGCAGGTGGTGACTTGCGAGCGATACAGGAGTTGCTGGGACACGCCTCACTGTCGACAACTCAGGCCTATACCGCAGTCGATACCGCGCGTCTGATGGAAGTGTATAACCGCGCGCATCCAAAGGCGTAGATCGGCAGACCTGTCGCCGTCGGGTCATGTTTCAGTCTGAAAATCCTACAAAAACCGATATTTCGATGCCCCCGCCGCAAAAGCCGGGCTTTTTGCTTTGCATCTCGGTTGAGCATGGTTCATGAAACGGCCATGACCTCCAGATTTAAAGCTCTCTTTGTTCACCTTTTCACTGCAACCGGTGCCGTATTTGCCATGTTGGCCATGCTGGCAGCTGTCGAAGAGAAATGGAGCCTGATGTATCTGTGGCTTGTCGTTTCCTTCATTGTGGACGGTATCGACGGCCCACTGGCCCGCCACTATCACGTCAAAAAGAACGCACCGGAATTCGATGGCGTGCTGCTGGACCTGATCATCGACTACCTGACCTATGTGTTCATCCCCGCCTTTGCCCTGTTCAAGTCAGGGTTGATGGACGGCTGGACAGGGTGGTTCGCCATCATTTTGATCACCTTCGCCAGCGCGATGTATTTCGCAGATACACGCATGAAAACAAAAGACAATTCCTTCTCCGGGTTCCCCGGGTGCTGGAATATGTTCGTTATCGTGATCTTTGCACTGGAACCGAATTTCTGGGTCATTCTGGCTTTGGTCACACTGCTGGCGGTTGCAATGTTCCTGCCGCTCAAGTTCATTCACCCGGTGCGGACGGAGCGCTGGCGCGCCCTGTCGCTGCCGATGGCTTTTGCATGGACCTTTTTCGCAGGCTGGGCGGCATGGGTCGATTTCCATCCGCAAAGCTGGGCGCATTGGGGTTTGGTAATCACCAGCCTCTATCTGGTTTCCGCAGGCATCGCACAACAGGTCATTCCGCAACGCACAGTCCCGGCCCGCTAATTCAGCGTGTTGATACGCAGGCCTAGCCGCTAAAGAACGTCTTCGACCTCGAACTCGGTGCCGTTGTGGGTGAATACATCACCCTTCTGCAGCCCGGCCATGACCAGGTAGATCGGGCTTTGGGTTGAAATACCCATATAGGTCTTGCCGTCCACTTCGAATCTGGTCGTTGAGACACAAACAACAAATCGACGATTATTGAACTTGATGACAGCGCCTGGACTTACTGTGTCGGTTAGTCCGAAATCAGTGTTTTCGATAACATCTATTTTGGCGTGATGCGCCTGTACCGGGGCGTCAAAGGCCGCCGCCAAATCAGCATTCTCGCGAGATGCGGCGATATCATCCTTGTCGTGACCTTCCCGGTCGTCCAGTTGGGATTCCTTCATGAACGCATCATAATGTGCCTGAGCCGTTGCCAATTCCTGCTCCTCAAGCGACATCAGGCGATCAATGATAGCTTTCTTTTGTCCAGCGCGATCTTGCTCGGCAGTCATGAAATGCGGTCCTTCATATTCGATCTTTTGAACAGGTTGTGTCGCAAACGGTGGGAATGCAACATGTTTCGGTCTATCAGATCAGCAAGCCCGCAGCCCGCTCGTGCTTTAGCAGCTCGACTTTGGTTTCGATCCCACCCTGCCCCGAGAACCCACCAAGCCCGTTTGCCGCCAGCACGCGGTGGCATGGAATAATGACCGGAATTGGATTTGCGCCACAGGCCTGACCAACCGGTTGTGCCGGTTGCCCCAGCTCTTTCGCGATATCCCCGTAGGTTCGGGTATGGCCAAAGGGGATTGCGTACATCAGGTCGCACACCTGACGCTGGAAATCCGAACCAGCGACCCGATAAGGCAGATCAAACTGCTCCAGCCGCCCCTCATCATACGCTTTCAGTTGCCCTGCGGCTTCTTTCAGCAAAGGGGTATCAGGTTCATCGTCCGCGCCGTTCCAGACCAAACGGACAATCGCGCCATCGGCCTCTTCGACCCCAAGACATCCAAACTGAGTTTCAACGGCGATCATAGGCATGAACGCAGGCTGGCAGATCAGCTGAAACAGTGCAAGCGGGCAAAGAAAAACCCCCGCTGCGACATGGCAACGGGGGTTTGAATCACAATGCGATTTGCGATCAGCTCAATGCTTCGTCGCAGCGACCGCAAACATCGGGGTGTGCGTGTCGGCCGACATCCGGCAGGATTTTCCAGCAACGCTGGCATTTCGCGCCTTCGGCTTTTTCAAACACAACGCCCACACCTTCGATTTCGGGAACACGGAAGGCCTCGGCCGGGGCCGGATCGCCGGTCACCGTCAGGCCCGACGTGATACACATGTCGTCCACATCAAATGTGGACAGCAGATCGCGCGTTTCCTCATCTTCGACATACACAATCGGCGCCGCCTCAAGGCTGGAACCGATCACCTTGTCCTGACGCTGAACCTCCAATGCGGCGGTTACGGCGCGGCGGACACGGCGCACCTTGGCAATACCGGCCTCAAGTTCGGTGTGACGCCAATCGGCGGGCGTATCCGGGAAATCGACCAGATGGACCGAGCTGTCATCACCCGGGAAGCGTTCCAGCCAGACCTCTTCCATGGTGAAGACCAGCACCGGGGCCAGCCATGTGGTCAGGCGATGGAACAGGATATCCAGCACAGTGCGCGCCGCACGGCGTCGCACGCTGTCGCCGTCGCAATACAAAGCGTCCTTGCGGATATCGAAGTAGAAGGACGACAGATCGACCGTGGCAAAGGTAAACACCGCACTAAACACGCCCTGAAAGTCGAACTCGGCATAGCCTTTGCGCACCTGTTCATCCAGATCGGCCAGACGGCTCAGCACCCAACGTTCCAAACGCGGCATTTCGGCCGGGTCGATTCTGTCAGCCTCAGTGAAATCGGCCAGCGAGCCCAACATGAACCGCATTGTGTTGCGCAGGCGGCGATAGCTGTCGGCGGTACCTTTCAGGATCTCCGGTCCGATCCGCTGATCGGCGGTATAGTCAGTCTGCGCCACCCACAGGCGCAGGATATCAGCGCCGTACTGTTTCACGACCTCATCCGGCACAATGGTGTTGCCCAGCGATTTGGACATCTTGTTGCCCTTCGCGTCCAGCGTAAAGCCGTGGGTCACCACATTGCGATAGGGTGCACGGCCCTTGGTGCCGCAAGCCTGCAGCATCGACGAATGGAACCACCCGCGGTGTTGGTCGGTGCCTTCCATGTAGACATCGGCGATACCGTCTTCGGTGCCGTCCTCGCGGTCGCGCAGAACGAAAGCGTGGGTCGAACCCGAGTCGAACCATACGTCCAACACATCGAACACCTGATCGTAGTCGTCGGGGTTGGCGATGCCATCCAGCACCTGAGCCTTGAAACCATCGGTGTACCAGATATCCGCACCGTCCTTTTCGAACGCGGCCTTGATGCGGGCGTTCAGGTCTGCGTTGCGCAGCAGATAATCCGCATCAGTGGGCAGAGCACCCTTTTTGGTGAAGCAGGTCAGCGGCACGCCCCACGCACGCTGGCGCGACAGAACCCAGTCCGGGCGCGCTTCGATCATGGAATACAGACGGTTACGACCGGTCTGCGGCGTCCATTTTACCAATTCGTCGATAGACCGAAGCGCACGTTCGCGGATGGTATCGCCCATCTCACCCATGCCATCGTCCAGCTTGCGATCAACGGACGCGAACCACTGCGGCGTGTTGCGATAGATGATCGGCGCTTTTGAGCGCCACGAATGCGGATAGCTGTGCTTGATCTTGCCACGCGCCAGCAGCCCGCCAACTTCGACCAGCTTGTCGATGACGGCTTTGTTCGCGTCACCTTCGCCACCCTTGCGGGACAGGATGTATTTACCGCCAAAGAACGGCAGATCGGCGCGGAAGCTGCCATCGTCCATCACGTTGTAGGTGATGACCTGCTCGAGCATGCCCAGATCGCGGTAGAGTTCGAATTCCTCCATACCGTGCGAAGGCGCACAGTGAACAAATCCAGTCCCTTCGGTGTCGGTCACGAACTCAGCCGCGCGGAAATCGCGGATGTCGTCCCACTCACCTTTGCCGCCTTCGGCCCCGGCCAGCGGGTGGGTCAGTTGAACACCTGCCAGCTCGTCCGTGGTCACATCGCGGACGCGGGTCCACTGGTCGTCGTTCAGGCGCGCGCGGCCCAGCACGTCGGCGGCCAGATTGTCAGCCAACAGAAATTTGTCGCCTACCGAGGCCCAGCATTCGTCGGGCGTACCAACGACCTCGTACAGACCGTAGGAGATATCCGTGCCATAAACGACCGCCTTGTTCGACGGCATGGTCCAAGGGGTCGTCGTCCAGATCACCACATAGGCATCATCCAGATCGCCAGCGTTCACGACTTTGAACTTCACCCAGATGGTGAAGCTTTCCTTGTCGTGGTACTCGACCTCGGCCTCGGCCAGAGCGGTCTTTTCGATGGGCGACCACATTACAGGTTTGGACCCCTGATAAAGCGTGCCGTTCATCAGGAACTTCATGAACTCGTCCGCGATCACTGCCTCGGCGTGATAGTCCATGGTGATGTAGGGGTCGGCCCAGTTGCCGGTGATGCCCAGACGCTTGAACTCTTCGCGCTGGATGTCGATCCAACCCTCGGCGAACTTGCGGCATTCCTGACGGAAATCGACGACGTTCACCTCGTCCTTGTTCTTGCCCTTCTTGCGGTACTGTTCCTCGATCTTCCATTCGATCGGCAGGCCGTGGCAGTCCCAGCCGGGCACATAGCGCGCGTCAAAGCCCATCATCTGATGGGACCGCACGATCATGTCCTTGATGGTTTTGTTCAGGGCGTGGCCGATATGCAGGTGACCGTTGGCGTATGGAGGGCCGTCATGCAGGGTAAAGGGCTTGCGGCCCTCTTTCTCGCGCAGGCGGTCATAGACCCCGATGGTCTCCCACCGCTCCAGCCAGTTGGGTTCGCGCTTGGGCAGGCCAGCGCGCATCGGGAATTCGGTTTTGGGCAGGTTCAGAGTGTCTTTGTAGTCAGGTGTTTGGGGTGTGTCGGCGCACATGGGGGGCGTCCCTTGGATGATCTGGTCGTGTATGGATCGAAGCGGTCAGTGCGAAATCTCAAGCACCTTTGCCCGGCGTCTCGCGTAGTCAGAGCGCCGGGGATATAATTCGAATAATGATGGCCAGACGGTCATGCATGGCCGCGCTTATAGGACGACCGCCCTCAATGGTCCAGAGGTTCCGCCCCCTGCGGTGATTGGCGCAATTTGGCCCACCGGTTCAGCCACGCCAGACCCGCCAGTGCGAGGCCCAGCGCAAGCAGAGAAAAGACGCGGATCAAACCGCCCAAGCCAGCGATATCGATCAGAAACACCTTGGCCACGGCCAGACCGATCACAGCCAGCCCGGCCTTACGCATCAGGTCCGACTGGCGGGCAAGCGACTGATAAAACAGAACCGCGCCAATTATCAGTAGTGCCAGCGTGTATGTATAAAGTTCGGGCTGGGTGACGCCGTTACCTTCGTACATTCCTTCTGCACCCTGCCAGACATGGCGGATCGCAAGGCCAAGCCAGAACGCCGCCAGTCCAGCGCCAGTAACGTAGCAGAGCTTTCTCAGCCAATCGGGCGTGAACGAAATCCGCCACGCGGAAAAACCGATGACCAGAGCGGGCAAAAGATAGGCCACTGCCAGCGTGTTCAGAATTGGCAGGCCAAGCACCGGTTCGGCACCCGGGCGCGTCAATGGGTTGGCGTCAACCAGCGCCTCCCCCAGCAATGCGATGCCATGGAGTGCGAAAACCCCGCCCAACAGCGCCCGGAAAATCCGCAGCTTGCCTTCGATTTCCAAACGCTGAAGCTGCGTAAACGCAAGCAACAACCAGATAACTGCTAGCAATCCCAGCCCCCAATGGCTGTCCCTTGCGCCACCTTCCCCGAAGCTTTCCAGCCAGCGCAGCAACAGCAGGGTCAGCAGGATACCTGCTGTTGACCACGCGGCACTTTCCAGCATCAGCGCCGCGACAGGGCGGGTCAAAGGTTTCAGCAACCAATAGGCAATCAGGAACCCGATCAGAGCGGCCCCATACACCAACGTCATCTCATGCACCGGAACCGTATTGGCCCAGTCGAGACCGGGGTCCAGAACCAGACGAACGCCGACCGTCACGACGCCAGCCCAGATAAACCAACTCATCGGCGGCAGGTTAAACCTGCGGTCCAGCGCAGCAGCAGCGACGATGGCCGTCACAAAGGCGATGGTCAACGCAGCTGAACTCAACACGATGACGCAGGCAAAGGTCAGGCAGGACAGGGTCGACAATGTCGCCAGCGCCGGTCGCATCCGATTATCGCCGTCCACGCGCGCAAACCGCTCGGCTATCACCACCATCAACGCACCCAATGCCACGGCGTGCAGTGCCCAAGGGTAGGCGCCGATCACGTCTGCGGGGCGCCACCCAATCTCAAGCGCGACAGCCATCACCGGCGCGAAAAGCGCCGCTGCTCCGGCCCAGATAACGGCTGTGCGCCCGGCCCGGAATGATCGCCACGCCGAAACGATCGATATCAGCCCTGCCAGTACAACCAGAATTGTTACTGACATGGGAAAATCGGCCTCGGCGGTTTCCAGATAGGTGGCGGCAAATGCCCGGCTTACTGCGCCGCCGTCCAATCCATGCACCAGAACGAACCAGATCAGACCTGCCGCCGGAAATAAGGTCGCGTCCTGCAGAGCACGCGCATCCCGTGCCCATGTCATCAGCGCCAATGTCAGGCCGGACAGCAGAATAATCGCAAGCCAGAATTCGCTGTTCTTGTCGGCCCAGTGCAACGTCAATATGGCCGAGGATGTTGCAACGGCACCAAAGGCCAACCGCGTTGGAAACTCGGGCCAGACATCGCCTTTTTTTCGAACCAGAATTTCACTGATCATCGGGCCGGAATGATCGGGCCAAAGACGGCGTACGGGGATCACGATAGCGGCCAGCGCAAGTGCTGTGGCAAACAGCAGATACGCCCATTCGGTCAGCGGCGAGGCAAGAACAAGCAACAATGCGGACGCATAAGCCCCAAGCAGCGCCAGAACCGATATCCACGCCCAGCGCCGCACGGTGTCTATGCCCAAACCCAAAACGGAGATGACAAAGAAATAACCATAAAGCCACGACGGATCGTCTGACGCGCCGCCCACCAGAAACGGCGCGGAAAAGGCGCCGATCAGCCCCACAGCAGCCAAAAGCGGACCATGAAACCAGCCCAGCACCAGACCGGCAAGGGCGATTAGGGTCAAACCAATCAGGGCCGTTTCGGGTCCGATCAGGCCATAAAGCTGCCGCGCCGCCAGAACGCCGCCAAACAACGTGACAAGGCCCGCACCCGAAAAAACCGATGGCAAATAGGCCGTGGCCGATTTTTCGTCGTCACCATATCTGCGCCGCACAAACTCGCCTGCACAAATCAAAGCAGCGCCAAAGATCAGGGCGGCGGCAACTCTGGCAGTTGGGGGCAAAAGACCGTTTTCAACGCCGTACTGGACAAGGAAAATACCCGCCAACGCCAATGACAGCGCAGAGACCGCGTAGAACCAGTTTTCGCGCAACCAAGCACCAAATGCCTCGAACCGGTCATGCCGAAAAACCACCGCCTTGGGTGTTGCCTCGTCTGATGGTTCGATCTCCGGACCCAGCGTTTCAACCTCAGCAGGTGGTCTCGGCTTTGACGCCTTTTGAGGTGCCCATGGCCCGGAAGAGGATTTTTCTTTTTCGGGTTCCGGCAATGGCGCCGTTGGGCGTTTCTCTTTCTCTGGCGGGCCGACAATTGCGGCAGCCCGCGACGCAGCGATCTGGCGCTCCAGCTCCTCCACCCGCTTGCGAAGGCGTGCCTGTCCGATCAGGAGAACAACTATGGTTACCGGAATGGCCAGAACAATCAGGCCGACAAGGACAAGCAGTGACTCCAAAACAAACCTCCGGGTGGTATCGGCACAAGGTACTCTGGCCTGCAGCCGTGTGACAATCCGGATATCCTGATGATATCAATATGTTGCTATCCTGCAGGGTATTCGATCCTAATCCAGGAAAGGTATTTCCGGGCGCGCGAGCATTAGCCAAATGATCGCCAGAACGGAAAAGAATGCCGGAAACCCGCAGGCAAACCAGATACGGAACAGGCGATAATATGCGCCCGGCAGTTCCGTCACCCCCTCTACGGCGCGCTTCGCCAGATCGCGCATTCTCAGCTGTATCCAGACCACGGGCAGCCAGAAAGCACCAGTAACGACATACAGAACCAGCGAGAGCGCGAGCCAGCCTTCGGTCAGGTTCCAGCCCAATCGCCAGGCCAAAAGAGCACCGGTAACAGGCTGCAGAACGACTGCGGCCGTTGTAAACACCAGGTCGGCCACGACCACTGTTCCGGCAGTATGGGCGATAACCCTCGCATCGTTGCTTCGATGTGCCATCAGCATGAAAAAGGCTATTCCCGCTCCGGTGCCCAAAAGCACGCAAGCACCAATCACATGCAACCAGCGCAACAGAAGGTCAGGATCGATCATCGGCTCTCCAGCATTTGACGGGCCAACAAGGACAGGACCATGGCTGGCAGAACCTTGACCAGCGGCCCCAACGGATCGGCCCACAGTTCAGGGGCAATACAAGTCGCGGCGATCAGATAGAACCCGGCGACCATTGCCTGAAAAAGACAGACACGTGCAGCCCAGGGTCGCCACAAAATAGCTAACCCCAAGGCCACGTCGACCAGCGACCAGAAGGCGACACTTGCAGCCGCCGCAGCGGCCGGCCAGCCCGATGCGGTCAATACCTCTTTGGCCGCCGAGAGGCTGATAAGGCCCACGACACCGGACAGCACCCAGAAAAGGCTGAGTACTCCGACAACGAAAGGCATGAACAGAGACATCCGTGCCGCAAGCCTGTACTCGCGACCACATGCGAAACCGGCATAGATTTCGGGCAGTGCAGACAGTCCGTGACCAGCAACCGAACGGTATGGTTCGGGGTCACCCAGAATGCCTTTTTTCATCACCTTCTGGGACGTGCTGCGCAACGGGGATCGCCAACCAAGCTTCCCCAGAAAATCAGCCGCGGCTGCAATCAGCCGAACGATCCAATGTGGCATGCTGAACGTGATACGCGCCGGTGAGAATCCAAGCCAGTTCCGGGTTTGCGCGACGACCTCTGCCAACGAGTGCGCCTTGTCTTCGACCAGATCATAAGATCCTTGCGGGAGATTATCGAACACAGCAGCAGAGATGACGTTGCAAAGATCGTTCATACCGACAGACTGAATAGGAGTATCGGCAAAGGCGAGTGGTTGAAACAGCGGGACCGCCGCGATCATTCGCAGCATCGCCGTGCCGCCATAATCGCTCTGACCGATGACAAGCCCGGGTCTCAGAACCCATAGGGAAGCGCCGCATCTGGTCAGCGCCGCGTCTCCGGCGGCTTTTGTTTGCATGAATGCCGTGTCAGCATCAGGTACGGCACCAATGGCCGATACCTGCACCACCGCAATTCCCCTATCCGTACAAGCCTGCCCCATCGCGGCAATCGACAGGTGATGCACGGCCTCAAGATTGTCCTCGGGACCGTCCTGCAAAGCTCCCGCGCAGTTCACGACGACGTCGATACCTTCAAGCGCCTCTTCCCAATCCTGTGGACGGGTAAGAGACCTCAAATCCCCCTGAACTACATCTACCCCCGGCAGGACCCTTGCACCTGTCCGCACATTTCGCACCATGCCCCTGACGGCATGGCCATTCCCCTGCAGAGTTCGAACGACCGCGCTTCCGATGAACCCGTAAGCCCCCAGAACCAGTACATGCCTTTTGATCAATGTATCGTCCAAGATGCGCATCCATTTTCCTGCTCGCGCATCATTAGACCTCGAACCGATACTTACCAGAGCATAGCTTACCCCTGCGACATCAATACCTTGTCAGGGATGAAACAGCGTTCCAACCAGATAGGCGATGGATGCCGCAAACCCGCCGATCAGGAACGTTTCAAACCCCGATCGCCACCACGGCGCTAGCGACCAGCGGCTTTTGAAGGCGCCGATGGCAAAGAAAACGCCCATCGTCGTCCATGCCGACAGCGCAAAGGCCTGCTCCATACCAAGAAGAAACGGCAGCAATGGGATCATCCCTGCGACTAGGAATGCCAGAAATGTGGCCAGCGCAGCCTTGATAGGATGCGGATCCACACTGCCCAGCCCGTATTCCCCTTCGATCATGAGGCTGATCCAGTTCTCGCGATCCCTGGTTATCGCGGTTGTCGCATCCTCCAGCACCGGTCCTGAAAGACCCTTTTGGGCCAGAATCTCGCGTACCTCATTACGCTCGCCTTCGGGGTAGAGTGAGATGTGGCGTTCTTCAATCGCCCGGATACGGCGAATATTGTCCAGTTCGGCCTTGGTGCCCGAATAGTTTCCCGCCGCCATGGAAAACCCGTCGGCCAGAACATTTGCCAGACCAAGCGCGACAATGACAAACGGCGATAGCCCTGCCCCCGCAACCCCTGCGACAATGGCAAAGGTGGTCACCGATCCGTCAATGCCACCATAAACCACGTCTCGCAGTACCCCTCGCCCCGGCGGAGCGTTGATCCTGTCTGAAATCTCCTGCTGGCTGTGCCCGTGGTCGGTCATGGCTGGCTCCCCCTGTTCCCGTCAATATCGGGTATGGGCGGGCCTTTGGCGTTGCGTCAGATCAATCCTTGCTGAAAAGCCCGCTTAGCGCACGTTTTACCATACCCCGCGTCGATGGCTTGTGTCGTGCCGAGAATGGCATCGGACGGCATACTTCCATCGCAGCAACACCAACGCGGGCACTGAGGGCGCCGTTCACCAGACCTTCACCAAACCTGCGTGACAACTTGCTGAGGATGGATCCCCCCAACACAGGCTCAAGCAGATCATCTCCCACCGCCACGGCGCCGGTTGCCACAAGATGAACAAAGACCGCACGGGTCAGACGCCAGCTGCCTAGGAACCCGGCACGCCCGCCATAAATTTCAGCGATCCGCCGTATCATCCTGAGCGACGCGGCCAGCGCGGTGACCACATCCGCCAGAGCCAATGGAACTAACGCCGTCACCGTTGCAACCTGCCGTGCCGCAGCCTCAACCTCGCGGCTGGCGGCGGCATCAAGGGGGGCGAGCAGTTCGTCCTCGGCCAGAGACAACAGCGAAGTAGCGTCAAACTGCTCCGACGCACGCTCAGCCAGCCGCTCCCGGCCCCAACGTGTTTCCTCACGTCCCTTGTAGAAAGCGATCAGGCGGCTGGTTACATCCCGCGCCTGCGCCAGATCTTCTTCGGCCAGCGCTGCGTCCGCCGCCCGGCGCAGGCCATCCACACGCGACAGCCGACCAATGGCCGCCAGTTCCCGGATGGCGACAATCAGGGCAACCAGGACAAAAGCCGCGATTAACCCGGTAACGGCCCAACCCAATATCGGTGCGCGCAACAACAATGATGTCGCAAAATCCCATGCGGCAACGGAAACCACCGCTCCAACCACCGCCAAGGCCAGCCCCCAGAACCATCTGGACAGTGCCGATGGCTTGCGGGCTGCAAACCGGGCCGCGGCCTGCATCGCCTCACCTCTTGGTGGCGCGACATCAGGCACCGGGGGTGCTTCGGACACGTCCTGAACAGGCGTTGCGTCGTCTTCAAGATCGATCAGAACGGGGCCCTTAGCCATTTGCGATCCTCTCAAGCCGCCAGACATATTTTATGTCAGGCAGGCATTCATCGTTGTCCGAACCATCTCTGCGCGCAGCCTCGACAAATCCATTGCGCTCGTAAAACCGGCGCGCGCCAAGATTGGCCTCAAATGCAAAGAGAGAAAGGTTTGGGCTTTGCGATTTCGCCCGCTCCAGCAACTGCTGTCCTATCCCCTTCCCCCGCGCAGAGGGCCTAAGGTAGAGCGAGTGAATTTCGTCCCTGTCCATCGCCAGAAATCCCGCAATTCCCCCACCTGTTTCAGCCACCGTGACCCAGCCCCGGTCAATCATCGTACCGCAAAAGGAAATCGTCTCGGCCAGCGAATGGAGTTCGGGCATCCACGCATTCTCGCGGGCGAAGCCATGCAGGATGTCTCCGGTCTGACCCGCATCCAGACTGCGCGCAGGGCGAAGGGTGACGGTCATAAGCGGTCTCCGATCAGAAACTGGGCCGAACGGTCCAGACGGATATGGGGCGGTCCGTCTCCGGGTCGCAGAGTCAGCGGCGCAGGTGCAAAATCCATGAACCCATAATCCTCACCCAGCCATGTCTCGGCTCCGTCGCGTGCGGGGGACAGCAAATGCGCGGGATCTTCGGGCAGGTCTCCGGGATAAAAGGCGGCCTGTTTGCCGGTTTCCAGCAGGGTTCCCCGCACACAAGGTAACTCGGCGCCGTTATGGGCGCGCATCTCTTCGGTCGTCGCCCGCAGCGACGCCAATGACAGGGCGGATGTTTCGGCCCCTGCAAAATTCGCCCGGTCTCGTGCCTCGCGCGTCAATGCCTCCATGATCGCGGTCAGGCGCGCATGTTGCAGATGGTGCAGATGATCGGCCTTGGTGGCGGCGAACAGGATGCGTTCAACCCTTTTCCCCAGCAAAAGTTGGCTGAGCCATGCGTTGCGCCCGGGGCGAAAGGCAGACAAGATATCGGCCATCGCGCGTCGCATATCCTCGACCGCCTGCGGCCCCTTGTGGATCGCACCCAGCGCATCCACCAGAACAACCTGCCGGTCAATACGGGCGAAATGATCACGGAAGAAGGGCTTGACGACCTGCGCCTTGTAGGCCTCGTAACGGCGCTCCATTTCCCGGTGCAGGGTCCGGCGCCGCGCGGGACCACTAACCGGCAGCGGCGCGAATGTCAGAACCGGTGAACCTGCCAGATCACCCGGCAGCAAGAACCGGCCGGGAGTACAATCGTAAAATCCAGCTTCGCGTGCAGAATTCAGATAGGCGGTGAATGTCCGCGCCAGCCCTTGCGCGGTGGTTTCGTCGTGCGACCCTGCCGGATCGGCTTTGCCCGCCTCAGCCAGATATTCGCTGGCCTCAGCGCGTGGCCTGATGCGGGACAGCGTTTCCTGAGCCCATTCCGCGTAGGATTTGTCCAGCAGGGCCAGATCCAGCAGCCATTCACCGGGGTAATCCACGATATCCAGATGAACCGTACGTGGTCCCTGCAGGCCCGAGAGCAAACCCGCCGGCTGCACCCTGAGCGACAGGCGCAACTCTGATACCGCGCGCGTACTGTCAGGCCAGTGCGGCGACGGCCCCGTTAACGCGCCAAGATGAGCCTCATAGTCAAAACGTGGCACAGTATCGTCAGGCTGAGGCTGCAGATAGGCGGCTACGATCCGCCCCTCCTGTTGCGCGACAAGGCCGGGCATGCGTCCGCGATCCAGCAGATTGGCCACCAGCGATGTGATGAATACTGTCTTGCCGGATCGCGCCAAACCAGTGACGCCCAACCGGATCACCGGCTCGAAAAACGTCTCGGACACCCGGTCGCCCACGGTTTCGACGCCGCGCACAAGACTGTCTGCCAGTGAAGAGATGACCAAACTGCCGCCCCGCTTTTTTCGTTTCAACCAAGATAGGTAGCACGAGCCCGCGTTGCCAGAGCTTTTGGCGCAACCCGGCCTTGCCCGTTGGCGCGGCGCAGGATACCAGCACGCCATGCCAAGATTTGCTTTGAAAGTCGAATATCAGGGGGAACCGTTCGCCGGGTGGCAGCGGCAAAAGGAACTGCCGTCGGTGCAGGGTGCAATCGAACAGGCACTGTCCCGGATCGAACCGGGGTCACACACCATAGCGGCGGCGGGGCGCACGGACGCCGGTGTTCACGCGTTGGGACAGGTGGCGCATTGCGACCTGACCAAGGACTGGGACCCGTTTCGTTTGTCAGAGGCGCTGAACTATCACCTCAAACCGCAGCCGGTGGCGATCCTCAAGGCGGCGCGGGTCGATGACGACTGGCACGCGCGGTTTTCAGCACTTGAGCGGCAATATCTGTTCCGGATCCTGATCCGCCGCGCACCCGCGACGCATGACAAGGGGCAGGTCTGGCAGGTCAGCCACCCACTGGACGCTGACGCGATGCAGGCCGGGGCCGATATGCTGATCGGACGTCACGATTTCACGACCTTCCGGTCATCAATCTGTCAGGCGGCCAGCCCGGTAAAGACTCTGGACGAATTGCGGGTCGAGCAGGTCAACGGGTTCTCCGGCCCCGAGGTGCATTTTCACGTGCGTGCCCGGTCGTTCCTGCACAATCAGGTGCGCAGTTTCGTCGGTACGCTGGAGCGTGTCGGCGCGGGCGCGTGGTCACCCGAAGATGTCCGCGACGCGCTTGAAGCTGCTGACCGCGCCGCCTGCGGGCCGGTCTGCCCACCGCAGGGGCTGTATCTGGCGCGCGTAGGATATCCGGAACCGGTATTCGACTGACCTGCAGCGTTCTGCAATTCAGATTGCGCGCAACAGCAAACCCGTCGCGACGACAACAATTAACAACCCGGCCACAAGTTCAATCGTCGGGGCCAGCACCGCCGCAAAACGTGTCGTCGCGGCCGAGGTCAGCAGCCCCCCGCGCAACCCGAAAGAAGCCCAGCCGACCAATGTCGTGACAGTTGCGGTCCCCAGCGCCATCGCAAACGCCCCGGCAATTCCAAGCATTGCGATACCCATTTGCCAGGTAAGGATCAGCAGGAATAATGCGCCCGTACATGGGCGCGCGGCAATCCCGGCGATCAGAACCAGCGCCTCACGCACGGTACCCACCTGTGCGACTTCTTCCGGGCTTGGCCCATGCTTGTGACCGCAGTCAGAGCACGTGCCTTCACCGTGATGATGGTGTTCACCGTGATGATGATGATGCACGTGCTGAGACGGCTCATTTTGCCGCTGGCTGCGATGACGCCGAAAAAAGGTTCTGGTGGCGCGTACAACCAACCATAAACCGATGACTGCAATCGCAGCATAACTGACCGGCGCCATGATCTGTTCCGTCGTCCCGACAAGGCTTTCACGGGACATCTGGAACACCAGAACACCGGCATAGACCAGCACGATGGCAGTCACTGCCTGACCAAGGCTGGACAGCACGCTGATCGCCGACAAACGCAGGAACGCGACCTGCCGCCCCAGCCCGTATCCGCCGATCAGCACCTTGCCATGACCGGGTCCGACAGCGTGAAAGAACCCGTAGGCAAAACAGACGGTCAGCAAGGTTGCAACCGCTTCGGGTTGTTGCGCGCGCGTGGCTCTCAGGGCCAGTGCGATCTGGTTTTGAAACGCGCGCTGTTCACCCGCAGCCCAGGCGGCCAGATGGTCAAACCCGCCGCTGCCCCAGAACCAGAGCAACAATCCGCAGGCGACAGCAACAGGAACGATCAGGTAGCGGGACATGACAGACGAATTTCAGCTGCAAATTCGGCCCCAATTAGGGGGATATCATTTTCCTCAAGATCGTAATTCGCGTCGAGCGTTTTCAGGAATGCCTGCATCTGCGCCAGTTGCCCATCAATGTCCGGATCTTTTTTCTCGATCTTACAAGTGTCATGTCCGGTCACGATGACCGGGCGCGTGATCTCGTATGCGGTGTAATAGGTCTCGTCATAGGCTTTGATCGACAGCGCGTTGGCTGCAACCGGGCTGCCCTCAATCCTCCGCAGATGGGACGTGACGATGCGCCCATCTTCCATTACCGCCGTTGGCTCGTTCGGGCCTGACAAAGGAACGGTTGCGTCACCGTTCATGATCACTAGATCGCCGTTATATCCTTCGACCCATTGCGCATCGAAACCGGCAAGCATGTCCGTTTCCTCGGCTGTCAGAACGCCGTCGGCATCCGGGTCCAGCCCCATATCTTCGAGCACCAACAGCGAATAAAACGCATCATAGGCCCATGTAACGCGGACATGTGTCAATTGCCCTGCCTCGTCGACAACGAACTCCAGTCCGGTGTCGATGAAAACATGGGGGTGCGCAGTCACCGTTACAGGCAACAAACACGTCAGACATGTGGCCAGCCATCGCATAGGCGCAAGTTAGTGCAGGTCACCCCGCTGGGCAATCCGATTGGCAGGCAGGCGCGAAATCCGGCCAAAGGCGACTACTTCGGCGGAAACAGAACCAGCGTTTGCAATGCCGTGCCAACCGGACCTTCGGTATCATAGAGAACCGATTGCGACATACCGATCCCTGTTGAATGCCAATGGGATACCGACTCCGAAGCAAGCCAGTCCGAAACGGGTTCTCTGTGGATATGAACCGTCAGATCCGTGTTCATGAACCCCATTTCCGTTGGCGGTGCATTCCACGAGATTCCATTCCCGCAATCGGCAAGCGGGCAAAGAGACTGGATTGGCGACTGATCCTCACCATCAAGCAGCGGCGGTGCACGCATCCAGATTGTCTTTGGCCCGGGGCCCTGATTTTCACCTTCGGGATAGGCCACATCCACGAAATGCGCAAAGCCGGGCAGATCGTGCCGCATCTGACGAATTGGAAATGGCCCGACGCCCGCATTGCCGAAATCGGGGCCTTGGGTATCCGGCGTAGGGACCTGACCCAGCTCCTTGCGGATCAGATGCATCGTTGTTGCCGTCGCGCACAGTGTGTCGTCAAGGTCATGCACGGTGACCCGCGTCATCGCCAGCGTCTTGGTATGGCGCACGGTTTCAGCGGCCACTCTTAAACCCGCCAGAGGCAGCGGGCGCAACAGATCGACGGTCAGGCGCGTCAGCATCTTGCCTTCGCCGACCTCAATTTCAGCCGCGCGCGCAATCAGTCCCGTGACGGGGCCCGCATGGCAGTGATCACCCGACCACGGCCCCCGAACCGGGTCGTTTCCTATGAACGCCCCATCTGGGCCGATATGGAAATAGGATTGGACGGCCGGCTCAGGTTGCATCATGCCGCGCTCTCCGGTTCAGACCTTTTCCTGCGTGTATTTCCGCAACTCGGTGCGTGCGACCTGACGGCGATGCACCGCGTCCGGACCATCGGCCAGCCGCAGGGTACGCACATGCGTCCACGCGGTCGCCAGCGGCGTATCCTGACTGATCCCCTGCCCGCCATACATCTGCACCGCCTCGTCGATCACTTTCAGCGCCACCCGCGGAGCGACAACTTTGATTTGGCTGATCCACGGCGCTGCGGCCCGGGCGTCACCCTGATCCATGTACCACGCCGCCTTGAGACACAGCAGGCGCGCCATCTCTATCTCCATCCGGCATTCAGCGATGATGTCGTAATTTGCGCCAAGCTGGGCAAGCCGCTTTCCAAATGCCTCACGCTGCATCGAGCGTTTGCACATACGCTCCAGCGCGATCTCAGCCTGACCGATTGCACGCATACAATGATGGATGCGCCCCGGCCCTAGGCGGCCCTGGGCAATCTCGAACCCGCGTCCTTCGCCCAGCAGGATGTTTTCCGCCGGAACCCGTACATCCGTAAACCGGATGTGCATATGGCCGTGCGGCGCGTCGTCGTGGCCATAGACCTGCATCGGGCGCAGAATCTCGATACCCGGCGTGCCGGCGGGAACCACGATCATCGACTGGCGCTTGTGCACCGGCAATTCCTCACCACCGGTCCGAACCATGACGATATAGACCTTGCAGCGCGGGTCCCCTGCCCCTGACGCCCACCATTTCTCGCCGTTCAGAACATAGTCGTCGCCATCGCGGACGCAGGACATCGAAATATTCGTCGCGTCCGAAGAGGCGACATCCGGTTCGGTCATCAGATAGGCCGAACGAATTTCACCTTCGAGCAGCGGCTTCAGCCAGTCGGCCTTCATCTTGTCCGAACCGTAGCGCTCGAACACTTCCATATTCCCGGTGTCCGGAGCCGAACAATTAAAAACTTCGGCCCCAAGTGGGGTCTTTCCCATTTCCTCGGCAAAATAGGCATATTCGACGGTTGTCAGACCAAAGCCCTTGTCGCTGTCGGTCAGCCAGAAATTCCACAGCCCGGCAGCTTTGGCCTTGGCCTTGAGCCCTTCCAGTATCTCGGCCTGCCGTTCGGTGTATTGCCAGCGGTCGCCATTGCCGATCTCGGCCTGGTACTCTTCCTCCAGCGGCATGACCTCGTCCCGTATCATATCCGTGACACGTTGCAGAAGCTCTCGGTTTTCGTCCCGCATTCCAAAAGTCATATTCATCAAATCAACTCCTCTGACCGGCAGACCGGTCTTTACCTTTGCCCCGAAGATGACTTAGCTGCGGTGGCAAAGTCCAGTTGCGTGACGGGACGTAACACCAAAGATATTCAGGGGAGAGAGCACGCTGATGGCACTACTGGTCGAAACAGGTCTGTCCGGATGGATGAGCGATGCGCAAATCGCCGGGGAAATCGCTGATCTGCTACCGGGGGCGGATATCCGCACGCCGCAAACGGTTGGAAATTCGGCAGAGATCACAATGATCGCCGTCGTGGGCCTGCAGGACGACCACCCGGCACGCCTGCCCAATCTGCAACTGGTGCAAAAGCTGGGCGCGGGTGTGGAAACCATTGTTGGCCACCCGGCTTTGCCCGAACATGTCCGTATCACGCGGCTGAAACCGGACGCACCTGCACAGGGCATCGCCGAGTGGTTTCTGGCCTATATCCTGCGCACCCAGCGCAACATGGTTTTTCATGATGCCGAACAGGACAAAAGTGCATGGACGCCTCTGGCCCCAAAATCCGCATCGGACACAGTCGTCGGTGTTCTGGGCCTTGGACATATCGGCAGCCGCACGGCAGGAATGATGCGCGATGTCGGGTTTCAGGTCAAAGGTTGGAGCCGCTCTCCCAAGGAATTTTCAGGCGTCGATTGCCGCCACGGTGCTGAAGCGCTGCCGGAACTGCTGGGCGATTGCGATCATGTTTGTGCGATCCTGCCTTCCACTCCGGATACAATCGGCCTGTTCAATGCGGATCTTCTGGCGGCCATGAAACCGGGCAGCCAGTTGTTGAATGCCGGGCGTGGTGATCTGGTTGACGAAACGGCGCTATTGGCGGCGCTGGATCGGGGCACACCGGGACATGCCGTTCTGGATGTAGTCCATCAGGAACCGCTACCTGCGGACAGCCCGCTCTGGCAGCATCCCGGCGTAACCATCACGCCGCACGTGTCAGGCTGGCATCTGGGTGATGCGATCAGGGATGTGGCCGAGAACTTTCGGCGGCTGAGCGCGGGCGAATCCCTGCTGCACGAAGTCGACAGGCAGCGCGGGTACTGATTGCAGTGGCGGGCCGGTCCCGCCACATGCTTTGGAGGTCAGCCGATAAAGTCGTTGTACCCGGCCTCATCCATATAGTCGTCCATCTGCGACAGGTCCGTGGCCTTAACCTTGAAGAACCACCCGTCGCCGGTCGGGTCTTCGTTGACCAGCCCGGGATTGTCGGCCAGCACCTCGTTCACCTCGATGACCTCACCGTCCAGCGGTGCCAGAATGTCCGACGCGGCCTTGACCGACTCGATCACGACGATCTCGTCATCCTTGCCGACTTCGGTGCCCGTTTCGGGCAATTCGACAAAAACGATCTCACCCAGCTGTTCGGCGGCATGGGCGGTAATGCCAACCGTCACCACATCCCCGTCAGCCATCAGCCATTCATGTTCTTCGGTAAACTTCATATCCCTGTTTCCCTTAAGTGCGTTTTCGATATTTCATACCCGCGCACCGTGTGAATTCAACATTTTCCACGACAGGCCAGAGATTCTCTGCCGACCCGGCAACAACCGCTCTGAAACAGGGTCAGGGCGTCAAAATCCAATTCCCGTTCGCATCACGGCATCTGCGGGTGCGAATCTCGCGCGCTGTATCCTCTCCAGCAGGCTGAACGAAGTTCTGCAGGTGAACGCAATTGTCGCGCACGTCCCGAACGCGGACGGTCCCTTTTGATCCCGTATCCTCATTCACCCACGATCTTTCCTTGCCGACACTGGGTGTGCCGCTCTTTAGCAGCGCATTCGAGGTGGCATTCAGCACCTCGAAATCCGCAGGGCTCAGCCCCATCTCGGCGATGATGCGAGAGATTGACTTGGCTTGTGCCATTGGCGCCGCTGCCAACAATGCCAGCGCGACCAAAACTGTAGTAATCCGGGCTTTCATGTTTGCCTCACGAAAATGAATTCCATTTGGCCTCAAGGATATACGCCTGACAGAGTCGGGCCAAGACCCGGCTTTGAATCTTCAAATAATTCCGAACAAACCTATCGCGATGGCGCAGCTAGGACCGGCGCCGCGTTCTGCCCATATTGCAGGCGAAACGAACAGGGGCTTACGATGGCAAAACCGACCTATTACGCGTCCATGGGCGGACATCCCGGACAGGAACAACTTTTGACCGACCGTGCCATGTTCACGGATGCCTATGCCGTGATCCCCAAGGGCACCATGCGCGACATCGTCACCAGCTTTCTGCCCTTCTGGGAGGGCACGCGTCTTTGGGTTCTGTCTCGCCCCCTGAGCGGATTTGCCGAGACGTTCTCGCAATACATAATGGAGGTGCAGCCCGGAGGCGGCAGCGATAAACCCGAAACCGATCCGCAGGCACAAGGGGTGATTTTCGTCGTTGAGGGCACTGTGGTGCTGACGCTGGATGGCGAAACTCATGAATTGGAAACCGGCGGCTATGCCTATATCCCGCCGGGCAGAGATTGGACGCTGCATAACCGTGCCGGGACCGTTGCCCGGTTCCATTGGGTCCGTAAAGCCTATGAGGCTGTTTCCGGCCTGCCCACCCCCGACCCGATCATCACCAACGAAAATGACATTGCGCCCATCCCGATGCCGGGGACCGAAGGGCGCTGGGCCACAACCCGTTTTGCCGACCCACAGGACCTGCGTCACGACATGCACGTCAATATCGTCACCTTCGAACCGGGCGGCGTGATCCCGTTTGCCGAAACACATGTGATGGAACACGGCCTTTACGTGCTGGAAGGCAAGGCGGTCTACCGGCTTAACCAGGATTGGGTTGAGGTCGAGGCAGGCGATTACATGTGGCTGCGCGCCTTTTGCCCGCAGGCCTGTTATGCAGGTGGCCCGGAGCGGTTCCGTTATCTGCTCTACAAGGATGTGAACCGTCACATGCCGCTGTCGCTGTCGCGTCGCTGACTTGTAAATGCCCCACATCCCAAGGGTTTTTTCCCGGCAGGGCTTCACAGAGGCGGGGAAATTTGCTCAAATCGGACAAGGGTATTGATAAGCTTTGGAGATTGTTCGATGAAACTGCGCAACACGATGGTGGCGCTGGCCGCCCTGCTTTCCTTTGCAGCGATCGACACGGCTCCGGTTGCGGCAAAGGAAGAAACCAAATCCGTCTTCGTTATGAGCCGGACCTGGGCGATAACACAGGTATCGGATGAGCCTGTGATCTATCGGGCCACACGCGACAACAACAACCTTAACCCCTTTGGGCCGCCGCCACGCCTGCGCACCATTCAGGCCATTGCCGCGATTCAGCAGGCAACCGGGTGCAAACCGATCGTGGCCAGCATGTATCAGAACATCTCGGGCCAGTTCTTTTCGCAGGTCAGCTGCAACTGACGATGATCAGAACGGGCATTGAGGTCGCCCCTTTGCCCTGACATAGCTTGCGCATGAAACTCGCGATCAACGGATTCGGCCGCATTGGCCGCACGATCCTGCGGCAGGTCCTCGCCCTGCCGCAGGGATCGGGAATCGAGCTGGTGCTGATCAATGACATCGCGCCGCTGGAAACCTGCGCCTACCTATTCAAATACGACAGCACCTTTGGCCCCTATCCCGGTACCGTGCTTGAGGGAGAGGAAGCACTGATCGTGGATGGGCACAGCGTTCCGATGACCCACAGCGCCGATCTGGCGCGGGTCGATCTGTCGGGTGTCGATGTCCTGCTGGACTGCACCGGCATCGCACGCACCTCGGACGTTGCCAGCCGTGGCCTGACGGCTGGCGCGGGCAAGGTTCTGATCTCAGGTCCTTCGCCTGCGGCAGAGGTGACTGTGGTTCTGGACGCCAACGAGGATCAGCTCGGCAATGCAAGGATCGTCTCGAACGCGTCCTGCACAACCAACGGACTGGCCCCACTGGCCAGAGTTCTGGACGAGATTGGCGGCATAGCCTCGGCCCATATGACCACCATCCACTGCTACACCAACAGCCAACCAATGGTCGACGCCCCGCGCGGCGATCTGGCCCGCTCGCGCGCTGGTGCGCTTTCAATGGTTCCAACAACGTCAAGCGCCACGCATCTGATCGATGTGGTGCTGCCGAACCTTGCGGGGCGCATCTCTGGTGCAGCCGTCCGCGTACCGACTGCCAGCGTGTCTGCCGTGGACCTTGTGGTGCAACTGGAGCGTGGATTTGAGGCTGAGGATTTTGAAAAGGCCCTGCGTGGTGCCGTTGCATCCTCGCCAGTGCTGGGCTGGACCGACTTGCCGCTGGTATCTTCCGATCTGCGCACGCGGTCCGAATCCCTGATCATCGCTGGCCCCGAAACACGAATGATCGGAGGAAATCAGGCGCGGGTTTTTGGCTGGTACGACAACGAGTGGGGATTTTCCGCCCGAATGCTGGACGTCGCCCGGATCATGGCCGAAGGCTGATCCGGCCCGTTCGCAGCGCGCAGGTCGACCCCGCGCGCTGCCTGTTCAGGATCACAGGTCAGTGCAGGCTGCCGGAACCATGGCCCGCCATACCGCCCGAGACTTCTTCGGTTGCTTCGTCCGCCAGTTCTTCCGGCAGAAGAAGGTTCAGCAGAATAGCAATCAGGGCTGCCGGTAACAGGCCGCTTGTCATCAGAATACGCGCCGTATCCGGCAGATGCTGGACTGCTCCGGGCTCTAGCTGCAGGCCAAGACCTATGGACAGTGAAATCGCAAAGATCACCATGTTGCGCCGGTTCCAGTTTACATCTGACAGCATCGAGATACCTGCCGCGACGACCATACCGAACATGACAATCACACCGCCGCCCAGCACTTCAATCGGAACGGTTCGGATGATCGCACCCACCTTGGGCACAAGGCCGCACAGGATCAGGAACAAGGCGCCGCAAGTCACAACATGGCGGCTCATGACGCCGGTCATTGCGATCAGGCCGACATTCTGACTGAACGACGTGTTGGGAAAACCACCAAAGATACCGGCAACGGCCGAGCCCAGACCGTCCGCGTAAGTGGCCCCGGCGATCTCGTCGTCAGTCGCTTCGCGCCCTGCACCACCCTTGGTGATGCCCGATACGTCGCCGACGGTTTCAACCGCCGAGACGAGTCCCATCAGGCAAAAGCCGATGATCGCAGCGGCCGAGAACTCAAACCCGTATTTGAACGGCACGGGCAAGGCGAAAGTGGACGCGCGGCTCCAGCTGTTGCCGATTGCCTCGAATGTGACCATTCCGGCCATCAGCGCATAGACGTACCCGACCGCAAGCCCGATCAGCACTGCAGAAATCGACAGCATGCCCCGCGTGAAAAACTTCAGCGCCAGCGTGACAACAACCACAACCAAAGCCGCCGACCAGTTCAGAAGCGAGCCATATTCAGGCGTGCCAATGGCCGGGACACCACCCGCCGCGTATTGAATGCCCACTTTGACCAGCGCCAGACCGATCATGGTCACGACAAGGCCGGTGACAAGCGGCGGCAGGGCAAAGCGAATCTTACCGATAACGAGGCCCAGACAGGCGTGGAACAAACCACCGATGATGACACCGCCAAACAGCGCCCCCAGGGCATCGACGCCTTTCCCGGCAACCAGCGGAATCATGATCGGCAGAAAGGCAAAACTGGTTCCCTGCACGATGGGCAGGGCCGCACCAACGGGGCCAATCGTGATGGTCTGCAGCAAGGTCGCGACCCCTGCAAACAGCATCGACATCTGGATCAGGTACAGCAATTGCGGAAAATCGGGTGAGTTCGATCCAAACCCGAACCCGGCCGCCCCTGCGACGATGATCGCGGGCGTGACGTTGGATACGAACATCGCCAGAACGTGTTGAATGCCCAGCGGTATCGCCTTGTGCAATGCCGGTGTATAGTTCGGATCCCGGAGCTGTTCCGGCGTTCCTATCGAAGTTTCGGCCATGAGTTACTGTCCTCCCTGTCAGTTTTCATGGGGGTCTTGCCGCTTATTCCGCGGCTTCGCTGGTCACTCCTCCACCAGATACGGTGCGTCGAACCAGTATTCTTGAAGATTGCTTCCCGCACCGATCCGGTCGACGACAGCAAACAGACCGGGCCCGGACAGAGGCGTCAGCACACCGTGCCATGTACCCCTGTGATAATTCACGGCCTGGCCCGGTTGCGTCACGAAAGCGCGCGGGCGGGCGGGCGTTCCGTCCTTGTCCGCAGCAACAATGACCAGAAACGGTTGGTGCGTCATGGGAATGAACGCCTGACTTCCCTCCGGATGACGCTCAACCATATTCAATTGATAGGGTAAGGTGCGCGGGTTTGCGTCAAACAGGCTGATCCCTGCACGGCCGTCTGCAAAATCCAGCTGCGCGCGGTCGTGATACCTGCCGCACTGACCCTGATTGATGATCTTGTCCGGCTCACCCGCCACATCAATCAGATCACCGAAGGGCGCGAACGCTTCTGCCGAGATCGGCTCGATTGTTATCCGCGCGCTCATGAGGGCAGCAGGTCCCGCAGCCGGAATTCGGCAATCCGTTCCACCTGTCGGCAGGCTTCTGAGAATTCAGTATCCCTGTCCTGATCAATCCGGCGTTTGAAAGCGTCCAGAATGGACGCCTTGTCGTGGTCACGCACCGCGATGATGAAGGGAAACCCGAACGTGTCGACATACCGCTGGTTCAGATCGGTGAATGTCACCCGTTCCTCATCGGTCAGTGCGTCCAACCCAGCCGAGGCCTGCTCGGACGTGCTTTCCTGCGTCAACCGTTTCGCCTGCGCCAGTTTGCCCGCCAGATCGGGGTGGGCCGTCAAAACGCCCAGACGCTCTGCCTCGGATGCAGACCGGAACATGCGCGCCAGTGCGTTGTGCACCCCTCCGGCGGTGTCGTGCGCGGGGCCGAGTTCCAGATCAAACGCCCGCTCGGCGATCCAGGCGGAATGTTCAAAGACGCCGCCATAGGCCGCAACAAACTCCTCGCGCGTCATCTGTGACGGGCGCGGTCGCGCGACGGGGGGATGCGTTGCCGCCCAGTGTTCGGCAACCTGCAGACGGGTCGCGAACCAGACATCCTGAAAGCTGCTGACGTAATCCAGAAAACGCCGCAGAGCCATGACCCGGCCGGGGCGTCCGATCAGACGGCAATGCAGCCCAATGGACAGCATTTTGGGCGATCCCGCTTCACCTTCGGCATAAAGCGCATCGAAACTGTCCTTGAGGTAGGACAGGAATTGGTCGCCGGAATTGAACCCCTGCGGCGTCGCAAAGCGCATGTCGTTGCAGTCCAGCGTATAGGGTACAATCAGCTGATCCCGATCGCTCACGTTCATCCAGTAAGGCAGATCGTCGGCATAGGTATCGGCCACATAATCAAATCCGCCCTCTTCTGCCGCCAGCCGAACCGTGTTGACCGAACAGCGGCCCGTGTACCAGCCGCGGGGACGCTCACCCACCACCTCTGTATGCAGGCGAACGGCCTCATTCATCTGGGCGCGCTCGTCCTCCTCGGTCATGTCCTTGTGTTCAATCCACTTCAGCCCGTGGCTGGCAATTTCCCAACCCGCAGATTTCATCGCCGCCACGTGATCCGGCGAACGTGCAAGGGCCGAGGCCACACCATACACGGTGATCGGAAAATCCTTGAGCAGACGATGCAACCGCCAGAAACCGGCCCGCGCGCCGTATTCATAGATCGATTCCATGTTCCAGTGCCGCTGCCCCGGCCATTGCGCGGCCCCCACGATCTCGGACAGGAACGCCTCGGACGCGGCATCCCCGTGCAGCACGCAGTTCTCACCGCCTTCCTCGTAGTTCAGTACAATCTGCACTGCTATTTTGGCGCCATCCGGCCAGCTCGCATCGGGCGGATTGGCTCCGTAACCGATCATGTCACGGGAATAGCGGGGTGGCTGCATTACGTCATCCGTTGTCAAAGTCATCACTCAAGAATTCTATATCTCAGAAAAATGTATCTGATTATCAAATCAAACCGAACGCTGTTTCCATTTCTTTTGATGCGTCTCACAGGTTCAAAACCCTTACAAATCGGTGTCAGATGAATCTTGTCCACCGGTTGAGGTGCCAAACGGCGCTTCCGGACATGGCAGAATGAGACAGAGGAGACGACTGTGGCAGGTTACCTGACAACCCATGTTCTGGATACGGCGCGGGGCCTGCCCGCTGCGGGAATGAAGATCGTGCTTTACCAGATTGATGGTGACACGCGCACCCGGTTGGCCGAATGCGAAACCAACTCGGATGGCCGCACTGACAGCCCGATATTACCGCAGGACAGGTTTGCCACCGGTCAGTACGAGCTGATGTTTCATGCCGGCGACTATCTGCGTGCAATCGGAATGAGTGGTGATGAACCCCTTTTCCTCGACCAGATCCCGATCCGCTTCGGTTTGTCCGATCCGGATGCCCATTATCACGTGCCGCTGCTGCTATCGCCTTACGGCTTTTCGACCTATCGCGGCAGCTGATTGCGATCAGCTCTGGCTTTCCGCACTTTTGATCACCGAGCTGATGTGCGGGACCATGTAGTCCATGAATAAACGCGCCTTGGGATCCTGATGACGTCGATGCGTATAAAGACAGGCCATCTGAACGGGGACCGGCGGGGTTTCGTTGGCAACCGTAACCAGACGGCCTGCTTTCAGGTGCTCCGCCACCTCGAACACCGGTTTCATCGCAATCCCCTGACCTGACAGCGCCCAGTCGGTCAGGACGTCCCCGTCATCACATTCGAACCGTCCTGATACCGCGAACTTTTTCGGTCCTTCGGGCGTTGTCAGCACCCACTGGAATTCAGTCGCCCCCGGGAACCGCAGGTTCAGACACTCATGCCCGCCCGAGATCAGATCTGCACCGGATTGCGGCATGCCCCTTTGTTTCACATAGCCTGGTGCGGCGCATAATACGCGCTGGCAATCCGAGATCTTGCGAATCCGCAGCGTGCTATCCTCGGGCTGACCGATGAAAAAGGCCAGATCCAACCCCTCGGTCGTCAGGTCCACCGACCTGTCCGTCAGCCGCAGCCGCACATCAATTTCCGGATATTGTGACAGAAAATCAGGGACATGTGGCGCAAGCAATCTGCGCCCCACCCCCAACGGAGCCGCCACAAACAGAGATCCGCGCGGGGCTTCGGTCAGGTGCATGACCTGCGCTTCGGCCTCATCCACAGCATCCAGAACCGCCACGGCACCGGGATAAAACGCCCGCCCCTGTTCGGTCGGGGTCAGGTTTCGTGTCGTGCGCTGAAACAGACGCACACCCAGATGATCCTCAAGCTGAGAGATACGCGCCGATGTCACCGCCGGAGATATACGCAGGTCGCGCCCCGCAGCTGACATGCTGCCCAGATCATAGACCCTGACGAAGGTTCGGATGTTGTCGAGATAGGACATCTTCTCGTTTTTTTTGATACAGTTTGACAATATACGGGAATACCGAAGAAAAGCCCGCTTGCCTAGTGTGGCAGCAAGCAATCGGAGACCTCACGCATGTACGACTTCGCCGTGTTCTGGGACTGGATGGCATTTGCCGTGCGCTGGCTGCACGTCATCACGGCTATCGCCTGGATCGGATCATCCTTTTATTTCATTGCGCTGGACCTTGGCCTGAACCGGGATATCCCCGGTCCCGCAGATGGCGAAGAATGGCAGGTCCATGGCGGCGGCTTCTATCATATCCAGAAATATCTGGTCGCACCCGAACGGATGCCCGACCACCTGACCTGGTTCAAATGGGAAAGTTACGCGACATGGCTCAGCGGCGCGGCGTTGTTGATGATCGTCTACTGGGTCGGCGGAGAGCTGTATCTGATCGACGCGCAAAAGGCCGATCTGGCGCTGTGGCAGGGCATTCTGATCTCGGCAGCCTCACTGACCGTTGGGTGGCTGATCTACGACTTTCTTTGCAAATCGGGGCTGGGCGAGCGCCCCACCCTGCTTATGGTGCTGCTGTTTGTTCTGCTGGTTGCGATGGGCTGGGGATATAACCAGATCTTCACCGGCCGTGCGATGATGCTGCATCTGGGCGCCTTTACCGCTACGATCATGACGGCAAACGTGTTTTTCATCATCATGCCCAACCAGCGCATCGTGGTGGACGATCTGAAAAACGGGCGCACGCCCGACCCCAAATACGGCAAGATCGCCAAGCTGCGCTCGACCCACAACAACTATCTGACGTTGCCGGTCGTGTTCCTGATGCTGTCGAACCACTATCCGCTGGCCTTTGCCACCGAATACAACTGGATCATCGCCAGCCTTGTTTTCCTGATGGGCGTAACGATCCGGCACTATTTCAACACACGACATGCCCGTGCGGGCAATCCAACCTGGACCTGGCTGGTTACCGCCCTGCTGTTCATCGCAATCATGTGGCTGTCGACTGCCCCGATGTACAAGCCATTGGAAGAGGCCGAGGCCCAACCGCTGACCCCCTACGAACAACGCTTCGCTGCGGCCCCCGGTTTTGAAGAGGCGCACGACGTGGTGCTTGGACGTTGTTCCATGTGCCACGCACGCGAACCCGTGTGGGAAGGCATCCTATGGGCACCCAAGGGCGTTCTGCTGGAAACCGAGGCCGATATAGCGCGCAACGCACAGCAGATCTATCTGCAGGCAGGTGTCAGTCACGCCATGCCGCCTGCCAACGTGACCTTCATGGAGCCCGAAGACCGTGAGGCCATCATCCGCTGGTTCAAAAGCGTCGGATCGTAACGCGGGCGTACATTCAAGGCTCAGGCTGCCGGAAATTACCTGAAAACCCTAAATTTCCTTTCCATCGACCTGCCCAAATGTTCTAACATGAACGAGAGCAGCCGTGATGTTGAGCATTTCGCGGCAATAATGATTTCGACTTGGGGCAGTTGGAGCCGGGTAATGAAGCTGAACAGGCCATCGGGCATGGTAAAATGCTGGCTGTTCACACTGATTTCTTTGTCCCTTCCCAGTGCGGCCGCGGCTCTTGAGACAACGCTGTCCGCCCCCGGCACCTCCGAACAGTTGCAGGAGAGGATCGAAGAGACCTCCTCGGTCCTGACGGCCAATTCCCGTGGCCTGGACACGCCTCTGGAAATTCTGTCAGCTGCGCTTTCCGATTATCGGACCGTGGTGCAAATTTTGTATGATGAGGGGTATTTCAGCCCGGTCGTCAGCATCAAACTGGATGGCCAGGAAGCCGCAAGCATCGACCCGCTGGGCGTTCCGAAACAGATCAACCGTGCCGTGATTTCTGTTGAGGCCGGGCCGACCTTTACCTTTGGCACTGCTATTGTCCAACCGTTGGCCCCAGAAACGGAAATGCCAGAAGGGTTCGCGCCGGGCAAACTGGCGACGACCGCTATCATTCAACAAGCCACCACCGTTGGCGTTCAATCCTGGAGAGACGCGGGCCACGCCAAGGCGGATGTGGCGGATCAAAAGATTATCGCGCGTCACGCTCAGTCCAAGCTGGATGCCGAGATTGACCTGGCCCCCGGCCCGCGGCTGACCTTCGGCAAGATGTTCATTCACGGCGACACGAGTGTTCGTCATCGCTCGATCGAAAAGATCGCCGGTTTTCCCACTGGCGAGGTTTTTTCGCCTCAGCAGGTGCAAAGGGTCGGCACCCGGTTGCGCCGCACCGGCACCTTCAACGTGGTCTCAATCAAAGAACGCGACGAGCCCAATCCGGACGGCACACTGGATTTTGACGCGACCTTCGAAGACATGCCAAGACGCCGGCTGACCTTCGGGGTCGAAGTTGCTTCGCGTGACGGCGTCGATGTCACGGCGACTTGGACCCACCGCAATGTCTTTCGCCGCGCCGAGCGCTTCCGGTTCGAGGCCGCAATCCGAAATATCGGCGGGGCCGAAGACATCGATGGCCGGATCGGGATGCGCCTAGATCAGCCGGACAGGCTGGGCCCGGATGACAACACCTTCTGGAGCGCATTGCTGGAACGGAGAAACACCGAGAATTACAACGTGTCGGTCGCTTCGCTGGCCTATGGTGCGCGCCGGACCTTCTCCGATCGCCTCTATGCCGAGGCTTCTGCGGGTTTCTCGTTCTCGAATGCCGATGATGCCTATGGAAGCGGCCGCAGGTTCAGATATTTCATCATCCCGTTCCGGTCTGAATGGGATCAACGCGACAGCAAGGTCAGCGCCACGCGCGGATTCTATCTGGATTCCAACGCCATGCCATTTGTCGGCGTCTCGGGCACAAAATCCGGCCTGCGCCTGTTTTTTGACGGGCGCGGATACTGGGATTTCGGCAGCTCAGGACGGGTCGTCGTGGCCGGGCGCGTCCAACTGGGATCGGTCATCGGCCCGCCGGCGGATGGCGTAACGCCTGACTTCCTGTTCTTCTCCGGCGGCGCGGGAACGGTGCGTGGTCAACCTTATGAAAGCCTCGGAATTCCGGTTGGTACAGGAATCGCGGGGGGCAAATCCTTCCTTGGTCTTTCCGGCGAGGTTCGGGGCAAGGTGTCCGAAAAACTCTCTCTAGTCGGGTTTTACGACTACGGCACAGTGGATACGGCGTCATATATTACCAGCAACGCCGTTTATCATGCAGGTGCCGGATTGGGGATACGGTACGACCTGGGCGGGTTCGGCCCGCTGCGCTTTGATCTTGCCTATCCCGTCTCGGGTCCCACCGGGGACGGTTTGCAATTCTACATCGGGATCGGACAGGCATTTTGATCCGCCGCGCTTCATATCCTGTATTGATCGTCAGCCTGACGATCGGGTCCCCTGTGTTCGCGCAGGACCAGTCCGAAGATGAAGGCGGGATGCTGGTCGATTTCCTTCAGAACACGCTTTCGACCGATGGCCGGAACATCAGGGTCCGGGGACTGACCGGCGCATTGAGTTCCCGCGCTACGATCGATGAGATCACCGTATCGGATGACGAAGGTGTCTGGCTGACCATCAAGAATGCCGAGCTTGACTGGAACCGGCTCGCCCTTCTGCGGGGGCGGTTCTCGGTCAATGCCCTGACAGCAGGGGAAATCGATGTCGCCCGTGCGCCAGAGCCTGCTGCGACACAGACCCCGCCCCCAAGCGCGGAAACGCAGCCGTTCCAACTGCCTGAGCTGCCCGTGGCAATTGAGGTCGGCCAGTTGCGTGTCGACAAACTGGAGCTTGGCGAGCCGCTGATCGGTCTTGCGGCCGAGCTTTCAGTCAATGGCAAGTTGAACCTTGCCGATGGCGCGCTGGACACGTCACTGGGCGTCACCCGGCTGGATCGCCCCGGCGACTCGATCAGTCTGACGGCGCAGTTCCAGAACGAAGGCAGCGAGATCAATCTTGATCTGCAGGTTGACGAAGATGCAGGCGGGCTGATTTCCACGGTTCTGAAAATCCCGAATGAGCCACAGCTCAGCCTGTCTGCAAAAGGCAACGGGCCGATCACCGATTTCACTGCGGATATTTCCGTCAGCAGCGATAGCACACAGCGAATTGCAGGGCAGGTCCGCCTTCGCGAAGCCTCTACCGATGACGGTGACTCAGCACCGGGCATCGCATTCACGACCGATCTGTCCGGCGATCTGACCCCGTTCCTGACCGATGACCTTGATCCGTTCTTTGGGACCGACACGCGGCTTTATTTGGACGGTAATACCGGCCCTGATGGTCAGGTCGCCCTGTCTGATCTTGATATCACCTCTGAGGCTCTGAAGCTGGAAGGTGAGATGAACCTTGCCGGCGGCCAACTGGAAAAAGCCGCCTTGCAGGCCCGAATTACTCCGCCACAGGGTGAAACCGTTGTTCTGCCCGTCGCCGGAGGCGATACATCAATCGGTGCCGCACAACTTTCGGGCCTTTTCGATCAGACCAATGGCAACCTGTGGGACCTAAGCCTGACGGCAAACGACGTCGCCACACCGCAACTGAATCTGGACCACGCCAGACTGACCGCACAGGGAACGTTCGAACAGGGTGACACCCTACTGCTTGACGGTGATGTTCAGGCGGCTCTGGACGGTCTGAGCATGTCCGACCCTGCGCTGAGCACAGCCTTGGGCGAACGCGTCACTCTGGACGGCCTGTTCAATCTGCGTGACGACAACGCATTGGAAATCTCGGACCTCGAACTGCTGGGAACAGACTATACCTTTGGCGCGGATGCCGTGATCAGCGGGTTGGACAGCGGTCTGAAGGTCGACGGATCGGCCTCGCTTGTGGCCTCGGACCTGTCGCGATTCTCTGGGCTGGCGAAGATGGATCTGGGCGGCTTCGTGTCAGCACAGGTTCAGGGCAGCGGCTCACCACTGGAGGGGAGTTTTGACGGCAAGCTGGATGTGACGGCGCAAAACCTGTCGGCCGGTCGTGACGAAGTAGACTCCCTTATCTCCGGCGACACACAGATTTCGGTGAATGCCGCGCGTGGCGGTGACGGCCTGACGATCCGGGATTTTTCGATCACCGGAGACGCTTTGACAGCGCAGGCCAGCGGTGTCGTCACCACCCCCAACGGGCTACTTACAATCGACGGCAAAGCGGACGTCAACGCACCGGATTTGTCGGTCTTTTCGGGATTAGTGCAACAAGATCTGGGTGGCTCTGTTCAGGCGTCCGTCCAAGGCAAAGGCACTCCCGAAACACTGGAGTTCGACGCAACGGCCAACCTGACAGGACGCAACCTCCGGACCGGCCTGACCGAGATCGACCCGATCATAACCGGCCGGACGCTGATCGAATTGGACGCGGCGCGGACGGGTGATCAGGTTACGATCCGCAAGGCAAACATAAACGGATCAGCCCTGACCGCCGAGGTCGTAGCCACAATTGACGACCCGACAGGTGCACTCGCCGTCGACGGCGAAGCCAGCCTTAATGCGCCTGATCTTTCGGTCTTTTCAGGGTTGGCCAAACGCGATCTTGCCGGATCGGTGCAGGCAAAGGCGAAGGGTAAAGGCAACCGGAAAACACTGGAATTCGATGTTCAGGGCAATCTGGACGCGGACGACATCCAGACCGGAATCGATCAGCTTGATAATCTTATCCAGGGCAGAACGACCCTTACAGTCGACGCTGCAAACAATTCCGATGGTCTGAACATCCGCAACTTCCGCCTGTCCGGCACGGCTCTCTCGGCGCAAGCCCGCGGTGTACTGAACGACGAGACGAGTGGGTTGAATTTCTCGGCCGAACTCGACGATCTGGCGCGTGTATCCAAAACCCTGACGGGCCCACTTACCGCCAGTGGCGACGTTTCCCCGACCGACACTGGGCTTCAGGGCAATGTTAGGCTGAACGGACCTGACAGCTCTTATGCCAATCTGGTGGGTACAGTCGAAAGCTCAGGCGCCGCCGATCTGGATTTCGACGCCAAGTTGAATCAGCTTGAACGTTTTGTTCCCGATTTCCCCGGAACAGTTTCGGCCACTGGAAACGCAAAGCGCAGCGACGGAATCTGGACAGTAGATGGCCGCGCGCAGGGACCTGCCCAGATTGACGCGACAGTGACGGGAACCTTTAACGAAACCGACACAACCGCCGATCTGAACGCAAAGGGCAACGTCAACGTCGGTATCGCCAACAGGTTCATCACGCCCAACAAGATCGACGGAGCCGCAAGGTTCGATATCTCGCTGAAGGGCAAACCCGGTTTGGATGCACTCAGCGGAACCGTGACAACCTCGGGCACCTCGATGGCGATCCCGTCTGTCGGGCAGACACTCACCGACATCGGCGGAACGGTCAGGTTGGCGCAAAGCCGGGCCACCATCGACCTGCGCGGAGGCCTGCGCGCGGGCGGCAACTTTACGGTGAACGGACCGCTGGACCTGACACCGCCATTCAATGCACAGATCACCACCGCGCTGAACGAACTCGTCCTGACTGACAAGCTGCTCTATGAAACGGTTCTGAACGGGCAGATCGCCATGTCGGGCGCGCTTGCGGGCAACAGTTCTATCGCCGGTCAGATCGTTTTCGGCGAGACCAACATCAATCTGGCAGCCGCAGCGGGGGCAGTTGGCGCAGCTCCAATCCCGCCCATGACCCATGTCAACGAGTCCCAAGCTGGGTTCGTCACCCGTGAACGCGCCAATCTGGTCGCAAAAGAAGACAAATCCGCCAATCAGTCCCGGATCGCACTGGATGTGGGGTTGCTTGCGCCCAAAGCGGTGTTCGTACGCGGGCGGGGCGTCAATGCGGAGCTGGGCGGCAGCATCCAGATAGGCGGAACCACAACTTCGGTCGTACCGTCCGGACAGATCGAACTGATCCGAGGTAATATCGACATTTTGGGCCGCAGGCTCGCGCTGACCAAGGGGCTCGTGACCCTGCAGGGCGATCTGACGCCTTATATCGAGTTTGCTTCTTCAACCAGCACCTCTGACGGCACCGCAACCATCGAAATATCCGGACCGCTCGATTCGCCCGAGGTCGATGTCTACTCGGACCCGGAGCGCCCCGCCGAAGAGGCGCTGGCCATGCTGCTGTTCGGCAATCGCTTTTCTGAACTGTCACCCTTTGTCATTGCCCAGATGGCGGCATCCCTTGCGCAACTCAGCGGGGCCGGAGGCGACGCGACCAAGGGAATTCGCGATGCTACGGGTCTGGACAATGTCGATGTCGGCACATCCGAAAGCGGCGCGGGGCGGTTGGGGGCCGGGGCCTATCTCAGCGATAACCTGTATACCGATTTCACCGTCAACACCGAGGGCGATACCGAGGTGAATTTGAATCTGGACGTCACTGACAATTTCACGGTCAGGGGCACCGTGGACGGCCGCGGTGAAACCGGCATCGGCGTGTTTTTTGAACGTGACTATTAAACGGCTCTCGCTCTGGTGACTTGACCCACGCGGTGGCCCATGCACCATCTGCACGAACAACAAAACGAGCCGTCATGACCTTTACCACCCGTCCGGAAATCACGGGGACCTTCGGGGTCGCCACATGCACGCACTGGATCGCCTCGGCTGTCGGCATGAAAATGCTCGAACAGGGCGGCAATGCTTTTGACGCAGCTGCTGCAATGGGGTTCGTGCTGAACGTTGTCGAGCCGCATTTGAACGGCCCATTGGGCGATATGCCCATGCTGATCAAACGCGCCGGGGAAGAAACGCCCACCATGGTCTGCGGTCAGGGAACTGCACCGGCAGCAGCGACAATAGAACACTATCGCGACGAAGGGCTGAGCCGTATTCCCGGGACCGGTTTGCTGGCAACCGTCATTCCCGGCGCATTCGACTCTTGGATGATCACGTTGCGCGACCATGGCTCATTGCCGTTGCGGACGGTGCTGGAACCGGCGATCCACTACGCCGATAAGGGCCACCCTGTCTTGCCCCGTGTGGCGCATACCATCGCAGGGCTTGGCGATTTCTTTCGTGACGAGTGGCCGACGTCCTATAAAACCTGGCTGCCCAACGGTACGGCCCCGCAACCGGGACAGTTGTTCAGAAACCCGCAACTGGCCAACACCTGGCAGCGGCTGCTGCTTGAGGCCGAGGCGGCGACCGGGCGGGAAAACCAGATCGAAGCCGCGCGGAGTGCTTTCTACCGGGGCTTCGTGGCCGAGGAAATCGACAGCTACCTGCGCAACGCCTGCGTCATGGATGCCTCCGGCACCCCCCATCGCGGCGTTCTGACCGCGAAGGACATGGCAGGTTGGCAAGCCCACTACGAACCGGCGCTTTCCACCGATTATAAGGGATGGACTGTTTGGAAAGGCGGACCCTGGACGCAAGGGCCGGTTCTGTTGCAGTCGCTGAACATTCTGGCTGGTTTCGATCTTGCCCCGCAGAACCACGAGGATTTTCTGCATCTTGTCACCGAGGCGATGAAGTTGAGTTTCGCAGATCGCGAGGCATATTACGGTGATCCCGACCATACAGAAATCCCGGTCGATACACTGTTGTCCCAATCTTACGCCGAGGAACGACGCAACCTGATCCGTCAAGCCGCTTCCACCGAACAACGCCCGGGGCACCTGCCCGGCCTCGAACGCTGGGCCGACGCTTCTGTCGCCCATGCCGCCGAAACGTTCAGGACGGATGGGCAGATCGGCGCCGGGGAACCCACGATGGCACACCTGTCGGAAAAGCGTGGGGATACCGTGCATCTGGATGTCATCGATCGGTGGGGTAACATGGTGTCGGCCACACCGTCGGGCGGATGGCTGCAATCATCACCCGTTGTTCCGGGGCTGGGGATGCCCCTCAACACGCGGGCACAGATGTTTTGGCTGCAAGAAGGGCTGCCAAATTCGCTGGCCCCGGGGCGTCGCCCACGCACAACGCTTTCCCCTTCGATGGCGCGCGACCCAATTGGTACCGAACTGGCCTTTGGCACACCCGGCGGCGATCAGCAGGATCAGTGGCAACTCATCTACCTGCTGCGCCTTATTCACGGCGGCATGAACCTGCAGGAAGCCATCGATGCGCCGCTGTTTCACACGGCCCATTTCCAAAGCTCCTTTTACCCGCGCGAGGTGCGCCCCGGGCATCTGATGATCGAACAGAGTTTCGGCAGGGATGTGATCGACGGCCTGAGGGCACGTGGCCACGACGTTGAGGTGGCCGAGCACTGGACAGTAGGGCGCCTGACAGCAGCCAGCCGTTCACCAGACGGGCTGCTGCGTGCTGCGGCCACGCCAAGGCTGATGCAGGCCTATGCTATCGGGCGCTGATCAAGCCTGTTTACGGCGAATACCGATGGGCCGCCCAATCTGCGGATCTGCCTGCAGCCCCTCGTGATCGGCTACCATCCGCGCCAACCGTGCGACGGCCCAATCCGGGTAAGGGGCCGAGCGGCCTGTCTCATGGCTGACATTCATGAACAGCCCCTCTTGCGTCGCGCAGACCTGGTCATCGGCTTCCGACAACATCCGGGCAAAATAGTGGCCTCGTTTTTCATCCGAATCCAATAGGACGAATTGAAAATAGAAACGCTCGCCTTCACGTATCTCCCGCAGAAAATGCAGGTGGGATTGCAACATATACGGCCCCTGCCCCGCCGCCTTCACCTGTACTTCACCCAGCCCAAGCTGGCGCACCATCACTTCTTCAAGCGCCAGATCAAAGGCAACGCCATAGAAGCCCACGTTCATATGGCCATTATAATCGATCCATTCCGGGCGAACTTCAAATCCCCGGACCTCGACCGGAGCGGGATAAGGGCCATCATGACCTTCGGCCGCAGTGTTATCCGTGGACACGTGTTTTCTCCTCATCTCAATCTTCGAAAATTGCCACCGCCCTGACAAACCCGGCAGACGCGCCTTTGATCTTGAACGGAAAGCACGAAATTTCGAACCCTGTAGGCGGCAGATCTTCAAGATTGGTCAGCTTTTCGATGTGGCAATACCCGACCTCCATCGATGCCCGGTGCCCTTCCCAAATGATACCGGGATCGCCCGATTTCGCGTATTCCTGCGCGGTCAGAGGAAACGGCGCATCCCAGCTCCAGGCGTCGGTACCGGTCACGCGCACGCCCCGCTCGGTCAGGTACAGAGTCGCCTCGCGCCCCATCCCGCAGCCTTTCATCAGATAATCCGGCTGGCCATACCGTGTCCCGGCCGATGTATTCACCACCACGATATCCAACGGCTGCAGGTCGTGGCCGATACGCTTCAACTCTGCCTCGACATCTTCCGCAGAGACGACATACCCATCCTCGAAATGTCGGAAGTCCAGTTTGACACCCGAATTCATGCACCATTCCAGCGGTACCTCATCAATGGTAATCGCACGTTCGCCTTTGTTCATCGTGGAATGGTGGTGATACGGCGCGTCCAGATGTGTGCCGTTATGGGTGGCAATCTGCAACCGCTCGATGGCCCAGCCTTCTCCGCCCGGCAAATCCTCTTTCTTCAATCCCGGAAAAAAGGCCATGACCTGCTCGGCGGTCTGGTCATGCGTCATGTAATCGATCTGAGGCAACATAATCGGCGGGTCCGATATGATGCCGGTTTCCAGCGGCACAGACAGGTCGACAAAGCGGCGGGGCATGGAAAACTCCATTGATTGCAAGACCCCCAAAGGGTTGGCCGCGCGCAAGCCGGTGTCAAGCAACGAAAAAGGCGACCTTTTGGGGCCGCCTGTTTCAGGTTCGTGAGTGGTGGTGGAATTATTCCGCTGCGATGGCGTCTTCGATCTTTTCGACCCGGATCGCCGAGAACTTGAACTCGGGGATTTTGCCATAGGGGTCGATTGCAGGGTTGGTCAGGATGTTCGCGGCCGCCTCAACATAGGCGAAGGGAATGAACACCATGTCCTCGGCAATCGCCCGGTCGGCGCGAACCATGATTTCGATGGAACCGCGACGCGTGGTCAGACGGATCATTTCGCCCGGCTCGATCCCCATCAGCTTAAGCGTCCGGGGGTTCATAGAACAGTTCGCTTCCGGTTCGACCGCATCCAGAACCAACGACCGGCGCGTCATCGAACCGGTATGCCAGTGCTCCAGCTGACGACCCGTCGTGGCAATCATCGGGTATTCGTCATCCGGCGCCTCATCCGGCGGGATCACGCTGGCCGGCGTGAACCGCGCGCGGCCATCGGGACGCGGGAAGCCATCGCCAAACACAATCGCCTGCCCGGGATCGGTTTCGCTGAGCGACGGATAGGTGATGGTTTCGGTCTTCAGACGCTCCCACGTGATGTTGTTGAGCGAGTTCATCGTCAACTTCATCTCGTCAAAGACCTGAGACACGTCCGTGTAGTCCCAGTTCAGCCCGATCCGCTGCGCCAGTTCAACGGTGATCGCCCAATCCTCGCGCGCCTCACCCGGAGGTGACACGGCGGGGCGTACCCGCTGCACCTGACGGTTGGTGTTCGACACGGTGCCGTTCTTTTCGTACAGCGCCGAGGCGGGCAGAATGATGTCGGCATAGTTCGCCGTTTCCGTCAGGAAGATATCCTGTACGATCATCAGCTCCAGCTTGGCCAGCGCCTCGCGGGCGTGACCGGCATCCGGGTCGGACATAGCCGGATTTTCACCCTGAATGTACATACCCTTGATATTGCCGGCATAAATCTGGTCGATGATCTCGGTAACAGTCAGGCCCTTCTCGTTCGAGAAATCCTCGGACTCCCACACGTTGTTGAACTTGGCGCGAATACCGTCATCCGTCACCGACTGGTAATCCGGCAGGAACATCGGGATCAGGCCCGCGTCCGAGGCACCCTGTACGTTGTTCTGACCACGCAGCGGGTGCAGACCCGCACCCGGTTTGCCAACGTTGCCGGTCATCAACGCCAGCGAGATCAGGCAGCGCGAGTTGTCGGTGCCATGGATATGCTGGCTGACGCCCATACCCCAGAAGATCAAACCGGCCTTGGCCTGCGCAAAGGTGCGGGCTACGCGGCGCAGCTGATCCGGTTCAATGCCACAGATCGGCGACATCGCCTCGGGCGTGAACTGGCGCAGATGCTCTTTCTCGGCTTCCCAGTTCTCGGTCCAGCGGTGGATGTACTGGCTGTCGTACAGCTCTTCTTCGACGATCACGTTCATGATCGCGTTCAGCATCGAGACGTCGGCACCCGGACGGAACTGCAGCATTTCATCGGCAAACTTGCGCATGCCAACGCCACGCGGGTCCATCACGATCAGCTTGCCGCCGCGCTTGGCGAACTGCTTGAAATAGGTTGCCGCAACCGGATGGTTCTCGATCGGGTTCGAGCCGATGATGATCGCCACATCCGCGTTTACGATCTCGTTGAAGGTCGCGGTCACCGCGCCCGAGCCCACGTTCTCGATCAGCGCAGCAACCGACGACGCATGGCACAGGCGGGTGCAGTGGTCGACGTTGTTGTGCTTGAAACCCTGACGGATGAACTTCTGGAACAGATAGGCTTCTTCGTTGGTGCACTTGGCCGAACCAAAGCCCGCGACATTGCGCGGATCTTCGTCGCGCAGCGCCTTCAGCTTGGTCGCGGCCAGATCCATCGCCTCTTCCCATGTCGCTTCGCGGAAATGGGTCGACAGGTTGCCCGGATCGACATTCAGCCCCTTCTCAGGTGCATCTTCGCGCCGGATCAGCGGCTTGGTCAGGCGGTGTGGGTGGTGGATATAGTCAAAGCCAAAGCGGCCTTTGACACACAGACGGCCTTCGTTCGCGGGGCCGTTGATGCCCTCGACATACTTGACCTTACCGTCCTTGACCTTCAGCGAGACTTTGCAGCCCACGCCGCAGAACGGGCAGACGCTTTCGGTCTCGGAATCATAATCCTTGCTGTCGCCCTGCTGTTTGTCATCCAGCACGGTGGCAGGCATCAGGGCACCCGTCGGGCAGGCCTGAACACATTCACCACAGGCCACACAGGTCGATGTGCCCATCGGGTCGTTCTGGTCAAACACAACCTGCGCCGTGTGCCCGCGACCGGCCATGCCGATCACGTCATTCACCTGCACTTCGCGGCAGGCGCGGACGCAGAGGTTGCAGTTGATGCAGGCGTCCAGATTGACGCGCATCGCAACGTGGCTGTCATCCAGCAGTGGGATTTTCTCGGCCTCTTTCGCCGGGAAACGGCTGTCGCTGACGTCGTTCAGCTTGGCCATGTCCCAGAAATGACTCGAGACGTCGTGCGGTTCCTCGGGCTGATCGGCCACCAGAAGTTCCATGACCATGGCGCGCGACTTCTCGGCACGATCCGAGTCCGTTTTCACCACCATACCGTCAGCGGCAGGGCGGATGCACGAGGCGACCAGAGTACGCTCGCCTTCCACCTCGACCATACAGGCGCGGCAGTTGCCGTCGGGGCGATAGCCCGGCTGCGGCTTGTGGCACAGGTGCGGAATGGTAAATCCCTGCCCCTTGGCGGCTTCCCAGATGGTCCAACCTTCGGGGACGGAGACATCTTCGCCGTTCAGGTTGAAGGTGACGGTCTTGGTTGGGCTTGCATCAAGCATGTCTGTCTCCCTCAGATTTCGTCAGCGAAATGTTTCATGACCAGGCGGATCGGGTTCGGGGCCGCTTGCCCCAGACCGCAGATCGAGGCGTCGCCCATGACCTGACACAGGTCTTCCAGCAGGTCCTGATCCCACTTGTCGGCCTGCATCAGCTTCACCGCCTTTTCACAGCCCGCCCGGCAGGGCGTACACTGACCGCAGCTTTCATCCTCGAAGAACCGCAGCATGTTCAGGGCCGCATCGCGGGCGGTATCCTGATCGGACAGAACCACCACGGCGGCGGACCCGATGAATGTGCCCAGCGGCTGCAGGGTGTCAAAGTCGAGCGGGACGTCGTCGATACTAGAGGGGAGAAGACCTGACGACGGCCCGCCCGGTTGATACGCCTTGAAGACATGACCATCGGCCATACCCCCGGCGGCATCAATCACGTCAAGAATGGTCGAGCCTGCAGGCAGCAGGTAAACACCTGGCTTCGCAACCCGGCCCGAGACCGAATAGCTGCGCAGACCCTTGCGACCATTCTTTTCAACTGAATTCAGAATCTGCGGCCCTTCGCGGCAGATTTTTGAGACCCAATACAGCGTCTCGACATTGTGCACGAGCGTCGGGCGGTTAAAGACCCCAACCTGCGCCACAAACGGAGGACGGTGGCGCGGCAGGCCCTTTTTGCCTTCGATCGACTCGATCATCGCGGATTCTTCACCGCAGATGTAGGCACCCGCACCCCGACGCAGGTCGATATAGCCTTTTTCGACAATCTCGGCCTCTTCCAGCGCGGCAATCTCGGTTGCCAGAATTTCCAGAACCGCCGGATACTCGTCGCGCATGTAGATAAAGCAGGTCTCGGCCTCAACCGCCCACGCGGCGATCAGCATGCCTTCAAGGAAGACATGCGGCGTGCGCTCAAGATAGTAGCGGTCCTTGAACGTGCCGGGCTCACCTTCGTCGCCGTTCACGGCCAGATAGCGTGTGCCCTCGTTCATTCGAACAAAGCCCCACTTCTTGCCGGACGGGAAGCCCGCACCACCCAGGCCGCGCAGACCCGAGGACAGAATGTCTTCCTGCACCTGTTCCCAGTTACCACCCTCGCGCAGCTCTTTCAGTTTGGCGTAGCCGCCGTCCTCGACATAGGTCGAAAATGTCTCATAGTCGGGCAGATGGGCGTGAGTATCGCCAGCCGCGATGGCCGCGTTCACTTTTTCAGGAGTGGCATGATCGATATGGTTATGACCGATCTCCAGCACCGGCGCGGTGTCGCAGCGGCCCATGCAGGGCGCACGCACCACACGCACCTCAGAAGCATCAAGACCGTCCTCCAGCGCCTTCTGCAATTGTTGGGCACCAGCCATTTCGCAGGACAGGGAATCACAGACACGGATCGTCAGCGCGGGCGGAGGGGTCTCGCCTTCTTTCACCACATCGAAATGGGCATAGAACGTCGCGGTTTCATAAATCTCCGCCTGACCGATCCGCATCTCAACTGCCAGGGCGGCAATATGGTCGGCGCTGATGTGGCCGTGTTCGTCCTGAATCAAATGCAGGAATTCGATCAGCAGATCGCGGCGGCGCGGGCGGTCGCCCAGCAGGCGCGCAATTTCGGCCTGTGCTTCATCCGTGAACTGCCGGCCCTTGGGCGTGTGCCGCCCCTTGCCTTTACCTGACTTCCAGACGCCTTTTTGCGCGCCCGATGGCTTGGTATCCAATGGTGCCATGATGCCCTCCGATTGAGGCCCCCGTCTCTCATCAGCAGATCATATCGTCAAATCTCAAAATACAATCGCACGATAACGACACCTTATCACCGCAAAGACGTCACGACGGCCCGCAACGCATCCACGGTCGGCAATTCCGGGTCGCGAGTTAGGGTCGCGAGGCAAATCGGTTTGCTGACAACGGGGTCGATCAAAGGCAGCACTCTTGTCCCCTTCAGATCCCCCAGTGCACGCACCAGCACACGCGGAACCACCGTTGCCGCCAACCCTTCGCGCGCCATCACCATCGAAGCCGTAAATCCGCTGGTTTCTGCTACTACATGCGGATGTAGCCCCTGCTCGGCAAAAATCCTGTCCAAAATCCGTCGGTTTTGCATCTGCGGCTCAAGCAGGCTGATCGGAAACTCCGCAACCCGCGCCCAGGGGATCGGACCTGTTTCGTCCGTCATGTGTGCGGGGACCAGCAGAACATAGGTTTCCTCATACAAAGGCTGCACCTGCCTCAGGTCCGCGCCGATACTGTCGCCATAGGTTACGCCCGCATCGATGCTGCCCTCATCCAGCCGGTGCTGGATCGACGAGGCAGACATCGTTTCGATTCGGGTCAGAATGCGTGGATGCGCTTGTTGCAAACGTTTGATCAACCGTCCCGTAAACGCGATGGCCGTCGGAATAACACCCAGAATCAGTGTTCCGGTAATCTCGCCACGCGCGGCCAGAACCTGTTGTTCCAACGCCTTGGTGTCGTCCAGTATGCGCCGCGCCCGGCGCACGATCATCTCGCCCTCTTCCGTCAGCCCCTGAAACCGGTTGGCCCGGCGCACGATGGACACACCCAGCCGATCCTCGAGGTTCTTGATCCGCATGGAGAACGCCGGCTGAGAGATACCGCATTCTTCGGCCGCCTTGGCAAAATGACGATGCCGCGCCAGCGCGTTCAGCAATTGCAGGTCTCGAAGTTCGATCACGGCGGTCAGCCCCGGTTTTGAGTGACAGATCACCAACTTAACGCAGCGCCCGCAAAGTGAAAGGCCCGGCGCCCGGGCCCAGATCACTCAGGTTTCGCTCATTACCCCGACAGGGGTGGCCAAGTCAGGCGCAGTGATCGGCCAGCAACGTTCCAAAACCTGTAAGGGCCTCCGACACGCCAGCCTTGCGCAGGACCTGCCAATAAACCGCAGCATTGCAGGCAACAACCGGCTTTCCCGTTTCAGCCTCTATCTCGCTGATGATCCCGACGACAGGCAGGGCTGTTCCAACCTGCAAAATCGCGTCGCAGTCGGCTGCCGCTACTTCCCTGAAAACCGCCCTGATCTGATCAATCGGGGTCTCGCAAATCTCCGGCAGTGACGGAGCACAGGTACCCTTGATCGAAACAACCGTGAACCCCGCAGCCTCGACATTGGCTTTCACGACCTGATCCACCTCAGGCGCGAAGGGGGTGACGACAGCGACCCGGCTGGCACCGAGCTGGCGCAAGGCCGCGTGGTTGGCAGTCGATGCATTCACGACCGGAACGCCGACGGCCTCTTCCACCTCGGCGCAACGTCGTGCCAGCTTGTCGACACCGCCCGGGGCGGCATCCGTCGTCAGCCCGATGGCAATCGCAACTGGGTTGCAATCCATCAGCTTTTGCGCCTCTTCAATCAGGTCGTCGGATACATTTTCTCCGCCCAGCCGGAACCTTTGCATCTGGTTGGTCACTCCTGCGGGGCGCAGCAATTCCAGTTCGGGCTGCACGACGGTGTTCATGGCCGGGGTCATCACCCCAATCAGGGCGCGAGGAGCAAGCGTGTCAGTCATTGCCAACCCCCGCAAGAGTAGCGTTCAGCCCGGTCATGCCGCCGATATAAATCTGGTCGCCCACCACTTCGTTCATCTGCGCCGCGATATCTGCTTCGCAGTCAAAGTGGCTTTCCCAGATGCCCAGCGTCCTGCTGCCATGCGTGATTGGAACAAACCGATGGGTCGACACATAGTTCCGAACCGGCAGCGGACACTCGATGATATCGTAACTGTAGTAGTAATCACGGTCCGACAGGGCCAGCAGAGTTTCGCGAAAGACGGATCCGTCAACGATATCCAGATGCCGGATACTGCCAGGCGTGATTGCGGAACCGCTTTCCATCCGTGCCGCCGACACAGCTGGGTTCCATCCAGCCACCCCGTCAAAGGACCGCACAAGGGACCAGACCTGATCTATCGGGGCGTCCAAAACCATGCTGCGGAATACGTGCATTTGCGACCTCGTTCGTGATGGTGACCAGCACCATGCTAGCGAACCGGCATAGTACGTCCAGTCTCAAAGGCGACGTAATTCCTGTCGCATTTGAAGTAGATAACGATCCCGAACGCGCGTCCCCTGTTGCAAAAGGATGGCGGAAACTGATGGCGCGACGAACACGAAAACCGGCTGAATCGCCCGCGCACCGGACCGTAGCCCCGCCTGTGGGAGGCAGGTTCCAGCCCCTCGGCCCAGCCAGAGTTTCGGCAATCGTTGATGCGGCCTTCGCCATTCTTGCCCGGACCGGTATGGGGGATTGCCCCCCGAATATTGCTGCCGCGGCCATCGAAAACGGAGCAGGACTGCGATCTGACGGACGCCTTTGCTTCCCGCGTGGAATGATCGAAAAGGCGATTGGCCGTGCCACGAAATCTGTGAACCTGCCCGGATTTTCCAATGATCACGGCCTGACCATCGGTGGCGGTCACGTGCACATCGGCACGGGCGGTGCCGCTGTTGAAGTCCCTGATCCAACGGGCGGCTTCCGCGAGGCGCAATTGCGCGATCTCACTCAGATGATGACGCTCGTCGGTCGGTGCGAGAATATACACTATGGCGTTCGGCCGCTTGTGGCCCGCGATCTTGATACGCCGCTGGCATTGGATGTGAACACCGCCTTTGCCTGCCTCAAGGCCTGCCCAAAGCCGATCGGTGTCAGTTTCGACACGGCGGCCCATGTCGGGCCGGTCACGCAAATGTTCGACCTGTCGCTGGGTGGCGAAGACCGGTTTCGCCATCACCCGTTCTGTTTCGGCGTCATCGTGCACGCCGTCTCACCGCTGCGCTATGCGCCCGAAGGGGTGGACATCATGCGTGCCGCAATCGCCGCCGGAATGCCTCTGCAAATTTGCACGGCGGCACAGGCCGGGGCCACCAGCCCGGTGACGCTCGCCGGCGCTTTGGCGCAGGGTCTGGCCGAGGCTTTGGCCGGGCTGATGATCGTCGATACCCTTAGCCCCGGCTTCCCGACCATTCTGGCCTTCATGCCCTTCATCAGCGATTTGCGGACAGGGGCCATGACGGGTGGCAGTGGCGAGGCCGCCGTTGCCAACGCGGCAGCGGCCCAGTTGCTGCTGCATCTTGGCCTTCCTTCGACCGTGTCCGCAGGCATGACCGATGCCAAGATGCCGGACGCCCAATCAGGCTACGAAAAGGGCTATACGGTTGCATTGGCCGCGCAGGCGGGGGCGGACATGATCAACCTCAGCGTCGGCATGCTGGCATCGCTTATGGTGGCCTCGCCACAGGCGCTTATCATCGACAACGACATGTGCGGCGCCATCCTGCGTTCGGTTCGCGGCGTTGAAATGACAGGGGATGCGGTTGACCTGGACCTGATCGAGGCGGTCGCCACCGGGCCCGGTCACTATCTTGGCGAGGCGCAGACGCTGGCCCGCATGAAAAGCGAATACGTCTATCCCACGCTGGCCAATCGTCAAAGTACACAAGACTGGCTTGACGCCGGCAGCCCCGACATCCTCGAACAGGCTGGTGAACTTGTTCGGCAAATGACAGCTGAGCCCCCGGATCACCTGCCCCCGGACCGCGAAGCAGCCATTCGGGCCGCATTTGATATCAGGCTTTAAGGAGCATCCGATGAAACCCCATGCACGCGTAGTGGTCATCGGCGGCGGTGCCGTCGGCTGTTCGATCCTCTATCATCTTGCCTGCGCAGGCGTCACAGACACCGTCTTGCTGGAGCGGGACGAGTTGACAAGCGGCTCAACCTGGCACGCGGCGGGCAATATTCCGACCTATGCAAATTCATGGCTTGGGATGCGCGCGGGAAATTATGCATGGTCTCTCTACAAGGATCTGGAACATGTGGTGGACAGCCCGATCACCTATCGCCATACCGGCGCGTTCTGGCCAGCACATACGCCGGAACGGATGGAGCTTTTCGGCCACCTCGAAGGCATCGCGCGCAGCGCCGGATTCGACCTGCATCGTCTCAGCCCCGCTGAAATGGATGCCATGCACCCGTTCTGGTCCCCCGATGACACGGTTCTGGGCGGCATCATGGACCCTTACGAGGGTGACATCGACCCCAGTCAGCTGACACAGGCGTTGGCCAAGGGCGCCCGCGACCTTGGGGCCGAAATTCGGCGGTTCTCGCCAGTCACGGCCATCGATCGCCTTCCCAACGGGGAATGGCGCGTCTCGACCGCCAAAGGAGATATCACCGCCGAGATCGTGATTAACGCAGGCGGTTTTTATGGGCGCAAGATTTCGGAAATGGCAGGCATCTACGCACCTGTCATCACCTTGGAACACCAGTATCTGGTAACCGAACCCCTGACCGAGCTGGAACAGCACCCAGACTTGTTCCCACTGGTTCGCGATCCGGATATCCGCTTCTACCTGCGCCGCGAACGCAATGCGTTCCTGCTGGGATCTTACGCCCATGCGGGTCGTCCGGCATGGGCCGACAGTGGCCCGCCCGACGATTTTGCGCACCAGCTTTTCCCTGACAGCGTCGAGGACATCCTCGACGTGCTCGAAGACACGATGGCGCATGTTCCACTGCTGGGCAAAGCGGGTGCGCAGCGGTTCGTGAACGGCCCTATCGCCTACGCCCCGGATGCGCTACCGCTGGTGGGCCCGGCGGCGGGCGCGCCGAATTTCTATCAGGCAACGGGGGTTCAGATCGGCATCACTCATTCGGCGGCCATCGGCAAGGCCATGGCCGAATGGATAACCGAAGGCGAAACCGAATGGGACCTTTCCGCCTGGGACCCACGCCGCTTCGGCGATTGGGCCACACCGGATTACGCCCATGCCCGCGCGTCACAGCACTACGACCTGCAATACGCCATTCCGTTTCCGCACCGAAACATGCAGTCGGGTCGCCCCGTTCAGCAAACCCCGCTTTACGACACTCTCAGGGCCAGCGGTGCCGTGATGGGCCAGATCGCCGGATGGGAACGCGCGTTCTGGTTCGAAACCGACGTGGCCAAAGACACCGGGCATCTCAGCTATCACGACGAACCCTGGCACGCTGCGGTTCGCCGCGAATGCGAAACCGTACGGGACGCGGCAGGGCTGATGGATCATGGCGGGTTCACGAAATACACGGTTCAGGGCCCTGATGCCGAAGCCTTCCTGAACCACGTCTTTTGCGGCACGATGCCCAAAGTGGGCCGCACAAAACTGTCCTACATGCTAACCCCCAAGGGCCGCATCTGGTCCGAGGCCACAATCGCCAGACTGGCCGAGGATCAGTTCCTGCTATGCGAACCAACCCTTGCCGACCTGCGCGATTACGACTGGCTGAAAAGCCACCTGCATGACTATGACGTTACATTGACCCGAGGCTTCCGGCACGACAGCGCGCTGATGCTGATGGGCCCGAAATCACGCGAGATTCTGGCCGCGCTCACAGATGCCGATGTCTCCGCAACAGCCGCGCCATGGCTTTCGGCTGCTCAATTCAAGGTCGCCGGAGTGGACGTCACCGCGCTGCGAGTGTCCTATGTCGGAGAGCTTGGCTGGGAACTGCACGTCGCCAGCGAAAACCTGACCCCTCTCTACGATGCCATCATGGCCGAGGGCGCGGCGCACAGCATCTGTCAGTTCGGTTCCTACGCGCTCAACGCGATGCGGATCGAAAAGGGGTACCACGCATGGGGCGCGGATTTCGGAACCGAATACACTTTGTATGATGCCGGGCTGCAAAATTTCGCCAATCTTAAGAAGCCGGCGTTTGTGGGGCGTGAAGCGGTTGTAAGCCAATCCCAGACCGCCGCCGAATGGGAATGGGTCGGGCTGGAAATTACACAAGACTCACCCGATCCTCTGGCGTCTGAACCGATCCTGATCGATGGCCAACCGGTTGGATATGTGACGTCAGGAAGCAGTGGTTACAGAACCGGCAAGACACTTGTTCTTGGATATATCCAGCGCGGCACCCTGGGGATGGACGAAACGTGTCAGGTCATCATTCTGGGCGAGGCGTATGAGGCACGTCGCCACGACCCGCATCAGTATGCGCCCCGAAACGGCGGTTGATGAGGCTACCGCCGCTGCGCGTCCCTGAGCAAAGCAGCTAGTCGAAAGAACCCATGCGCCATCTTGGTGTATGGGGTCAGCACGAAAAACGTCAGGACCGACCCAAGATGCAGCGCCAGCAAGGCGGGCATCAGGGCGGTCGCCCCCAGAACGTATAACGCGATCCCGCTGAGCCCCACGAACCCCAGCAACAGGATGAACCCGTACTCGCCAGACCACGCGCCTTGGTCACCAAGTTCCGGATCCGAGCGCAGTTTCAACGCAATCATCCAAACGCATCCCAGCACCATCAGCACACCGCCGGGCAGACCCAAAAGTTTCGGGATCGAAAACAACCCGTAGGGCGCGGACATATCGAACCCATAGTGCAATACGGTGGCCGCGCTGGTTGACGCAAAGCACAGCAGAAACCCATACATCACCGCCTGATGCGCGTATCGGCGCGCTTGCGAGAACCTGTCTTCGTCTTCGAAGTTGCAACCCTCGCCATGACCCGCAGCCAGATCCCTGATTGTGGCCGCGCGAGCAACAGCGCGGGCAAAGTCCCGAAAGTGAATTGGCTCGCCGCCGATGTCCCGCCAGAAGCGCCTTAACCCAACCGCAAGGCTGCCCAAGGGCAACAGGAACGCCGGGGCAAAAATGCCGACCATCGCCGCGTGAGAGAGAACGGCATAAAAACTCTGACCGTCCGCAGGACCAAGGGCCTGCATTGCCCAGAACAGCAGGGCAATCCCGGCAACCAGCGCCAAGGCAATCGCACCGCCGTGACTATGAAAACGTCGCGCCAAGGGCTGTGGCCAGACGTAATCTTCCCAGCTTTCACGGCGAATTTCGGCCAGTACGCCGGGCAGATTCAGATCGAACTCATGCGGCGCGGTGTACTGGCAGGCGTAGTAACATCCACGACAGTTGTGGCACAGGTTTGCCAGTTGCACGATATCGCTGTCGGCAAAGCTGCGTTTAGCGTGCAGGGCCGGAAAGACCGAGCAATAGCCCTCACAATACCGACAGGCATTGCAGATTTCGGCCTGTCGGCGCGCTTCGTGGATCAAATCAGTTTGCATGTCTGGCTGCCTCACGCCCTGCAATCCGGCCAAACACCGTTCCGATGGCCATGCCAAACCCTGCCAGATACCCCTGCCCCAAAATCGACCCTGCCATGGTTTCCCCCGCCGCCCAGAGATTGCTGATCGGCCCGTTAGCTGTCGAACACTGCGCGTTTTCGTCAACCTTCAGCCCCAGATAGGTGAACGTCACCCCGGTCCGCAGGGAATACCCATAAAACGGCGGCTCTGTGATTGGGCGTGCCCAGTTGGTTTTGGGTGGTGTCAGTCCACTTGTGGCCACGCTGTCCAGTTGCGTCGGGTGAAACGCGGATGTGTCGCCGCAGGCCGCATTGAACCCGTCCACCGTCTGCCGCAGCCTATCCGGCGGCAATTCCATCATCACAGCCAGCTCTTCCAGCGTGTCCGCCTTGAGTGGCGGAAAGACAGAAGGCATGAACAAGTCCAGCGCCTTCGAGTCGATAATCGCATACCCCACCTGATCCGGCTGCGCCGCGACCAATCGACCCCAGATCGCATAACGTTTGGGCCAGAGGTCTTCGCCCTCATCATAGAACCGCTCGGCATTCCGGTTCACGACAACCGAAAACGGCACGCAGTCCAGCCGCGTGACAATACCGCCGTCATATTTCGGAGCCCGCCCGTCAATCGCAACCGCATGGCACTGATCCGCGTCACCGACGCTTTCAGCGCCCTGTTCCAGCAAGTCGGCTAGAACAACACCGCGATTATAGGGCGTACCCCGGATCAGAAAGTTGCGTGCCGGCGGCCCCCACGCCCGGGTCAGCCAGTCGATATCGGCCTGAAACCCGCCCGAGGCAACAACTACGGATTTCGGTGAAATACTGTACGCCTCGCCCCCGTAAGAATACTCAACGCGGGCAATCCGGTCGCCTTCCAGCGCAAGATGCGTCACGGCCGCATCATATAGAACGTCCACGCCCAGCGCTTCGGCCTTACGGTAATAGGCGTTCACCAGAGATTTTCCGCCCCCCATGAAAAACGCATTTGTCCGCGCCAAGGACAATGTGCCCGACAACGATGGCTGAAAGCGCACGCCGTGTTCCTCCATCCACGGAAGGCAGCCTTCGGACTCGCGGATTACCATCCGGGCCAGATCTTCGTTGGTCTTGCCCCCGGTGACGGTCAGCAGATCGGCCAGATATTCCTCTTCGTCATATGCGTCCACAAGCGGACCCATTGGCTGGTGGTGCATACAGCGGAAATTGCGTGTGTGACGTGAGTTGCCCCCACGATAATCCTTGGGCGCCGCCTCCAGAATCAGAACCTTAGCTCCGGTTCGGGCAGCCGTCATCGCCGCACAAAGCGCGGCGTTCCCTCCCCCGATCACGGCGATATCGTACTGGCCCGGACGTAGTGCACACATATGCTTTGAATAGGTCGCCTGGGGCGGTTTGACCATTGGGGAATTTCTCAATTTTCATTTCGAATTGCGTGTTTTTCGCAAATCCCGTGATCACCCTCTCGTGGCAGTAAAACGCCGGCCGACTTTGGCACAGTAAACGGCGTTCCGGCCAGAACCTGTTTCAGACTTATGCGCCATTAAAAACATTAAGTGACTAAAATACTCAGGTTGACATATCCGACAAATTCTCTCAGTTACATCACCGGAAACGCCCTGTGCTCCGGATAACGTGCTGGCGCCAAACATTAAACAAAGGGAAACCATGTCAAAACTGCTTTACACAACCGGCGCGCTGGCAATCCTGGCCACCTCTGCCGCGGCAACTTCGACAGCACCGGCCAAAACCGACGTACTGAATACATACGCCAACATTGCGGAAGCCAAGTATGAAGACAGCATTGCCACTGCGAAGACCCTGCAAGCCGCAATTGACGCGCTGATTACCGACCCGTCCGCCGAAAACCTCAACGCAGCGCGCAGCGCCTGGATTGCGGCACGTGTTCCCTATCAACAGACCGAAGTTTACCGTTTCGGCAACGCCATCGTCGACGACTGGGAAGGCAAGGTGAACGCATGGCCGTTGGACGAAGGCCTGATCGACTATGTTGACCCGGCATATGGCGGTGCAACCGACGAGAACGAATTCGCCGTTCTAAACGTGATCGCCAACCCCAGTTTCGAACTGTCGGGCGAAACCATCGATGCCGTTAAAATCACCCCGGAACTGCTGGCCGAAACGCTTCACGAAGCAGATGGGATCGAGGCCAACGTCGCCACCGGCTATCACGCCATCGAATTCCTGCTGTGGGGTCAGGACATGAACGGCCACGGCACAGGTGCGGGCAACCGACCCTGGACCGATTATGCCCGTGGCGCCGACTGCACCGGCGGCAATTGCGACCGGCGCGGCCAATACCTGAAAGCCGCGACCGATCTTCTGGTCAGCGACCTTGAATGGATGGCGGCGCAATGGAATTCCGATGGCGCCGCCCGCGCAGCGCTGTTTGAAAACGAAACCGCAGGCGTCAGCGCCATCCTGACCGGCATGGGATCGTTGTCTTATGGCGAGCAGGCGGGCGAGCGGATGCGCCTTGGTCTGATGTTGAACGACCCCGAAGAAGAACATGACTGCTTCTCGGACAACACCCATAACAGCCACTACTATGACGGGCTGGGTATCCAGAACGTATATCTGGGCGAATACGCCCGCGCGGACGGCACATTGGTTTCCGGCCCCTCGCTGTCAGACTTGGTTGCGGCCACCGATGCGGAACTGGACGCCGAGATGAAAACCAAACTGTCCAATACCATGCAGGCGCTTGGCCGGATCAAAACCACTGCCGAAGCGGGCTTTGCCTATGACCAGATGCTCGAACAGGGCAATGAAGGCGGCGAGGCCCTGATCATGGGTGGTGTGGACGGTTTGGTCGATCAGACCAAAACCATCGAACGCATCGTGACCACACTCGAACTCGACCAGATCGAATTCGAAGGTTCGGACAGCCTGGACAACCCCAACGCCGTTTTCCAGTAGTTCCTTCTTTCAGTTCAGCCAGCATCACACTGGTTAGTCAGGCTGTTCGCACTAGAAATCAGCCAAGCAATCAGGGCCGTAGGCAACGGCCCTGATTTAGTGCAAAGTGCCCGGGCTTATCTAAGGGACCGGGTGGATACTGGTTGAACGACCTGCCGCCCAAAAGTTTGAAACAACGGCGTTTTTTGTGGCGGAGGCGAATATGCCCACATTGGACTGGAATAAAGAAACCTGGGGCAACCGGGATCATTGGGACCAAAAGGTCAGCCACGGCGAATCGTGGTCAAAGGGTTGGGGCACAAGTGAAGTCCATTGGAAGTTTCACCTGCTGCCGCGGCTGCAACCCATTCTGGCGAAATCCGGCTCGGTTCTGGAAGTGGCGCCGGGCTATGGCCGGTGGACCAGATTTATCGCCCCTTATGCTGACCGCCTGACCACGGTCGATCTGAACGAGAATTGCATCGAGCACCTGAAGACGATCGATCTTGGCTGCGACAACATCGAATACTTCGTCAATGATGGCATGACGCTGACGGATGTCCCTGATCAGTCGGTAGATTTCATATTTTCCTACGATTCTCTTGTCCATTGCGACAAGACCGTGCTGGAGTCCTATCTTTCCGAATTTGAACGCGTCTTGCGCCCTGACGGATTTGCGTTCTTTCATCACAGCAACCTTGCAAATGCACGCAAGCCCGAGGAACTGGCAGGTCAGAAAGTGACCTCTCATGCACGCGATCCTGAAGTTTCCGGAGAATGGGTAAAGCAACAGATTGACCAGTCGGAAACGCTTGAATTGCTCCTGCAGGAAAATGTCGACTGGGGAAACGAGAATTGGTTCATCGACTGTTATTCCGTGCTGCGCAAAGGAAAGACAGGGCAGAAAACAAGATACAGCAATCTATCAATCATCCGGGAAAAGACAGCGGCAAGGAAATGGTTCGAGATTACGAAATCTCCCGGGCAGGAATGACCCGTCAATACCCTGCGACCACTACTTGAGAAACTCGCCCCTGATCGGCCTTTTCCATCCTCGTGGGAAAGGCCGATCTCATTTGAAGCCTACCCGGAGCCATTTCTTATTGGCCTTTCGGCAGAGGGCAGTTTTCTCTGGACCTCAGAATATATTCTGACTAATTAAGTAAGAAATATTCACTCCCGCGAGTCGCCATGATCGTCTGTCATTGCACAAACATTTCCGACCACGAAATCCGCGCTGCGATTGACTGGATGAGGACCGCTGATCCCCAGACGGTGATAACGCCGGGAAAAATCTACCATGCCCTTGGAAAATCAGCAGATTGTGGCGGTTGCATGCCGCTTTTTCTAGACACGATGCGCTCAAGCGATAGTCTGGAAGTCCCAATGCAACTCCGCGCCTTGCGCGCCGGAGTAACACAGGAGAGTGCAGATGAAGGGCGACCCCAAGGTCATAGAATATCTAAACAAATCTCTGCGGCATGAACTGACGGCGGTCAGCCAGTATTGGCTGCACTACCGCATGCAGGAGGACTGGGGTCTTGGCAGCATGGCCAAGAAAAGCCGCGAGGAATCCATCGAAGAAATGGAACATGCGGACAAGCTGATCGAACGAATCCTGTTTCTCGAAGGCCACCCGAATCTTCAAAAGCTCGATCCGCTTCGGATCGGCCAAACTCCGAAGGAAACACTCGAATGTGATCTGGCCGCCGAAATCGACGCCAGAGCTCTGTACAAGGAAGCGCGCGAATACTGCCGGGAAGCCGGCGACTATGTGTCGATGTCTCTGTTCGAGCGATTGATGGCCGATGAAGAAAGCCATATCGACTTCCTCGAAACGCAGCTCGACCTCTTTGAAAGGATCGGCGAAGCCAACTATGCGCAACTCAACGCGTCAAAAATGGACGAAGGCGAATAGCCTCATTCTATTGCCGGTGGCCGCGTTCGCGGCCACCCAATCCCTGTCAGCTCCGCTGCAGGACGACCATCTCAACACCCTTCCCAGAACGCCGGACGAACAGGCCCGAATTACGGCAGCGACAGCTTTGCCAACCGATTTCAGCGCGCCGCAACCGTTCGAGGAACTCAGCGCAGGTGCCGCCACCGTGCGGGCACGGACGAATGCCGACGCGTTTTCGCAACCGTCTGGCAATCTTGAGTTCGAACAGGAGCTGGATTTCAGGGTTGGTAACGGATTGTTCAAGAAGATCTGGGTTTCATCCCCCTCTTCCACTCTTGCCTCGGACGGACTCGGCCCGCTTTATAACGCCCGCTCCTGCCAGCGCTGCCATGTAAAGGATGGCCGTGGACATCCTCCAGCTGGTCCTGAGGACAGCGCAGTGTCGATGTTCCTGCGCGTCTCGATCCCCGGCACTCCCGAGGATGGCTATGGCGATATCGCAGATTACATCGCCACCCTGCCCGAACCGACATATGGCGGCCAGATGCAGGATTTCGCGCTGGCCGGACACCCCGCTGAATACCGGCTGAACATCACCTACGAGGAGGTCCCGGTCGAACTTTCCGATGGCGAAAACGCCTCGCTGCGCCGCCCGACCTACAAGGCCGCCGATCTGGGTTATGGTCCACTGCACCCTGAAGCCATGCTCAGCCCGCGCGTTGCACCGCAGATGATCGGCCTCGGGTTGCTCGAGGCCATTCCGGTTGACGACCTGCTGGCGAACGCGGACCCGGATGATGCGGATGGCGATGGTATCTCAGGCCGCGCGAATATCGTCTGGTCGACCGAGTTCGACAAACCGATGATGGGGCGGTTCGGCCACAAGGCAGGCATGCCCACTATCATGGAACAATCGGCCGCTGCCTTTGCCGGAGATATTGGCATCTCAAGCCCGCTTTATCCTGCGCCCCACGGCGACTGCACGAGCGCGCAGGTGAACTGTGTCGACGCTCCGCATGGCGATGACGATGTGCGCGGGTACGAGATCGACGCCGAAGGCATGGACCTCGTCGCCTTCTACAGCCGCAATCTTGGCGTACCCGCCCGGCGCGACGTGGACGACCCGCAGGTGCTGCGCGGCAAACAGGTATTTCACGACGCGGGATGCGCCTCGTGCCACACCCCGTCATTTGTCACTCACCGTATGCCCGACCGTCCGGAACACAGTTTCCAGCTGATCTGGCCCTATTCCGACCTGTTGCTGCACGACATGGGCGAAGGGCTGGCCGACAACCGCCCCGAGGCCCGCGCGACAGGCCGCGAATGGCGCACACCACCGCTGTGGGGCATCGGCCTGACCGAGCGTGTCTCGGGACACACGCAATTCCTGCATGACGGGCGGGCCCGCTCGTTGCTCGAAGCGATCCTGTGGCATGGAGGCGAGGCACAATCCGCCCGCGACACTGTTGTGTCCATGCCCAAGGCCGACCGGGATGCGCTGATACAATTCCTCGAAAGCCTCTGACCGATGCGTATACCTGCCATTGCCGCGGCGCTGCTGCTTCCCTTGATGGCCCTCGCCGATGAGCGAGGGCCAATCCTGTCCGAAACAACCGAAACCCACATCCTGCCTCACTTCGCACGGCTCGCTGAAACGGCAGAAGCGCTGAACGCAACCGCCTTGGCTGACTGTGCACCGGATTCGAATGCCCTGCGCAGCGCCTATGGTGACGCCTTTGATGCCTGGATTTCCGCCAGCCATCTGCGGTTTGGTCCGACCGAGACAGACGACCGTGCCTTTGCGCTGGCCTTTTGGCCGGATACCAAGGGGTTCACACCCAAGGCGCTGTCTCGCCTGATCGCCAGCAAGGACCCGGTGGTGCAAGAACCCGCCACCTTTGCCGAAACATCGATTGCCGGGCGCGGATTTTATGCGCTGGAGCTGCTGCTTTACGACCCCGTGTTTGCGGAACAGGAGGACGCGGAGTATCACTGCGCCCTGATCCGCGCCATCGCGACGGATATCGACCGGAACGCGGACGCCATTCAACAGGACTGGCAGGGATATTCGCTTAAACTGACGCAGCCCGGCGATGGCAGCCCCTATCGTTCAGGCGATGAGGCGATACAGGAGTTGTACAAGGCCCTGATGGCGGGACTTGAGTTCACTGCCGACACCCGCCTTGGCCGACCCATGGGCTCGTTCGACCGCCCGCGCCCAAAACGGGCTGAGGCGCGCCGCTCCGAACGCTCGCAGCGCCACGTGGAACTGTCGCTGATCGCCCTGCGTGAACTGGCGGCACTGTTGTCAGCCGATCACCCCGACATCGCCGCCGATCTGAACGCCGCCTTTGACCGCAGCATCGACAACGCCCAAACGCTGGACGATCCTGCATTTGCCGGGGTTGCAGACCCGCAAGGGCGTTTCCGGATCGAGGCGCTGCAGCAATCCATCAACGATATCCGTACGATTGCCGCGACCGAACTTGGCCCGACCCTTGGGATCAGCGCCGGTTTCAACTCGCTGGACGGGGACTGAACCATGACCAGCCGCCGTCATTTCCTTGCCGGTCTGGCCGCTGCCACATTGGCCCCGGTCAAAGGGTGGTCCGCCGTCGGCGCACCGGATTTTCTGTCCGCAGCCCTGTTCCCGGACGGCTCGTACCGGCTGGCCGGTCTGGACGCCCGGGGTGCGATCACCTTCTCACTGCCCCTGCCCGCACGCGGTCACGCCGCCGCGGCCCACCCGCACCGTGCACAGGCCGTGGCCTTTGCGCGTCGTCCCGGCACCTTTGCTTTGGTTGTCGATTGCACGACAGGCGAGCAAATCGCACAGCTTGATGCGCCAAAGGGCCGCCATTTCTTTGGCCATGGCGTTTTTTCAACGGACGGCGCACAGCTTTTCACCACTGAGAATGATTATGACGCCGGTGAGGGGATCATTGGCATTTGGGATGCAGAAAATGGGTACTCGCGACTGGGCGAATTCCCGTCCGGCGGCGTTGGCCCGCACGAGATGCTGCTGATGCCCGGTGGTACATCCATTGCCATTGCCAATGGCGGCATCGAAACCCATCCAGACACCGGCCGCACCAAGCTGAACCTGCCCACCATGCAGCCAAACCTGACCTATACCGACCTTTCCGGCGGGATACTGGAGCAGGTGGAACTGCCGCGCGCGATGCACAAAAACTCGATCCGCCACCTTGCGATGCGGGCGGACGGGCTGGTGGCCTTTGCCCTGCAATGGCAAGGGGACAAGACACAACACCCGCCCCTGCTGGGCCTGCATCGCAGAGGCGAACCACCCCGTCTGCTCTCTGCGCCCGAAGTTGAGCAAAGCACGTTGCAGGGATACGCGGGCAGCGTCGCCTTTTCGACCGATGGTGAAACCGTCGCCATTACCTGTCCGCGCGGCAATGCCCTGCATCACTTCCGAACCCGGGATGGCTCATTCGCCGAAACCATTGCAGCGGAAGATGTCGGCGGTCTGAGCACCGGAGCCGAAGGTTTGATTTTCACCACCGGCACAGGTGAGATCGGCAGTCTGTCCAATGATCGCGCCCGGATCATTGCACGGGCGCCATGCCAGTGGGATAACCATCTGATCCCAATACATCGACACGCATAATCTCGGCAAACCCCTGCCACATAGATTACACTTGGACGAATCAAACGGCTGCCTTATTGGCGGGCGCTAAACCCGGCCACCCGAACCGCAAGGACTGACTTGATTGAAACAGACGCCTGACGCACCGCATTCCATCTACGGGGTTGAGAAATGGGGCAAGGGCCTCATCGAGGTGACGGAGAAGGGCGAGATCGGATTGCGCAACCCCATGGCGCCCGATGCCGCGGCAATCAGCCTGCCGGGTATCCTGAAAGACCTGGACGAGCGTGGCATCAAATCACCGATGATCCTGCGCATCAGCAGCTATCTGGAAAGCGAAATCGCCCACATCAACGAAAGCTTCCGCGATGCCATCGCGCGGGTGGGCTACAAGGGCAGCTATCGCGGTGTGTTCCCGATCAAGGTGAACCAGCAGGCGCAGGTCATCGACCGCATTGTCGAATTTGGCCAAAAGTACAATTACGGGCTCGAGGCCGGGTCAAAGCCCGAGCTGGTGATTGCTCTGGCCCACCGTCTGGCCCGCGAGGCGTTGATTGTCTGCAACGGCGTCAAGGATGCCGAATTCATCCAGCTGGCGATCCTCAGCCGCAAGATCGGCTTTAACACGGTCATCGTGCTGGAAAGCCCGAAAGAGGCCGACACGGTGATCGAGGTCTATAACGAACTGGGCATCGAGCCCCTGATCGGCGTTCGGGTAAAACTTACCAACCAGATCAGCGGCAAGTGGGAAGAAAGCTCGGGCGACCGTTCGGCCTTTGGCATGAACACCGATCAGTTGGTGGCCACAGTCGACAAGCTGAAAGACGCCGGGCTGCTGCATTGCCTGAAGCTGCAGCACTCGCATCTGGGCTCTCAGGTTCAGGACGTCAACGACGTCCGCCGGGCTGTGGGCGAGGCGTGCCGATACTACACCGAACTCACGCGCGAAGGCGTACCGCTGACGCATCTCGACCTTGGCGGTGGTATGGGCGTGGACTATACCGGCGAGAAGAAAGCGGCAGAGAACTCGATCAACTACACGGTCGAGGAATACTGCGCCAATGTCGTCGAAACCGTTGCTTATGCGATGGATGAGGCCGAAGTCGCCCACCCCACACTGGTCACAGAAAGCGGCCGTGCGGTTGTGGCGACATCCTCGATGCTGGTCTTCAACGTACTGGAAAGCACGCTCTACGACGCGCCCAACGGCCCCGAAGTGGATCCGGACGATCACCATCTGGTCTCGGACCTCGCTGCGGTACACGGTTATCTCAGCAGCGATCGCCTGCAGGAATGCTGGAACGACGCCACCTTCTACCGCAACGAGCTGCGTGCGCTTTTCAGACGCGGCTATGTCGATCTGCGACAGATGGCCCGAGCCGAACGCATCTACTTGTCGCTGATGGCCAGCCTCAAAGCGCTGGCGGCATCGGACGAGTTGGAAACGGATGTGGACGACCAGTTGGAGAAGGTGGCCGATATCTACCACTGTAACTTCTCACTGTTCCAATCCTTGCCCGATGTCTGGGCCATCGACCAGTTGCACCCGATCGTGCCTTTGCAAAACCTGAACCAAGCGCCCGATCGTCGTGCGGTGTTGTCCGACATCACCTGCGACAGCGACGGCAAGATCGACCGGTTCATACTGGCCGACGGCGTTTCGCCCAGTCTGCCGGTGCATTCCCTGCCCGAAGACGACGAATACTTCATGGGCGTCTTCTTTGTCGGCGCCTATCAGGAAACGCTGGGCGATCTGCACAACTTGTTCGGCGATACCAATGTCGTCACCATCGACCTGCGCCCCGACGGCGGCTTCGACCTGCTGCACGAACAAGAAGGCGACACGATTTCCCAAGTCCTGTCCTATGTGGAATTCGACCCTGCCGACTGCGTCGCCGCCTTCCGCAAAATGGTGGACGAGGCGATCTCAACCGGTACTCTGATGGCCAAGGACCGCAAAACCCTGATGAGCGCGTACCGCGACTCGATCAACGGCTACACCTATTACGAATAACCCCAGAGAGGAGATGACCCCCATGGGAACTTTGAGTGGCAAAACACTGGTTGTCGGTGCGGGCGGCGTATCCCACGCCGCCGTGCACAAGATGGCGATGAATTCGGACATATTCACCGAAATCACGCTGGCCAGCCGCACCAAGTCGAAATGCGACGCCATCGCCGCAGCCGTGAAAGAACGTGTAGGCGTCGATATCAAGACTGCAGAACTGGACGCCTACAAAGTCGCGGACACCGTGAAGCTGATCAAGGAAACCGGCGCCGAGCTGCTCGTGAACCTCGCCCTGCCCTATCAGGACCTTGTGCTGATGGACGCGTGTCTTGAGGCCGGTATCCACTATCTCGACACTGCGAACTATGAGCCCGAGGACGAGGCCAAGTTCGAATACCACTGGCAGTGGGCTTATCAGGACAAGTTCAAAGAGGCTGGTCTGACTGCCATCCTCGGCTCGGGCTTCGATCCGGGCGTGACCTCGGTCTTCGCCAAATGGCTCAAGAAGCACAAGCTGGACACAATCCGCCAGATCGACGTGCTGGACGCCAATGGCGGCTCGAACGATCAGGAATTCGCCACCAACTTCAACCCCGAGATCAACCTGCGCGAAGTGCTGGCCGAAGTGCGCCACTGGGAATACGGTGCGTGGCAGCACAGCCCGGCGATGACCCACAAGGTGGAGTTCGACTTCCCCGCTATCGGCCCCAAGAATATGTACCTGATGTATCACGAGGAACTGGAATCGCTCTCGACCCACTTCCCCGAGATCGAGCGCGCACGCTTCTGGATGACCTTCGGTGACGCCTACATCACCCATGCCAAAGTGCTCGAAAACGTCGGCATGACCCGGATCGACCCGGTGATGCATGACGGCAAGGAAATCATCCCGATCCAGTTCCTGAAAACCCTGCTGCCCGATCCCGGTGATCTGGGTGCGGAAACCAAGGGCAAGGCCTGCATCGGCGACATCGCCACGGGTCAGGCCAAGGACGGCTCGGGTGAGAAGACGTATTACATCTACAACATCTGCGACCATGAGGAATGCTATGCCGAGGTCGGCAGCCAGGCCGTCAGCTACACCACCGGCGTCCCTGCCATGATCGGCGCCGCGCAGGTGATCAAAGGCAACTGGTCCGAGCCGGGCGTCTGGAACATGGAGCAGCTCGACCCCGACAACTTCATGGACATGCTGAACGAACACGGCCTCCCGTGGCAGGTTCACGAACTCGATGGCCCGGTCGAGTTCTGATCTGGACTTCATCTTTTCCCAAATACTCCGGGGGTCCGGGGGCAGCGCCCCCGGCCTCTCCATCACACGGAGACGCTGGACATGTCCGACATGATGACCACCCAAGCGGGCGATGCCGGAGCCTTCCGCGATTTCGACCTGAGCCGCGTACCCACACCCTGTTTCGTGGTCGACGAAAAAGCCGTCGAGCGTAACCTGCGCGTCCTCGCCGATATTGGTGCACGCTCGGGCGCACATGTGCTCAGCGCGCTCAAAGCTTTCTCTATGTTCTCCCTCGCCCCGCTGGTGCGTCAGCACCTCGGCGGTACCTGCGCCAGCGGTATCTACGAGGCCCGGTTAGGACGCGAGGAATATGGCGGTGAGGTCGCAACCTTCTGCGCCGGGTACAAAGACGCTGACATGGACGAAATTCTATCTCTGTCGGACCACATAATTTTCAATAGCCCCGCGCAAAAGGACCGCTTCCTGACAAAGGCTCAGTCAGCAGGCGTACAGGTTGGCCTGCGTATCAACCCCGAACACTCCGAGGGTGAGGTGGCCAAATACGACCCCTGCGCACCCTGTTCGCGCCTGGGTACCCCGGTCAGCCAGTTGACCGCCGAAACCCTGACCGGAGTTGATGGCCTGCACATGCACACCCTCTGCGAGCAGGGGTTTGAACCGTTGCAGCGTACATGGGCCGCCGTGGAACCCAAACTGAAACCGTTCATAAGCCAACTCAAATGGCTGAACTTCGGTGGCGGCCACCACATCACCCGCGACGATTATGATCGCAACGGGCTGGTCGCACTAATCGAAGACATCCGAGAAACATACGGCATCGACGTCTATCTCGAACCCGGCGAGGCGGTGGCGCTGGACGCGGGCATTCTGGTCGGCGAAATCCTTGACCTGCCGGTGAATGGCATGAACCTGGCCATCACCGATATCTCGGCCACCTGCCACATGCCAGACGTGATCGAAGCCCCCTATCGCCCCGCCCTGATGGACGAGGCCGATGCGGGCCATACCTACCGGCTTGGTGGTCCTTCCTGTCTGGCGGGTGATGTGATCGGCGATTACACATGGGACAAACCGCTTGAGATCGGCCAGCGCTTTGCCTTCCTCGATCAGGCGCACTATTCGATGGTCAAGACCAACACCTTCAACGGCGTCCCTCTGCCCACCATCGCCCTGTGGAACAGCGAAACGGACGAACTGAAAATCATCAAACAGTTCGGCTATGAAGACTTCAAAGAGAGATTGTCATGAGCATATTCTTCGACAGTGAACTGACCGCCGCCGAGCGCACCGAAGATGCCCGGTTCCGCGTGATCCCGGTGCCTCTGGAACGCACGGTCTCGTACGGGTCGGGCACTGCTAAAGGTCCCGAGGCGATCATTGAAGCCAGCAATGAGCTTGAGCGCATCACAGGTCACGCTGAGCCCTGCGTCGAGGGGATTTTTACCGAAGCGGAGCTCGACTGTAACGGCGCCCTGCCCGAGATCATGGATCGCCTTGCCGAGCGCACCGAAGCCGCAGTCCGCGCGGGCAAAATCCCCGTCGTTCTTGGCGGCGAGCATTCGCTCAGCTACGGGGCAGTCACGGGTGTTGTCCGCGCGCTGGGCCAACCGGTTGGTATCGTTCAGATCGACGCCCATGCCGACCTTCGCGACGCGTATCAGGGCGAGAAGCACTCGCATGCGTCGGTCATGCATCTGCTGGCACAGGATGGCATTCGCCTTGCCCAGTTCGGCGTGCGTGCATTTTGTACAGAAGAGGCCAATTCCCGTGTACAAAACAACATTTTTCACGTGGATGCTGAAGAATTGGTTACCGGCAACATTCACGCCATCGACCTGCCGGAAGATTTTCCCGAACTGGTCTATGTCAGCTTTGACGTCGACGGTTTAGACCCTGCGATCATGCCAGCCACCGGCACCCCCGTCCCCGGTGGGCTGGCGTATTATCAGGCGCTGCACCTTGTTGAACATGCCCTCAAGGGTCGCAAATGTGTTGGCTTCGATGTTGTCGAACTGGCCCCCAACGGCGATACCGCGTGGGATTTCACAACCGCCCAGATCGTTTATCGTCTGATGGCCTCCTGCTGATCCTGCGCGGCAAAACGCGGGCTCTGATATCAGAACCCGCGCATCACATGTTTCACCCGCAGTGAATGCAGAGTTCAGGCAGGCCTATCCGATCCGCCTGAGCTGATCGTCAGTCGACCTTGCCGTCATCGACGGTTTCGTTCAACTCCATGTGGCCTTCGCCTTTGTTCAATAGCCGGCGCAGCATGGGTTCGAAGAATTCTAGCGGTTTGGTGGGGTAATCCGGGTCAAATGCGCACTGGTCGTATTCGTGGCAGAAGTACCGGCAATCTTCCCAATAGGGACTGTCGCGGTATTTGTCGCGCGCGTTTCGGTCGCCGCCCAGATGGTGGTTGTAGTAATAACCCTGAAACACGCAGTGATGCTTGAGGATCCAATGGGTCCGCTCACTGACATAGGGCTTCATCATCGCCGCGGCCAATTCGCCGTGATTGTAAGGCGAGAGGATATCGCCGGTGTCATGCACCAGTGCGGCCACAATGATCTCTTCATCGGCGCCGTCCTCATAGGCGCGCGTCGCGGCCTGAAGGCTGTGCTGATAGCGGTTCACGGGATACGGGGTCCATTCCTCGTCCAACGAGCGGATCGCATCAAGGATACGATCAGGCAACGCGGCGTTGTACGCTTCCTCATAATCCATGACCGCAAGGAAATCTTCCTTGGTCGCTTCTCCAAAGCTGGTCCAGGTCGGTTTGTGGCTCTTGTCAAGCATGGCGGCATCCCTTGGCATTTCTGGTTTAGGCAGGTTAAACGCAATCAAATGACAAAAAAAATGAATTGATTTTATCGCTTCGATCAAAAAATACTTTCACATGCAGACTAAGTCCTTGGAAACATTTCTGTGCGTTGCCGAAACGGGCGGCTTCCATGCTGCGGCTCGAAAGCTGAACGTCACGCAAACCGCCGTCAGCGCCCGAATCCGTCTGATTGAGGAAGCAACCGGCAAGGCCCTGTTTACGCGCGGGGCCGGCGGCACCGCCTTGACGGATTTTGGTCGCCAATTCCGTCCCTATGCCGAACAGATGCTTTCGCTCTGGTCATTTGCTTCACGAGATCTACCGGCACAAAGCCAAAGCCGCGTGGCGCTCAGGCTCGGATCGCAGCTGAGCATCTGGGATCCACTGTTGGTGGATCTTGCCGTTCGGTTTGAAGAGCGGTTCGGGAAGCTGTTGCTGACCCTGAACTATGATCATGACCTGAACGTGATCGACGCGGTTGCCACGCATGTTCTGGATGCGGCCCTGACCCATGTTAAGCCATCCGATCCCCGCGTGGTGTGCCACGAACTCAACCCGGAACGCCTGCTATTGATCGAAACGCCGGGTGCATCCGGCAGTGAGGATGACTCGCTCTTTGTCAATCTGGAGCTGGGCGAGATATATCAGGACCACGTCCGTGCAACGGCCCGACAGGCGTCGGGTCAGACAATCTTTCTCGGAAACTGCATGATGGCGCTGCGCTATGTTCTGCAACGCGGCGGGCAGGGATATTTTCCGGCCTATGTAGTAAAACAATATCTGGCCGATGGCGCGTTGATACCGGTCCTCCCGGCGCGCGACCTGATGTTGCCGCTGTATCTGGTCGTACGCCCGGAAAACGAACATCACGGGCTGGTCGACGAGGTACTGAGTTGCCTCAGGGACCTCAGAGAGCAAAAAACCCGGCCTTGATACAGGCCGGGTTTGCCATTGATCAGAAACCTTTAAGATAGGCGATCACGTCTGCCTGATCGCTTTCTTTCTTCAGGCCGGGAAAGGACATCTTGGTGCCCTTCACCAGGTCCTTGGGCTTGGCCAGGAACAGGGCCAGATTTTCTTCGTCCCAGACCAGACCACCATCTGCGGCCTCGATCAATGCGCCGGAGTATTTGAAGCCTTCGACCTGACCGGCAGGGGCGTCAACGATACCATTCAGCATCGGGCCAACTTTGTTCTTTGCGCCCTCACCTACGGCATGGCAGGCCTTACACTTCTTGAAAACCTTTTCGCCATTTTCGGCATCTCCTTCTGCCATGGCGGGCATGGCCAGGGCGGCTGCTAGCGTTGACAGGATGAGCGTGCGTTTGATCATTTTTCTTTCCTTTTCATGTCTCAGATCAGCATTTCGAGTTTCGATTGCGGGAATTGTGTAAGAACCCGGGCGATGTCATCTTCCGACAGCAGGCAAAGCGCCGTGGACAGCCCGTCTGCAACCGCAGCGCCGGGGGCGGAAACAGATACTGCGCGGTGAGTTGGCGTACCGCCGCGAGGGTCCAGGATGTGCCCCTGTTCCGCGCTCAGCATGGTACCCGCCGGGGACGAGGTCGCGATCGCCCGGTCGCGCAATGTGATACGACGAACAGCCGCCCCTTCCGGTCCGGCCAGCCCAACCCGCCACGCCGCTCCGTCTGCGCGTTGCCCGAGGGCCGAAATCTCTCCCATATCGACCAGAACGTCACGCAATCCGAATCCTTTGAGCAATGTCGCCACCCTGTCGGTGATCGCTCCCTGAGCGATACCGTTCAGCGTTAGCGCCGAAACACCCGGACGGGCCAGTCGAATTTCACCCGAAAGCACCGTGACATTGTGCCACCCAACGGCGGAATTGGCCTGCGCAATCTGGGTTTGCTCTGCGCCCGTGGCCACAGCGTGCCACAATGGTTGCACGGTCGGATCAAAGGCGCCCCCGGTTGCGTCATGGATCGCGCCACACAGGCTGAGCACATCCAATAACTCGGGCGCGGGTGCTGGCAATACTCCGTCACGGTTCAGTCGGCAAAGCTCCGAATTAGGACGATACAGGCTAAAGATGTTCTCCAGCCGGTTCACCTCGGCCTCGACCGCAGAGATGACGGGCGCAGCCTGCGCCTCAGTCAATCCTTCAAGACGCAGGCTGGCCCCTGCGCCCAGCGCGACACCACGCCACCGGGCAACCGGTGCAGCGATGGCACCTGCGGGCAGCGCCGCACAGGCGGCAGAGATCGTCAGAAAGCGGCGACGCGATACATGGGTCATGCCGGTGTCTCCAGGCTGAGGTCCAGATCGACGGGTCCAAGCACTTCTTCGGCCGGAATTTCACTCAGCGGCAGTGCTTCTCCGCCGTACTGATCAATGAAACCCAGCGCTGCCGAAGAGTTGGCAAAGGGAACGACTTCGGGCGCGCCCATACCACCTGCCACGTTTGCCCCAACGACAAATGTTGCGCCATCGGCAGAAATCCAGTTGGAAATCCCCGGCTGCCGCCAACTGGGTGCTACCCCCATGTCGCTGACATAGATGGCGGTTATTTCCGCGTCGCGTTCGGGACTTTTGAGATAGGCCAGCATGTCGCGTACCTGAGCGAAAAACAGCGGTGCGGGATAGCCTTCAAGATGAATTTGCCCCTTTGGCCCGCCATGTTCGGCAATGTTCATCTGGCAGAAATAGCTGAGCGCGGTTTCCGTCAGATCGACCGGCTCGGGCGGTGCTGCCACCTGTTCCTCCTTACAGGCGGCAAGGGCAAGAAGGGCGATAAGTGCAAGGTGCTTCATGGCTCGACCCTCCGGAATGCGGCGCGGGCCAGCAGGAATCCCAGAAACGGCCACAGCAGCAGCGAGGCAGGTGCTGCCCAGACCGGCAAGGCCTGCGCCGCGCCGGACATGCCAGATGCCATCGCAACACCTTCGGTCGCCGCGATGTTCCACAAACGGAATGCGTCGGCCGGGTTGGCCACCATCACCCAAGGAAAGACGGATCGGGTGAAGGTGCCGCCCTGATCCATGACCACGGCTCCCAACAGCCCGAGGTCATAAAGGACGACAAAGACCAGCCAGAGCCCGGCCGACAGACCTGCCGCCGCCGTGGCGCCCCGTGCGAGGGCGGACAGCAGGTATCCCAGCGCCAGAAACACGGCGCCCAGCAGGATGGATGTGAGGATCAGGCGCACCAGAGCCATCAGGCTTTCCGGTCCCGCCCCGCCGAACCATGCGGCGACGGCACCGGCGGTGCCGAAACCAACAGTCATGGCAAAGGCCAGAGCGGCCAGATGGGCCGCGAATTTACCCAGCAGAATTTCACCTCTTCCGGCAGGGTAGGACAGCAGCAGGGCAAGACTGCCCCGGTCAACGTCTCCGGCGATGGCGTCAAAGGCGATCATCAAGGCCAGAAGCGGTGCGAGGTAAACCGACAAGGTCGTCATCGAAGCGACAGACACGGTCAGCATGTCCACGCCCAGCGTTCCGGTGGGTGCACTGCCAGCAAAGGTCAGCGCCAGTGCGAACAACACCATGATCAGCGTTGCCACCAGCAGCCAGCGATTGCGGCGCAAAATCATCATCTCGGTTCGGGTGATGGCAAGAAAGCGGGTCATTGCAATGCCTCCTGCGCATAGTGGCGATACAGGTCTTCCAATTTCGGCGGGGTCATTTCCACATCTGCCACGGCGTCACCCATACCCGCGATACGCCGCAGCGCCTCCATCTTGTCGGCGGGGGCGCATAGCAACTCGACCGAGGCTCCGTTGACGCGATCACCGCCCAGCTTTGCGGCCAGCACATCGGCGTTTTCAGTCGCGCGTACACGCAAACGGATTGGCAGCCCGGCCAATGCCGACAGATTACTCAGGGTGTCATCAGCCACCATCCGCCCTTTGCGCATGATGGCGATACGGTCGGTGCGCGCCTCAACCTCGGTCAGTGCGTGCGAGGCGATCAGGACTGCCGTGCCCTGCGCCGCCAGATCATCGATGATGGCATACAAATCCTGACGCGAGATCGGATCGAGACCGCTTGTCGGCTCATCCAGAAGCGCCACTTTGGGTTTGCCCAGCAGCACCTGCGCAAGGCCCAGTCGCTGCCGCATCCCTTTGGAATAGGTCCCGATCCGGCGATCAAGCGCGTCGCTGAGGCCGACCCGATCCAGCAGGTCCGGCACATCGGCCCTTGCGCCCGAGAGGCTGGCAAACAGGGTCAGCTGCTCGCGCCCGGTTAACGCGGGATGGAACGACACCGCTTCGGGCAAATAGGCCGTATCCCGCCGCGCCTGCGCGCTGCCGGGGCTGGCCTCGCCTATGCGGATCGCCCCGTCGTGGATGGGTGTCAGTCCGAGAATGGATTTGATCAGGGTCGACTTGCCCGCGCCATTATGGCCCAGCAGCGCCACGCGCTGACCGGGGGCAAGGGACAGGTTGATATCGCTGAGGACGCGGGTTGATCCGCGGTCCTTGCAAACATGTTCGATGGTCAGGGCCTTATCCGTCATGAGGCACCTTTTTCATTGCTGGGGGTTCAGGGGCTTTGATCAGGGGATTGCTGTCTATCACCCCTCCCGGCAGCAGTGCCGGAAAGGCCGATTGCGACCAGCGCACCAGCTGCACGGCAGGAGAGCCGAGCAGCATTTTGGCTGCGGGTTGGGTCCACAGCACATGGTCCATACTATCGTTGGGGCGATAGGGGGCGTCGGCAATGCCGTTGCCGTCAACGTCATAGGCGGCAAAATCGGACCAGTAGTTGCCGCGCCCGTCCTCGGACCACTCGACCCATTTGGTCGAGACGTATTTCACCTGTGTCCGGTTGCCGATGAACGCATTGCCCACGATGCGGTTGCGTTCGGAGCCGGCGGTAAAGTGGATACCGATACCGCAGCCTTGGAACCAGTTGTCGGTGAAGTCGTTCTTGTTGGAATTGTACAGAAAGGTGCATTTCTCTTTGGCACCTTTCACCACGTTTCCGGAAATCACGCTTTTGTTGGCATAGTTCAGCATCACGCCATGCTCGCGGTCACCTATCGACACATTTCCGGTGACTTTTACGCCGGTCGAAAACATGACGGCATAACCTAAGTCATTTCCGATTGAGATATTGTCGCTGACCACCGAATCATCGGCGTACATGTAGTGAACGGCAAAGCGCAGATCGCGAAACAGATTGCCTGAAAAGAAGTTCTTCTTCGAAGAATTGACGAAGATGCCATCCCGGCCAAATTGAATGTCATTGCCTTCAACAACCGCGCCCGGCGCGTTCCAGACATAGACACCGTTGCCGCGCGCATTCATGTGGCGGTCCTGCCGCCCTTCGATCCGGTTGCGGCGAACGATACCGTCCTTGGCGCCGTGAATGTCGATGCCATAGAGATTGCCCAGCAGCACGTTATCCTCGACCACCGGCCCGCTGGCCGTCTTGGTCAGTTTGATACCGCTGTCGATCTCATCATGGCCCGAGCCGGAACCAACCACCGTCAGGCCGCGCACGGTCACGCCCGGTCCGGTCACGGTGATGACGCTGCCTGCGCCCTGTCCGTCAATGGTGGCCTGCCCCAGCCCGTCTATGGTGACGGGCCGGTCCAGAACCAGTTGTTCGGTGTAGGTACCGGGGCTCAGGCGGAGGGTGTCTCCATCCGCCGCCTGCGCCAATGTTTCGTTGATGGCCCCTGCCCGGTTGGGCACATCCCAATCCGCCGCCCAAAGGGGCGAGCCGAGCAGGAGCGGTATGAGCAGGGGCCAGCGCATGACTACGCGCTCCGCGGCTCAACAAGCATCCGGCCGCGCATTTCCATGTGCAGCGCATGGCAGAACCACTGGCAATAGTACCAGTGCACGCCCGGACGGTCGGCGACAAATGTGACCGAGGCAGTGGCCTGCGGCCCGATCTCCATTGCGACACCAAAGTTCGACAGGCACAGACCGTGGGTCACGTCGTCGACGTCATCCAGGTTGGTGACATAGATGGTAACCTCATCGCCCTGCTTGACCGTGAACTTCTCCATGCTGAAGGTCGGCGCGATCGAGGTCATGTAGACACGCACCTTGTTGCCGTCGCGGATGGGTTCTTCGGCCCCTTCTTCCAGATCGACGCCATCAGCCTCGGCCTGTTTGCGCGCATCTTCCCACATCGGGTCGTCGCGGTTCCAGACATTGATCGGGTTCACCTTGGACCGGTGCACAATGATCGAGTCGTGCGGTTCCGCAAAGGTTGGGCCGTCATGGACCACCTTCATCTTGTCGCCCGAGATATCGATCAGCTGCTCGTTCTCCGGCTTCAGCGGACCCACGTTCAGGAAGCGGTCTTTCGAGAACTTGTTCATCGAAATCAGCCACTTGCCATCAGCTTCGGCGGTTTCCCCCATCGAGGTCGAGTTGTGACCCGGCTGATACTGCACGTCCACCTTGTCGAGGATCGGATCGACATCAGAACCGGCATAGGCCTCAATCGCCTTGGCGATGTCCCATTTCACGATCTGGCTATCGAGGAACAGGGTGGTATAGGCGTTGCCCTTGTTGTCGAACGCAGTGTGAAGCGGGCCAAGACCCAGCTGAGGTTCGGCAACGACAGCGGAACGCGGATCGGCATTGTCAGAAAACAGCGCGTCGACTTTTTCCACATCGATCACAGAAACGGTCGGCGACAGTTTACCGTTGATCATGATGTGTTTCTTGTCGGGTGCGGCGTTCACACCATGCGGCGAGTTCGGGATCGGGATGTAACGGGTCAGGTTGCCGCCTGCCTCTTTGCGCCCGTCCACAACCTTGACGCCGTTCAGTTCCTGATAGTTGCCGGCGGCCACGGCCTCTTCGATGCCTTTCAGGTTGAACACGACCACGTGGTCCAGCTCGTTCTCGGTCATCTCGGCCAGGTTCATACCCATTTCCGAGTTGTACGAGGTCGAGAAGGCGTATTTGCCCTGATAGTCGCAGTCGGTGTTGTCGAGGTTACCCGTCACCATCACCTGCCACGCGATCTCCATCGTGTCACCGTCAATGGCGGTAAAGATGTTCACGTATTGCGACGGATCGTCGAGGATCTGGCCGTCATTGACCAGCGGTGCCTCGTGTTCGCCATTGGCAAAGATGTAACCGGTGCGCGGATATTTCTGCGGACGCAGGCCGTGGATGTCATGTGCGTTCGGGATCTCGATGATCTTGTCGCATTTCATCACATCGCAGCGTACGCGGGCCACGCGGGTGTTCGCCTTGTCGTTCATGAACAGATAGCGGCCGTCATAGGTGCCATCGGTGAAGGACATGTGCGGGTGGTGCAGGTCGCCGTTGTCATAGGTAACCTTGCCGTTTGCGGCCAGGAACTCTTTGGTTTCGGGCAGCAGGCCCTCGGTCAGGATCTTCAGCGACTCGTTGGTCTGACCCCAGCCGGTGGCCGAGCAGCGGTTGAACACGGGTACCCGCATCAGCTCGCGCATGGAGGGCACGCCCATGATGCGCAGCTCGCCGGTCTGGCCCGACGACCAGAAGCCGTAATATTCATCCAGTTCGCCAGGCTCCAGATGCTGCTTGGCCGCGGCGCTGGCCTCTTTCGCGGACATCAGGGTCGAACCCAGACCTGTCCCGGCCAACACGGCGCCGGTTGCGGTCGCACCCAGCATTCCCCGGCGTGTGACTTTCAGTTTGTTATCGTGTTCCGACATGATCGTTCCTCCTTTTTAGGAAACTGATTGCGGTTTGGCGTTCGGATGGTTCGCCGGTGGTTGTCCGAGAGGGGTCTTGAGGTTGACCGACCCTGTCTTGGCCCGCCGTTTCAACTGGCGGATGACGACGGGACACTTCGCCTCGGACTGATAGAGCACCTGACAATGCAGGCAGGTGACGCACTCGTTCGGGTTGATCTCTCCGGTGGGGTGGATTGCCTGAACGGGGCATTCGTTGGCGCAGGTCTGACAGGGGGTGCCGCAATCCTTGTAGCGGCGCAGCCAGTCAAACATGCGTATACGGGCGGGGATGGCCAGCGCTCCGCCAAGCGGGCAGAGGTAGCGGCAATAGAACCGTTCGATGAACAGCCCGATCCCCAACAGGGCCAGCGCAAAGACCACAAACGGCCAGTCGCGCATGAATTTCAGGATGATGGCGGTCTTGAAGGGTTCAATTTCGGCATATGTCTCGGCCAGCGGGATCGAGACAAAGCTGAGGCCGAACAACCCGAGGAAAATCATGTACTTCGCGGGCCAGAGGCGTTCGTTCAGGCCCCATGGCAGGGTCCATTGCGGCACCTTCAGCGCGCGGGCGATCTTGTTGGTCAGCTCTTGCAGCGCACCAAACGGGCAAAGCCAGCCACAATAGGCGCCGCGACCCCAGAACAGCAGGGCGGCAGCCACGGCGAACCACTGGATGAAGACCAGCGGATCCAGCAGGAAGGCGTCCCACGAGAAGCCGGTGCGCAGGCTGCCTGCCAGCGCCATCAGGTTCACAACGCTCAGCTGCGCATTGGCGTACCAGCCGATGAAGAACAGGGTCATTGTCAGATAGCCGATGCGGAACCAGTAGAAGACCCGCGCGTTCATTGTGGCGTGGAACTGGAAGAAGAAGGTTGCGGTCAGCACCAGCAGCATGACGCCAAGTACGGCGATCTCGACCGTACGGTCCTTCCAGATGCGCTTCCAAAGCGCGGCCTTGGCGTTGGCCTCGTCGGTGGCATCATCAACAATCGTGGGCGTGGCGACGGGCAGCAGGTAGTTTTCCGGCAGCTTGTAGCCCAGATCGAAGGTCAAAAATGTCTTTTCAACCGCGCCCACGGCCCGTTGCACCAGCAGTTGCAGGCGGAAGGGTTCGGCCGGATCGAACTCGGCATCGGCGGGGATCTTGAAGATGTCGAGTTCGCTGAAGCTTGGCGCGTCGGGGGCTGCAACCTCGCCCAATCGCCGCTGTTGACGGTCGAAAAACCGGACCGAGCGGTCACCCTGAATCAACTGTATGCGGTCAAAGATTCCCCCACGCACATAGCCGGAACCCTTGAAGCTGTAGGCACCGCGGCCCAGCACCAGAATGGCCTGCTCTCCCTCATCCAACCAATTGACAAGATTGGAATATTCCGCCTCACCCAAAAGCGATTTTCCGATTGAGGGTACCGAGACCAGAGCCATGTGCATGTCGATGAAAGTGTCATCCGGTTCCCCGGGTTCGGGGCGTTTGATGGCGCGCTGATCGCCGGTGGCCTCAAAAGCGGCGTTGATCTGCCCGATATCCAGCGTCAAACGCCGGACCGAGCCGTCACCGGACAGGGTTGCCCAGTCGTAGGTCGCACTCTGTGCCATGTCGACTTCGCGTTTGGGGCCGTCGGCCTGTACTGGAGATAGCCCACCCAGACCCAGCGCACGCGCCACCTTGATCCCGCCGCGCACGAGGCTGTCGTCGATCACCATGATCGTCACAGTCGCGCCCGAGATGATGTCGAGGTCGTGCCCCTCGCCGCCGGTTTCGGCCTCACGTTTGAGGTCAAGACCCGCATAGCCTTCGGTCAACTCGACCATGCGCGAGTTGGGAATACCAATCAGAACAATGGGTTCCGAATGCTTAACCAGCTTTACACCGGTCAGAACCGCGTCGGCGTCAATGGCTGCAACCACGTGAATGGGTTTGCCGGAATAACCGGTCGTACCCACAAAATCGGAAGTCAGGAAGGCCCATGCAATCGTCTCGCCCCCCTTCAGAACAGGGGCGACCTTGACGTCATCGCGCACCGGGCCAAAGGCGTCGGCACCGGGGGACAGTTCGGCAGGATCGATCTCGGGCAGGAAGCTGGCGAGGCTGTCGGCATGGGCCGCTACGGCCATAAAGCAGGACAGGATCAGGGCCAGAAGAAAATGGGTTGCGCGCTTAATCGTCATGGCGCACCTCCGGATACTTGGATTGACGCCATGGACGCGCGTGGGGCGCGTTCGGTTCTGTTTTGGGTCGCGGACGGGGGTCCGCGGGTTTCGGGCCAGAGACGGGCCGAATTGTACGATTTGTACAGGTTCCGGCACCCCAATGTTTCGGTTTGTACACTCGCTGTCAGACCCAATTCGGGCAAGTTCGGCAGCGGTGCCGCCCCGGTCACGGCGCAAAGGGCGCAGTCGGCGCATTTCGGACAGGGCGCGGTGGGATCAGTGGAACCTTCTTCCGGCTCGATCTGAACCCAGACCGCCCCTGCCTCCGAGCAGATCTCCATCCAGACGCCTTGTCCGGGACTCGCCAGCGCCGGACCGAGCATCTGCAACAGCAACAGGAGGATGCCCGCCAAGCCCACCACCGCACGAAACGCGCGGTCGAGAGGGTTAGGGTGTATGCGGCAGGCAGGCATGGAGACTCCGACTCGGGAAGTTTGTCCGAGTCATAGGGAGTCTGTAGGTGAGAAGACTTGACTTAGGTCAGGTTCACTAAATTGAACGCAAGTGACGACCGCCGACATTTTGCAACTGGGGCCGCATCAGGAATGGGCCGAGTGGCTAAAATCTGACCGCGATTCAATCTGACTTAGCCGGACCCAACAGCCACCATGTTTCGACCATTCCCATGCCTTTGATGTCGACCTGCCCCCGCTTTTCGAACCGGTAATCACCGACCAGTTCGCTATACGCCGGTCCGGTGACCTGTATCCGTCCGGGTTCGCCGTGGCTTTCCATGCGGCTGGCCGTATTCACCGTCTCACCCCAGACGTCATAGAAAAGCTTTTTGTTGCCGATGACACCAGCCACGGCGGGCCCGGCGTGAAGGCCAATTCGGATGTCCACCGTGTCTTTCAGTTCACCAGACAGGGGTTTCATCGCCTCTAGCATCCCCAATGCCATTTCCGCCACGCGGTGTACTGGATCACCGCAAGGATTGGGCATTCCGGCTGCAACCATATACGCATCGCCGATCGTCTTGATTTTCTCCAAACCATACGTCTCCGCGATCGCATCAAATCTGCTGAAAATCAGGTTGAGAAAATCAACAACCTTTTCCGGCTCCATTGCGGCGGAGCGGGGGGTGAACTGGACGATATCCGCAAATAATATGGCCACTTTCGGCAGGTTGTCCGCGATTGTCTTGTCCGGTTCAACCTTGAGCCGCGCAGCGATTTCTTCCGGCAACAGATTGTAAAGCAATGCTTCCGATTTGGCATACTCAGCCTCAAGCGCGTCTTCCGCACTTTCCGCCCGCAGAAACGCGATATAGACGGCAACGGTGATCATGGCTGCGGTGAGAAAAGCCGCAAGGACAAGAAGCACGCTTTGAAACGGTGGCACGTTGGCTGCGGGTAGCGCTGGTTCGGAAAAATGCAGCGCGGCGTATGCAACAGAGAGCGCACAAACCAGCGTGCAAAGGATGATGCTTTGCTTCCATTTGGTTCCCACCACAACAACGGCAGCGGGTGGAACGACAAGTATATACAGATAAACACCCGACTCAGCGCCAACGAAATAGGTGAGCGTAACAAAGCATCCGCAGATGGATATCGTGGAAAAGGCCGTCAAGGCGGCCGCGCCCAATCGGCTGACGAATGGCAGGGCAAATATACTAAGCCCCAGAACCACAAGCACCACGGATGCGGGCCACATCGACATGTCGTGAAACTGATAGAATCCGATAAAGAGGAACGAATTGGCCGCCCCCCACAAACTGACGACATTTGCAGTCAGCTGACGTCGTTTTTGACGTTGCGACTTGCCCTCGAAACCGCAACTTAAATACCAGTCAAGCCATCGAGGAATTCGAACGCCTGGCAGTATGTCTGAGACCGCCATTAAAATCCCCTGTCAAAAAACTCCTTCAAACATAGCGATGTTGTTTGGATTTGGTAAACGCGGTGACGTTTGCCCGGCGGAAACAAAAATGAGCGCGCTAATTTATCGCGCGCTCCAGTCTCAGGGAGGGTAATGAAAAAATACGCTTCAAATAACTCGATAACGCACACTCTGTAATGATCCCAGCATGGCACGGATCAGAGGTGCGGTCAGTGAAGCCGGTTACACAGTTGGGCCATTCGACCGATTAATTTAGCGTCCAATGGCAAAAAGAAGCCCCAGAGATCGCCGCTCGGCAATGCGCTTTCGGACGTTGAACCGCGCGTGGCGTCATGTGCCGAGTTGATCGCGCAGCAACCGTCGCAGGATTTTTCCGGATGCGGATTTCGGGATTTCCTCGACCACCTCCAGAATGCGGACCTGTTTGTAATGGGCCAGCCGGTCATCAAGGTATTCCTGCACTTCGCCCAGTGTCGGGGCCGTCTGGCCCGGCGCGGCGACGATGAAGGCCATGGGCAGTTCGCCCGCCTCGGCATCGGGTTTGCCAATCACGGCGGCATCGGAAATCGCGGTGTGGGTCAGAAGCTCGGCCTCAAGCTCGGCCGGGGCGACCTGAAACCCATTGTACTTGATAAGTTCCTTGAGCCGGTCGGTGATATAGATGAACCCGTCATCGTCAACATGGCCGATATCCCCGGTTCTGAGCCAACCGCCATCGACCACGGTGTCCGAAGTGGCCTGTGGGTTGTTCAGGTATCCTTTCATCACCTGTGGGCCGCGCACCCAAATTTCCCCGTCCTCTCCCGTTGGCAGGTCGTCCTGCGTTTCGGGGTTTACGATCCGGAATTCGGTGTTTGGAATCACCACGCCCGATGCGCCGGGTTTGCCCCTGCCGAAAGGCGACAGGTGGCTGACGGGCGACAACTCTGTCATGCCGTAGCCTTGCGTGGCGTTGGTGCCAAGGCGTTTGCCCATCGCTTCGGCCACGTTCGCGCCCAGCGGTGCGGCGGCTGAGTTGACCTGTACGACACAGGACAGGTCGTGGTGATCGACCATCGGGTGCATCGCCAGTGCCAGAGCGACCGGCGGCACGACCCAGAGCCGGGGTGTTTTGTATTTGACGACCAACGACAGGTACATCTCAAGATCGAAACGCGGCATGGTCACCAGACCGCCATTTGATGCCAGATAGATGTTCTGCAGGATCTGAAGCCCGTAGATGTGGAAGAACGGCAGAAAGGCGATCGTCAGTTCGCCGGGGTTCATATCGACGGTTGCAAGCGTCTGATCGATATTCACGACAAGGTTCTGGTGGGTCAGCATCACCCCTTTGGGCAGTCCCGTCGTGCCCGAGGAATAGGGCAGCGCGACGACATGCTCGGCGACATCGACCGGGGCCTGCTCCTCCAGCGGCGACCCCATCAGTTCGGACAGCGCAACCATGCCTTCGGGCGCGTCGCCGATGATCACAATCTCCTGCACGCCGGTGCCCTTGATGGCCTCTTGCGCGGTTTCGGCAAACATCGCAACTGTGACCAGAATGTCGGCTCCGGCGTCGATAAGCTGGTGGTTAGCCTCATGCGCGGTGTAGGTCGGGTTGATCGTGGTCACCGTTCCGCCCGCCCAGGCCGAGGCGTGAAAGACCACACAATATTCGGGAAGGTTGGGGGCCATCAGGGCCACCACTTTGCCTGCGCCCCATCCGCGCTGTGTCAGACCCCCCGCCAAGGATTTGACCCCGTCTATGAACTGCGCACCGGTTATCGAGCGCCCGGACGGCCCGTCGATCAGGACCGCCATGTCGGGGTCGATGCCTTCGAACACACGCTCAGTAATGGTTTTTTCGGTCAGTGAAACGTCAGGAAATGAACTCTTGTAAATCGTCATGAAACATCCTCCCTCCCTGAAGGATGGCACAGGGAGGGAGGCAGACCAAAGTTTTTCCTGACTCTGCGGCGGTTTCGGGCCGACCGGACAGGGTCGTTATTGCGCGGCGACCGGCATTCGGGCGATCTGACAACGTTGCCAGAGAGCCGATAATGCGCCGACCAGATGGTCGATATCGGCGTCGGTATGGACCGGCGATGGGGTAATGCGCAGGCGTTCGGTCCCTTTGGGAACGGTCGGGTAGTTGATCGGCTGGATGTAGATTCCGAACTCTTCCAGCAGGGTGTCCGAGATGAACTTGCACTTGACCGGATCGCCCACCATCACCGGAATGATGTGGCTGGGGTTGGGCAGGTGTGGAATGCCTTCGGCATCCAGCCGTGCGCGAACCTGTGCGACGCGCATTTTCTGGGTATACCGTTCGACCGCAGACTGTTTCAGATGCCGGATCGAGGCGGCGGCCCCGGCGGCGATGGCTGGCGGCAGTGCGGTGGTAAAGATGAATCCGCTGGCAAAGCTGCGCACGAAGTCACACAGGGCGGCAGAGGCGGCGATATATCCGCCGACCACGCCAAAGGCTTTGCCAAGCGTGCCTTCGATGACCGTCAGGCGGTCCATCAGACCCTCGCGTTCGGCAATACCGCCGCCGCGCGGGCCGTAAAGGCCGACAGCGTGCACCTCGTCCAGATAGGTCATGGCGCCGTATTTGTCGGCCAGATCGCAGATTTCCTTGATGGGGGCGATGTCGCCATCCATCGAATAGACCGATTCAAAGGCCACCATCTTGGGCGCGTCAGTGTCGGCGGCGGCCAGTTTCGCCTCGAGGTCCTCGAGGTCGTTGTGTTTCCAGATCACCTTTTGGGCGCGGGAATGGCGGATACCTTCGATCATCGAGGCGTGGTTGAGCGCGTCCGAGAACACGATCAGGCCGGGGATCTTGGAGGCAAGGGTACCGAGGGCAGCCCAGTTCGAAACATATCCGGAGGTAAAGAGGAGTGCTGCTTCTTTACCGTGCAGGTCGGCCAGTTCGGCTTCGAGCAGCACGTGATCGTGAGTGGTGCCGGAAATGTTGCGGGTGCCCCCGGCCCCTGCCCCGCAGCGGTCAAGCGCATCGTGCATGGCCGCAAGGACGGACGGGTGCTGTCCCATGCCTAGATAGTCGTTCGAACACCAGATGCGCACATCGCGCCGGGTTTCACCGTCGGTCTGGCGGGCATTTGGAAAAGCGCCGCAGCGGCGCTGGAGGTCTATGAAAACACGGTAATTCCCTTCGTCCCGCAGATTGTCGAGGCTCTGGGTGAAATATCGCTCGTAGTCCATGACGTTCTCTCCCGGGAATACTGGCTTTGTGGTGACGTTAGAACCGGTGGCGGGCCGGGAACATGACTATTGTCAAGTGTCGCAAAGGATTGACGGCAGGTCGTGGAAAAGGCAGGTGCACCGGGGCCCACTTTGACGTAGTTTGGGTTCGAATGACCCACTGGCCGGATCGAGCCAGCAGGAAATTAATGAGGTGGCCTTATTGGCGCATGAAGCACAGAAAGCGATCGCGCGGCAGTCATTGCTGTTACGATCACTGCCGGAACAGCATGTCGACACGTTGCTGAGTCACGCGATCTGGCGGAAATACGACCGCGGAGAAACCATATTTCTGCAGGAGGAAGAGGCACAGGCCATTCACGTCGTACTGAGTGGCTGGGTCAAGCTGTTCCGAATGGCGCCCACGGGTGCCGAAGCGGTGGTGAGCGTCTTTACCCGCGGTGAGAGCTTTGGCGAGGCCGTGGCGCTGCGCAACATGCCCTATCCGGTTTCGGCCGAGGCGGTGTCTTCCTGCGAGATCATGCACGTGCCCAGCCCGATCTTCATCTCGCTGATGAAGGAAGACCCGGAGATCGGAATTTCGATTCTGGCGGCCACGTTTACCCATCTGCATTCGCTGGTAGCCCAGCTGGAACAACTGAAGGCGCAGACCGGAGCCCAGCGGGTGGCGGAGTTTCTGCTGAACCTGTGCGATTGCGAGACCGGGGACTGTGACGTCACCCTGCCCTATGACAAGATGCTGATCGCAGGGCGTCTGGGCATGAAACCCGAAAGCCTGAGCCGGGCGTTTTCGCGACTGAAGACGGCTGGCGTTACGGTCAAGCGCAACCACGCGGAAATTTCGGATATCGAGGTGCTGCGCGATTATGCCGAAAGTGATCCGGCAGAGAACTGGAGCAGGTAATGAGTGAACGGATGCAAACGGTTCTGGACGCAATTGATGCGGCCAACGACGCAGACCCCAGGCTTGAGGATGGCCGCCCGGAGGCGCGGCTTTATGGCGAACGGATGAGCGCCGAGATGAACCGGCTGTTTCCCGGCGCAGGGGATGTGCTGCAGATCGCAGCGCGGGGGCAGCATGTGGAGCGCTGGAAACTGGCGCGGTCGGAATATCCCGAAGGCCGCGCGGGCTATCTCGCCTGGCGCAAGGCGCAGGGCGTGCATCACGCCGATGTGGTCATGGGGCTTATGACCAAGGCCGGATACGGTGCAAAAGACACCGAGGCGGCGGGCCGTATGCTGCGCAAGGAGGGCATCAAACGCGATGCGGATGTGCAGGCGCTGGAGGACGTGATCTGCTTCGTTTTCCTGAAATGGTATTTCGCACCGTTTGCCGAAAAGCACTCGGCTGAGAAAATTCAGCGCATCGTGGAAAAGACGGCCCGGAAAATGTCGGCTGAGGCACGGGCGCGGGTGCTGAAGGAATTTGACCTGCCCGAAGATCTGGCGGCGGCGTTCCGGGGCTGAGGCACAGGCGGGATGACTGGCGCGCGGATCAGATCAGGTACAACCCAAGCAACAGCAGTGTGAATACGGTCAGCACCGCAGTGAATCCCCGGAGCCATGCGGGGCTTTGCGCGAGGTCCAGATAGCGGGCAAGGATGATGCGGGCCTTGGCGAGGGCCAGAAACAGGATACCTGCACCGATGAACTTGGGTGACAGCGGGAGTGTGGTCAGCAATGCGGTTGTCAGGCTGAGCGCCAGAAGTCCGAGCCATGCGATTGTGAGGCGGTCTGGGAGCCTCCGGCGGGAGTATTTGGAAAAAGATGAAGAATGGATCATCGCCATCATCCCAACAGGTAGATCACCGGGAACAGCAGCACCCAGACCAGATCGACCATGTGCCAGAACTGCGCACCTGCCTCGATATTGCGGGGATCGTCGCGCCACGCGACCAGCAAAAGGATGCAGACCCCGGCAAGGACGTGCGCGGCGTGGAAACCCGTGAGCAGGTAGTAGAACAGGAAGAACGGGTGGGATTCATAGCTGATGCCCTGCCCCGCCTTGCCTGCATATTCCGCGCCTTTGATGATCAGGAACAGGACCCCCAGCAGGGCCGCGCCGATCAGGGCAAGGCGGGCTGTTGTACGGCGGGCAATCTGCCGCCATTGCAGCGCCTTGGCCGCGAGAAAGCCAGACGTGACCAGAACGGCGGTATTGAGCGCCGCGCCGGTGCGATAGAGGTGGGATTGCGCCTCGGCAAAGCCAGCCGGGTCGGTGAGGCGCACGCCCATGAAGGCGACCAGCCCCGCGCCGAAGACCAGCAGCTCACTGATGATCAGCACCCACATCAGAAGCTCGCCGGGAAGCTCGTCGATCAGGGCCGCATCGCTCATGCGCCGACCAGCTGGCGATAGATCTGCGGCAGGGCCATGGTCAGGCGGTGCGGGTCGGGGATGACGGCAAAGCCGCCCTGCCCGAACATGCGGGGGAACCAGCTTTTGCCGGTCTTGTCGATGGTGACGCCAAAGACCGATTGTCCGGCGCGGCGCGCCTCGCGCACGGCCTGCCTTGTGTCTTCGATTCCGTGGCGGCCTTCGTAGTGGTCCAGATCGTTGGGTTTGCCATCGGTGATGACCAGCAGCAGGCGGCGTTTGCGGGATTGCGCGGCCAGATCGGCGGAACAGTGGCGGATCGCGGCCCCGAGGCGGGTGTAGTGACCGGGGCGCAGCGAGGCGATACGTTGTTCGACCGTGGTGCCCATCGGTTCGTCAAAGCGTTTGCAACGCTGGACATAGACCCGCTGGCGTTTGAGCGAACTGAAGGCGTGGATGGCGAAATCGTCGCCGCAAGCGTTCAGCCCCCAGGCCAGAGCGGCCAGTGCCTCGCGCTCGATGTCGATGACGGCGCGGCCGGTGACGGCGCTTTCGGTCGAGCGGCTGACGTCGAGCAGGATCGACACCGCCAGATCGCGGGCCTCGGGCCGGGATTGTAGCCAGATGCGTTCGTTGCCTTCGCCGCTGGCATGGCGGTCGGTTTCGGCGCGCACGGCGGCTTCGATATCCAGCTGATCGCCGTCCAGATGGCCACGGGTCATGACGCGGCCCGGGCGCAGGGCCTCGAACTGGCGTTTGACGGCGCGGATGCGGCGGGCGGTGGCGGGGTCCTTGCCAAACTCGGCGGCGTCCTCGCGGATTTCCGCGTCCGAGGTCAGGACGTTGACGTGATCCGGCAGGTAAGCTCCTGTCCGCACGTCCCATTCGGGATAGAGGATGCGGCCAGACAGGCGTTCACGATTCACATCCTCGGGCGCGAGGTCGAGGTGGAGTTTCAGCTTGGTCGGCGGCGCCTTGGAGATCTGGCCCAGGCCAATCTCGTCCTGATCGTCGGCGGCCTTTTTGGCATTGTCGGGGTCATCGTCATCGATGCGACGGTTGATATTGAGGAATTCGGCCCAGCTGAGGATCGCCTCGAACTTGTGCAGAATGAAGCTGTCGCTGCGCGACGCCTGATCGGATTTGCGGCGGCGCGCACGGTGGGTCTTTTCACCTGATTCCTCGGGCGGGCCTTCGGTGTCTGGGTTTTCAACCTCGTTATGTTCTGAGAAGCCGACGGCACGCAGTTCCGGCCACAGGGCAACCGGACGGAAATGCTGATAGCCGCGCGGGGCGGTTAGATCATCGTCAATTGCTTTCAGCTGTTCGGCCCGCGCCGAAGGCGGCGTGGGGTCACCCAGCATTTGGCGGACCAGTTCTTCGACGGCGGCTTCGACCGGGGGCAGATCGGGGACGTCGCGCTGATGCAGCAGCCCCTTGCAAAGCTCGGAATACAGCGGGCGCAAGCCCGGGGCGTCTTCAAGCGTCGCCGCAACCATTTCCTGTGCGGCGGTCAGGGCGTGCAGATCGGCACGCAGGGGGTCATCTTCGTCAATTCGGGTTCCCGCATGGGCGGCGGCGGCAGCAAGCCAGACATAGAGCGCGCCGTTGGCTTCGCGCGCGGGAAAGACGGCCAGTCGGTCCGGCAAGCGCAGAACCTCGCCGTCGAACGAGGCGCGCGGAAGCTGCTCGGCCTCGGTCGCCAGACGGCGGCGCCAGCTGAGGCGGTGGCGCGAAATTTCGGGTGAGACCGGGCGCAATTCGACGCCCGGACTACCCCCAAGTCCCCGAAAGAGGACTGCCAGCCGCCCCGCGACCTCAGAAAGGTCGACCGCGGCTCCAACATGCACCTCAGGTGCATCGAGGCGGCTGGCAAGGGTGTGCCACAGTTTCCCGATCGTTTCTTCGGGTTCCCATGGCTCGAAATCGATCTTGACCATCGGCCGGCCTCACCCAAAGACAGCCGTGACAAGATCGAGGAGCCCGCGTTTGATATCCTCGTCATCGGTCAGAGGTTCGATCATGGCGGCAAGGATGGCGCGGTCGGTGGACATGCCCTGTGCGATCAGCGTCGCGGCATAAACGACCAGACGGGTAGAAACGCCTTCCTCGAGATCCTGACCCTTGAGCCCGCGCAGCTTACCGGCCAGACGGACCAGTGGCTTGCAGCGTTCCAGCGGCAAGCCGCTTTCCTGCGCAACAACTTCGGCCTCCATCTCGGGCGAGGGGAAGTCGAATTCCAGCGAGATGAAACGCTGCCGAGTCGAGGGTTTCAGGGTTTTCAGGATGTTCTGGTAGCCGGGGTTGTACGAGGCCACCAGCATGAAGCCGGGTGCGGCCTCAAGTTCTTCGCCGGTGCGGTCGATCGGCAGGATGCGCCGATCGTCGGTCAGCGGGTGCAGAACAACGGTGACGTCCTTGCGGGCCTCGACCACCTCGTCGAGATAGCAGATCGCGCCTTCGCGTACGGCGCGGGTCAGCGGGCCATCGACCCAGACGGTTTCGCCGCCTTTCAGCAGGTAGCGCCCGATCAGGTCAGCCGCTGCGAGGTCGTCGTGGCAGGCCACAGTATAAAGCGGGCGGCCAAGACTGGCGGCCATGTGGGCCACAAAGCGGGTCTTGCCGCAGCCGGTCGGGCCTTTCAGCAGGACCGGCAGGTTGTTGGTATAGGCGGCGGCGAACACATCGCATTCGTCGCCCTGGGGGAGGTAGAAGGGGGCGTCAGCCGCCCCCGTTCCCATTTGTATGGAGCCGTCCATATCCATTACTCCGCAGGTGTTTCGGCTGCGCCGGGTTCAATGATCTCTTTCCGGGGAACCCAGATCGAGTAGATGAACAGCAGCGCGCCAAGGACCACGACCAGACCAGAACCAAGACGCATCCAGTAGAAGATCTCGATCTGATCCTGCACATCCATGAAGTAGTCACCGACCACCCGTTGCATGTGAGTCTGAACAGTACCGGCAAAGGTCAGCACGAAGGTCATGAAGACCATACCGCTGGTCATCAGCCAGAAGGACGCCATGTTGAGAACCTGATTGTAGGGATCGCGGTTCTTGAGGATCGGCATGGCATAGCTGAAGATCGCCAGGTTGAGGCAGACATAGGCACCGTAGAAGGCCAGGTGACCGTGGGCCGCGGTGATCTGCGTGCCGTGGGTATAGTAGTTCACCCCGTGCAGCGTGTGCAGGAAGCCCCAGACACCGGCACCGAAGAACGCCAGCGTGGCACAGCCCAGCGACCACAGAAGTGCGGCCTTGTTCGGGTGGTCACGACGGCCCTTCCAGACCATGACGAAGGCAAAGGCCATCATCGCAAAGAACGGGATCACCTCGAGGCTGGAGAAGATCGAACCGATCCACTGCCAGTACGCAGGCGTACCGATCCAGTAGTAGTGGTGGCCGGTGCCGAGGATGCCCGAGAACAGGGCGGCGGCAACGATGACATAGAGCCATTTCTCGACGATCTCACGGTCAACGCCGGTCAGCTTGAGCATCAGATAGGCCAGGATCGAGGCCATGATCAGTTCCCACACACCTTCGACCCACAGGTGGACAACGTACCACCAGTATTGTTTGTCCAAGGACAGGTTGCCCGGGTTGTAGAAGGCAAACAGGAACAGCAGCGCCAGACCCCAAAGGCCCAGAAGCAGGATGTTCGAAATCGCGGTCTTCTTGCCCTTCAACACCGTCATCGAGACGTTGTAGAGGAAGATCAGCGCGGCAACGACGATGCCCGCCTTGACCCATTTGGGCTGTTCAAGGAACTCGCGCCCCTCTTTGCCCAGCAGCCAGTTGCCTTCGAACAGGTTGAAGACATAGGTCACGACCACGCCCAGAGTGCCGACCACAAGGATGATCAGCTGCAGATAGGCCAGTTTGGTCGAATGGATCTCACGCTCGGTCTCTTCCGGGATCAGGAAATAGGCCGCGCCGAAGAAGCCAAGGATCAGCCAGACAATCAGCGAGTTGGTGTGCAGCATCCGCACGATGTTGAACGGCAGAAGCTCGCTCAGGAAGTTGGGGGATACATAGATCAGGCCAGCCAGCAGGCCGCCGATCACCTGTATCGCGAACAGGCCCATGGCTACTGCGAAGTAGGCGTAGGCCACCTTTTGGGATTCGTATTTCATTTCTCGGTTCCCTTCTTAGCCCGCGTCGTTCGGCGGCCAGTCCTGAGCGTCGATGTTGTCCGTCCAGATCAGGAAGTTCGACAGATCGCGGATTTCTTCGTCGCTGAGGTTGAAATTGGGCATCTGCCGCCGGCCTTCGATGCCGGTCGGTTGCGCCTCCATCCAGCCCTTGAGGGTTTCAAAGGCCGCCTCCGGGTCGTCCAGAACGCCCCAGCGGGTCATCACGTTGCCGACCTCGGGGGCGAAATACGCACCCTCGCCCAGAATCGAGTGACAGTTGACACAGGCATGTTTTTCCCAGACGTGCTTGCCCCGGATCACGCTGTCATCAAGTGTGGCCGCGTTCTCGGAATTGACGATGTACCAGTGGGAATGGGCCGATAAGGCCAGAAAGATAAGAATAAAGAACAGTGACCCGCCATAGAATATGTTGCGGGCCATGCTCTTGGTCATGACTTCGCGCATTGCGCTCTCCTTTGCGCCGCTTTGCTGATGCACGGAGCATGGAGGTCGGGCCATAGGTACGCCTTAACCAAAGTCAAGACTGGCGGACGAATTCCCGTTTGGTCACGCAACCGGGTGGGTGCGGGATCGGGCCGTCACTCTGGCACCCAACGTCTGGTGTTTATGTCGCAATACCTAAAAATCGCCCGGATATTGCCTTGAAAATTGAATTTTGACCCGGCATTGATTTACCCGGTTAGAGATGGTGCCGCCATTTGCGCAACCGCGCGGGATAACAGGCGGGCCGAAGCGAGTAGTTGGGTTAAAGATGGCAATCAATATTTACGGCGCATTCCGTTCTGACTCGACCATGACGGACAGCCAGGCGCAGCTATATCAGCCGGGCACCACCTTTCAGATCACCGCGTATAGCCAGATCACGATCTCGGACGGGGCAGACCCCACGATCATCGACGGCGATAATGTTTCCAATGAAACTCCGAATGACCCGAGCCAGACCTATCTGGGTCAGTCATTTGCGTGGGACTATACCATCGAGGTCAACGATGGCGTGAACACCTATGAAATCGGCGTCATGGACTGGGACATCAACAATGATGGCGATTTTGACTTTCCGTCGGCCGAACAGGGTTACTTTCTTGGCTTCATCGGGGGCGTTCCGCCGCTGAACACCACCCTGACGATCGGGGCACTGACCGATAACGGCGCGGACATTCCGGTGAATACCGTTGTGCCATGTTTCACCCGGGGAACAATGATCGAAACGCCGCAGGGTCCGCGCGCAATCGATACCCTGTCCGTAGGGGATGAGATTGTCACGCTGGATCGCGGCGCGCAGCCAATCCGCTGGATCGGATCGCGCGAACTGGGGCCGGAAGAATTGGCCGCCAAGCCCGTGCTGCGCCCGATCCGGATTGCCGCCGGTGCTTTGGGCTGTGGCCTGCCACATCGCGACCTGCTGGTTTCACCGCAACACCGGATGCTGGTGCGGTCTGCCATTGCGATCCGGATGTTCGATGCCGAAGAAGTTCTGGTTCCCGCACACAAGCTGGTAGGTGTTCCCGGCGTCACGGTCGACGAAACGGTCGAAAGCGTGACTTATATCCACGTCCTGTTCGACCGGCACGAGGTTGTTTTTGCCGAAGGGGCGCCATCGGAAAGCCTGTTTACCGGCCCCGAGGCGCTCAAGGGTGTCAGCCCTCAGGCGCGCGGTGAAATTCTTGACCTGTTCCCGTCGCTGATGAGACCCGGCTACATCCCTGATGCCGCGCGCAGGATCCCTGCCAGAGGCGGCCAGATCAGGAGATTGGTGCACCGCCATCTCAAGAACGACCAGCCACTGATCGGGCGGAACTAGCACTGAAAACTGTCGCCTTTTGTTGCCCAAGCAACGAAAGGCCCAATCTCAGCTTCCGACATTACGGCCGTTTTCAACGGCAAACCAAGATTGGCAGTGCCCCATCAGGTGCAACTTGCCATGAAGGTAGGAAAACCTGTTCGTCGTAACCAGCGAAGGCAGTCGGTTTTGATCACACCCCCGAACATCATCCGCGGGTGTGATCATCGGTATTCACTCTTCGCCGGTGAGCGTTTCGACTAGCTTGCTGATTTCCTCTACGTGCCACATGTCGGTAATTTTGCCATTCCGGACGGTGAAAATCTCGATCCCGGCAATATCAAAGCTGCGGGGCGTTTCAGTCGTTGGCATACCAAACAGATTGTTGGTGTTGGTTCCCTTGTAGCGCCAGTACACAATGGCCTTGTCGTCGCCCGAAGGCAAAACCATGACCAGGTCGTGCTTTGAATCCGGGGCCCCATCTGCCAACGCAGCGTAAGTGCCGACACCGCCGTCAACGTGCCCGCCCTCATGTGCGGCATCGTGATCAACGAAATCCTCAGCGTAATAACTGCGAAGTTCCTCTGCATTCATTGGCCGGGCATCTGCGACTTCGTAGAACTCGCGGATCGTTTTTACGGCATCGTTGGCATAGGCGGTTGTTGCGGCAGTCATCATCATTGCTCCGGACATTATCCAAGTTGTCAGTTTCAACATTTCACAAATCCTTTTCTTGCGAACTGATGGCTGCTAATTAAAGGGTAAATTCATTTCGTCTAGTACGCACTATTTTAGCTACTAGTATACTAAAGGGTACTGCAATCGGAGGCACCGCATGCGAACCGAAACAAAAGAACGCGTATTTCCTGAAGGTTACCTGACCTGTCCGGTGCGCCGCACTCTGAGTGTAATCAGCGGGAAGTGGACGCTGCTGATATTATATGAGCTGACGGATGGGCCTAAGCGCTTCAATGCGCTGAAGCGCGATCTGGCAGGTATCTCTCAGAGGTTGCTGACCGCTCAGCTGAAAGCGATGGCGGAAGACGGTCTGGTGCATCGTGAAGTTCTGGATGTCGTGCCGCCCCATGTCGAATATTCGCTGACCCCAAAGGGGCATAGTCTGGCCCCGGTGATCGAAGCCTTGGAACACTGGGGATTGGCTGAAATTGCGGCTGATTCACCTGACTGACAGAATTTTGCGCGTTCTGGGCGCGCTCATGCAAACCACACCTAACCGGGCCTAAAATTGTCGTGCAGGGCCCGATCAGGCGGCGGTTGCCCGTGGCCCCGTAAGCGAGGGCCACATGGCAATCAGGTACAGGCCGATGGCGCAGATCCACAGGCCGTCAGCCACCAGCATGGCAGTTAGGTAACCGGTGTCGAGCCCCGTGCCGAACCACCGGACGATTGCCGCCGCCGCCATCAGCCCATAGGCCAGAACCATCGGCTGAGGTGCCACCAATGCGCGACCGCTATGGCCCAGTGCGGCGCGGCTCATCACCGCAAGGGTCATGCCGCCGACGCATCCGATGCCCAGGACGTGCAGGGCGCCGATCTCGTTCCCGATTCCCAGCAGGGCAAGCCCCCACAGGATCAGGCCAAGGGCCAGCATGCCAAGTCCCAGATGCAGGGCGATCAGGATGGGCTGACGCATGGCCCAGCCTGCGCGCCAGCGCGACAGCCGCACAACTTGAAGGACGCCAAAGACCAGAGCCAGCGCTCCGGCCACCGGCCCGCTGCCAAGGACCAGTATCGACAGCGGCAGCAACAGCGCGGTCACAAGGCTGGCTTTTTCCACTCGCGCGACGCTGACCGGCCATGCGGATTCGGGCTCACCCGCGCGCTTCATCGCGTTGCGGGTGAAGGCCGGAGTGATGCGCCCCCCCAAAACGGCAATCATCGAGCACAAGGTCAGCAGCCCCGCGCGCAGACCGGTGTTCAGCGTATCATCGGTCACGCCCATCCATTCCAGATGGGTCATGAGGTTGGCGATCCAGATGAAACCGAGAATCAGCAGAAAGACCATATTTTGAGGTTTTGGGCGGCGGATCAGCTGGCTGCCGATCTTGGCCGCCAGAATCGGGATGAAAGCCAGATCAAGTACCGCGACCAGCCATGGCGCAAGAGATGCGGAAAACCACATCGCGACCCGCCCTGCCAGCCACAGCCCGGCCGCCGTGGCGATGAACAGGGCACGCGCGTTCGGGGCGCCGGTCCAGTTGGGCACGGCAGTCAGAAAGAACCCGCCCAGCGCGGCCGTTGCGTATCCAAAGATCATCTCGTGCGCGTGCCACATTGGCGGGCTCATGGCGTAGGAAGAAGCCTGAGATGTGATCGCGCCGCTCTGCATCGCCAGCCACAGCCCCCAGGCCCCGCCCGCGAATAACCCGTAGAGCCCGGCGGACAGGAAAAAGACGCGAAACCCTTCACCCAGAACGCGCGTGGCAACAGTTGTCATGGATATCTCCTCTGCCTCGATGGCTGTGCGCGATCTGTGGTCGCGCCCTGTTCCAAGATCAGTAGCGGCACAGGAGGTCGCCATACTTAACCAAAATCAAGACGGCTGAAAAAAGATGACTGTCAAAAGCAGGATTTACAAAGCCCTGTACGGGCAAAAGGACCAGTGATCGCATCACGTTTCCGCGAGCTTCGTTGACTTTGGTCAAGGCGCTTTCCGAGTGCAGGGCGCACTCTCTGCCCTGCCTCACCACGCATATGGAGAGTGATCATGTCACTTGGAATCAGCTACAACAAAACCGGCCGCGCATTTGGGGTTGGTTTGGCGATGCTGCTGGGCAGCGTCGCTGCACCGGCCTTTGCCGAAGAGCCAACACTGAGCGAGGAAGCCTTTGAGGCCTCCAAGCAGCTATATTTTGAACAATGTGCCGGTTGCCACGGTGTTCTGCGTAAGGGCGCCACCGGCAAGAACCTTGAACCCCATTGGAAAAAGACCGCAGACGATGGCACCGTCACCGAAGGCGGCACCCTGAAACTGGGACAGGAACGCCTTGAAAAGATCATCGCCTGGGGAACCGAAGGCGGGATGAACAACTTCTCGGACATCATGACCGAGCAGGAAATCAAGGACATGGCGACCTACATCATGATGGAGCCGCCAAAGCCGCCTGAGATGTCGCTGGATCAGATGATGGCGACCCGCAAGGTTTACGTGGAAGAGGCCGATTATCCGACCGAACCGCTGCATGGCCGTAACTGGGAAAACTTCTTTGTCGTCATCGAGCGTGATGTAGGCAAGGTGGCCGTGATCGACGGCGATACCAAAGAGGTGCTGACGCACATCCCGACCGGTTATGCCGTGCACGTGCTGAAGGCATCCGAGCACCACAAGCTGGAAGAGCCCGAACAGCCCGGCCGTTTCTGGTACACGATGGGCCGCGACGGCAAGATGACCAAGATCGACCTGTGGCAAACACCGGACAAGATGTTGGTTTCCGAGGTCAAGATTGCCTATGACGCCCGCGACGTTGCCGTTTCCGGCGATGGCAAATACGTCATCGGTGGTGGTTACTGGCCGCCGCACTTCGCGATCGTTGACGCCCAGACCATGGAACCGGTCAAGGTCGTATCGACCCGCGGCGTGAACGTGGACGGGGATTATGTGGAAGAGGCCCGCGTGGCCGCAATCTACACCACTCCGAACGAACCCACATGGATCGTTGCCGTGAAGGAGCTGGGACAGCTGTGGCAGGTCGATTACACCGATCTGGACAACCTGCGGATCGACAAGATCGACAGCGCCAAGTTCCTGCATGACGGGTTCTTTGACCCGACAGGCCGTTACTTCCAGATCGCCGCAAACGCGTCGAACAAGATGGTGGTCGTCGATACCAAGACCCACAAGCTGGAAGCGATGATCGACACGGCCGCGCTGCCGCACCCCGGTCCGGGCGCCAACTGGAATGACCCGAATTGTGGCCCGGTCGCCGGTACGACTCACCTTGGTGTTGGTACCGTGACTGTTTGGGGTAATGACCCCGAGAACCGTCCGGACGATGCCTGGAAGGTCTGCTACGAAGTGGAAACCGACGGCCCCGGCCTGTTTGTCCGCACCCACCCGAATTCGGATTACATCTGGGCTGACCAGACCAAACATCCGGAGCCGGAAATTCAGCAGTCGGTTCAGGTCATCTCGAAGGAAACCGGTGAGATTGTGAAAACGATCCAGATCACCGAAGACGAAGGCAGTGCCGCCGTCCACTTCGAGTTCAACGCTGATGGCACCGAGGTCTGGGTTTCCAAGTGGAACCTGTCGGACTCGAAAGAGCCGAACGGTCAGATCGTGATCTTTGACGCCAAAACGCTGGAAGAGATCGGCCGTATCGAGGGGCTGTACGCACCAACCGGCAAGTTCAACGTCTACAACCGGTCGAACCACGTCACCTGACGGGATCGCAACCAAAACCTGAAAGGGCGGGCCCCTCGCCCGCCCTTTCTTCGTTTGCCCTTTGAGCCAATGCGCCGGCCTGACACGCCGCGCCAGTCAAGACAGCTAAAACGGAGCCCGGATATGACTTCCGAACCGGATAAAAAACCACCGATCTGGCGCCGGTATTTCCTGTGGGGAATGCCCGTGGCCGGTATCGCCGCGGCCTTTGTCGGCGGCATCATCTTCTGGGGCGGGTTCAACACCGCCATGGAAGCGACCAACACCAAGGATTTCTGTATCTCGTGCCACGAGATGCGCGATTTCGTCTATGAGGAATACACAGGCACGATCCACGACGTGAACCGCTCGGGCGTGGGCGCGGTCTGTTCGGACTGCCACGTGCCCAAGGACTGGACGCACAAGATGATCCGCAAGATCAAGGCGTCCAAAGAGCTGTACGGCAAGGTGGTCGGCACCATCAACACCCGCGAAAAGTTCGAAGCCAAGCGCGTGCATCTGGCGATGAACGAATGGGAGCGGATGAAAGCCACCGACTCGCGCGAATGCCGGAACTGTCACGATTTTGAATCGATGATGCCCGAGTTCCAGAAACCCCGCGCACGTCAGCAGCACCTGAACGCGATGGAGATCGGTCAGACCTGCATCGACTGTCACAAGGGGATCGCCCACTCGGATGCCCGTGACCGTGCTGACGAGGAATATCTGGAAGAACTTGAGGCGCCGAACCCCGCCTTCATCCGCCCGATCCCGCCGGAATACCTGGCCAGCCTTGAAAAGATCGAAGCCGAGGAAGCTGCCGAGGCCGAGGCTGAAAAAGCCGCCAAGCAGGCCCAGCAAGAGGCCGTTCAGGCCCAGATCGCAGCCGCTGTTGACGCAGCCGTTGCCGAAGAACGCGCCAACGCAAGCGGAGAAGAAGAAGCCGCAGCGCCCGCCGCAAGTGGCGGTGGCAGCGATGTCGGTGGCAACATCGACTGGAACGCCGTGGCAAGTGCGGATCTGAAACTGTTCTACCCCGGTCAGGCTTCGTTTGAATGGGTACAGAACGGCAAGTTCCACGGTGGCGCCCGTCCGCTGACCAAGGGCGGCGATCAGTGCTCGACCTGTCACGCCAAGGAACTGGATGCGATCGGCAACAAGATCGTGGCCGGTGGCGAGCTGGAACCGACGCCGATCCCCGGCAAGCGTGGTGTCATCGATGCAACCGTTCAGGCCGCGCATGACGACGAGAACCTGTACATCCGCATGCAATGGCCGGATGCGGGCCACAGCCCTGCCCCCTTCGTCGAAGGTGGCAAGATGGACCCCGACAACCAGATCAAGGTCGCCATGATGATCACCGGTACCGGAATCGAGCTGGGTGATCAGGTGGGTTGCTGGGCCTCGTGCCACGCCGACAACACCTATATGCCCTTTGATCCGGGCGCAGAGGCGATTGCCGCCAATGGTGATGTATCAGGTCGTCTGACCGCGCAGGACACGGTGACCAAATACATCAGCGAAAGCCGCACCGAGGTTGATACCAAGGGCCGCCGCGGTAAGCCGATGGGTGGTTGGGACAAGCTGGAGGCCGAAGCCCAGATCGAGCAGTACCTGGCCGATGGTACCTTCCTTGACCTGATGCGCGTCTATGCCGATGGCAGTGCCTCGAACGGATATCTGCTGGAACAGCGCGTGGTCAACGACGGTGAAATCGCCGCCTCGGCCAACCTGTCGGGTGGCATGTGGACCGTCGTCTTCTCGCGGCCGCTGAATTCCGGCGCGCCGGGGGATGTACCGCTGGAGCCCGGCCAGACCTACACGGTCGGGTTTGCGATCCACGACGACTTTGCCGCGGCAAGGTTCCACCATGTGACGCTGAACACCAGCCTCGCACTGGATGACGACACCGCCAATATCAACGTGGTGAAACAATAGCGGATGGGGGCCGGATGATCCGGCCCCTGCCCTTTTTCGGACAGGAGAATTGGACCATGAGAACCCAAAACCTTCTTCCTGCTCTGCTGCTCATGGCATCACCGGCATTTGCTGCGGACGAAGACACTGCCGCAATCTGTGCCGAGGCGGAAGAGCGCTATGTCGAGATGTTCGGCCAGCCCGCTGCTGACGTCGAGGACGCGAAGGTGGTGCTGATGTACAAGTACAACTTTTGCCCCGCCGAACTGACGGTCAAGGCAGGAACCACGGTGCGCTGGGTCAACGTGGACAAGCGCACCAGCCACAGCGTGCTTTTAAAGGATGGCAGCGAACCCGAATCCGACCGGATTTTCCCCGAGGAAACAGTGGACATGACCTTCCTCACCCCCGGTCCGCAGGATTATCTGTGCGGGCCGCACTGGGAGACGCAGAACATGATCGGAATGGTCACAGTCGAACCCTGAGCCGAGGCAAAAATACAGGCAAGATCAAAGGGGCGCGGGCGCAAATCCCGCGCTCCTTAACTTATGTCAAGGAGGTTGGTTTGCGATTGCGCCAGTCTGCCCCCATGACACGCCCGGTTCTCCCAGCAACGTCCCTTTTTAGCGCGTGGAAGCTGCCGAAGATCCGGGTTCCGAAGACATTCAGAACAAGCGAGTTTGCACATGAGCGGTAAGGTTTTTCTGATTGGCGCTGGCCCCGGCGACCCCGAACTGATGACCCTGCGCGCCCTGCGTATGCTGCAAGAGGCGGATGTTGTGGTCTATGACCGTCTGGTCTCGGACGACATCCTTGCCATGCACGCCGAAGGTGCGCGGTTGATCCCGGTGGGCAAAGCCCCCAAATGCCACACCGTTCCGCAGGACCGCATCAACGAAATCCTTCTGGAGGAAGCACGCGCCGGTCACACTGTTGCGCGCCTGAAGGGTGGCGATCCGATGATATTCGGCCGCGGCTCGGAAGAGGCCGCCTATCTTTTGGAACATAGCATCGCGGTCGAATATGCGCCGGGCATCACGGCGGCGCAGGGGGCATCCAGTTCGACCGGCGTGCCACTGACCCATCGCGGGCTGGCGACCTCGGTTCAGTATGTCACCGGCCACCGGCAGGCGGACAAGATTCTGGATCTGGACTGGAAGCGTCTGGCCGACCCGGACTCGACACTGGTGGTGTATATGGGCGTGGCCAATATCGGTCAGATCGCCATGGGCCTGATGACCGAGAATCTGCCCGGATCAACTCCCGTTCTTGCTGTGGGCAAGGCCACCACCCCAGACGAACGCCGCCTCGTGTCGCGACTGGACCGGCTGGCCTCGGATGTGCGCGAGGCCGAACTGAAGGCGCCCACATTGTTCATCATCGGTCAGGTGGTTTCGCTATATGCGGAACGGCCTGTGACCGAGTTGCTGGAGCAGGCTCATGGCTAGCATCTGTCAAACAAACAGCGGTCGCGCAGGCTGGCCTTCGCGGGCTGTTCTGACGACCGCCATCATGGTCGCGACCTCGGCCTTGGCCGCCGACGCGCTGGACCCCAACGCACTAAGGCGTCTTGTCCATCAGGATTGCGGGTCGTGCCACGGGCTGTCGCTGAAAGGCGGTCTTGGCCCGGACCTGCGCACGGAGAACCTGAAACACTACGACGCGGAAGTTCTGACCGGGGTGATCCTTGACGGTATTCCCGATACGGCCATGCCGCCCTGGCGACCTTTGATTTCCGAAGAAGAGGCCGAATGGATCGCCCGTTACCTGCTGGAACCGGAGGCACAATGAAACATATCGTCCTTGGCCTTGTGGCAACATTGATGATGACCGCCGCGCATGGTGAACCCACGGCTACCGGAGACCTAGGGCTGGTGATCGAGCGCGCGCAGGGCACGGTCCTGCTGGTGGATCAGTCCGAGCGCGCAGCACTTGCGCGGATCGAAGGGCTGGGAGATCTGTCCCATGCCTCGCTGGTTTATTCGCCCGATGAACGGTTTGCCTATGTATTCGGGCGCGACGGCGGGCTGACCAAGGTCGATATCGTGACCCGGCAGATCGTGAACCGGGTCGTGCAGGCGGGTAATGCCATCGGCGGTGCGATCTCGGACGATGGCAAGCTGGTGGCAGTGTCTAATTATGAACCCGGCGGCGTGCGCGTCTTTGATGCCGATACGCTTGAGATGGTCGCGGACATCCCCACCGAAAGCAAAACCATCGGCCTTGTCGATGCGCCGGGGCGTCGGTTCGTGTTCACCATGTGGGACACGGGCGAGACCTGGATCGCCGATTTCGCCAGTGGCACGCCGGAGATCACCAAAATCCCCGACATGGGCAAAAACCCCTATGACGCGCTGATTACCGCCAATGGCCGGACCTATATCACCGGCCTGTTCGGCGAAGACGGGCTGACAGCGCTGGATTTGTGGTCCGAGAATCCCGAACCCATTCGGGTCCTGCCGAATTATGGGCGCGGGCAGGAGGAAATGCCCGTCTACAAGATGCCCCATCTGGAAGGCTGGGCGTTGACGGGGCGCGAGTTCGTTTTGCCCGCCGTCGGCCATCACGAGGTTCTCTGGATCGACGCCGACACCCTGACCGAAACCGGACGGACCAAAACCCACGGCCAGCCGGTCTTTGCCATGGCGCGGCCCGACGGGCGGCAGGTCTGGGTGAATTTCGCCCATCCGCTGAACGACACGATTCAGGTGATCGATTCAGTGAGCAAAGAAATCATCCACGAATTCAAGCCCGGCCCTGCGGTGTTGCACATGGAGTTCACACCGCGCGGGCATGAGGTGTGGCTCAGCGTGCGCGATGCCAACAAGGTCATGGTCTACGACACGCAAACATTTGAGAAACTGCGCGAAATCGAGGCGGACAGTCCATCGGGCATATTTTTCACCGCCCGCGCGCACAGAACGGGATTGTGATTCATGTGCCATATTACCGACCCGATCGACCGTCGGCTGCTGGATGATTTCCAGCGCGATTTTCCGGTCGTTGAACGCCCGTTTCAGGTTCTGGCCAACACGCTGGAGCTGAGCGAGGACGAGGTGCTGGACCGGCTGGCCCGGATGCGCGCGGCGGGGCGGATCACCCGCGTCGGCGCCACCATCGCGCCCGGAGCCGTCTCGGCCAGCACACTCGCCGCCGTCGCCGCGCCAGAAGAGCGCATTGAAGAGATCGCCGCCCTGATCGATTCCGAGCCGGGCGTGAACCACAACTATCAGCGCGAAGATGCCTGGAACCTGTGGTTCGTGGCCACCGGACCGGATCGCGCGCATGTGGATGATACCCTGTCGCGGATCGGGCAACGCACGGGGTTGCGTGTTCTGGACCTGCGGCTGGTACGGCCCTTCAACGTGGATCTCGGTTTTCGCATGTCGGGCGGCGCCCGGAGCGTCCCGAATGCGCGTAAAGTGGACCGCTCGGCCATGCAGCCGGGTGACCGTGATCTGTTGCAGGCGCTGAGCTCGGGCCTGCCGCTGGTAGTCGACCCGTTCCTGGCGCTGGCGCGGTCGCTGGGCCGCGACGGGGCCGCGGTTATGGAGCGTATCGATGTTCTGCATCGGGCGGGCATCATCTCGCGCCTTGGCGTTATTGTGCGCCACCGCGCTTTGGGGTGGTCAGCCAATGCGATGGTGGTCTGGGATCTGCCTGCCGAGCAGATCGACCGCGCCGGGCCGGCGCTGGCTGCCCATCCGGGCGTGACGCTGTGTTACGAGCGCCGACCCATCGAGGGGGTCTGGCCTTATCGCCTGTATTCCATGATCCATGCTCGTTCACGCCCCGAAGCGCGTGAGGTTCTGGGCGAGGCTGCCAATCTGCCGGAACTGGCTGGGGCACAGCACAAGGTGCTGTTCTCGACCCGCTGCTTCAAACAGACCGGCGCGCTGATCAAGCCCAAGGAGGTGGCCGCATGACACCACTGGATGCAACCGACCGCGCCATCCTGAACCGGATGCAGGATGATCTGCCGCTGACGGCGCACCCCTATGCTGAGGTGGCCGATGAGCTGGGCATCAGCGAGGGCGATCTTCTGCAACGGCTGGCGCGAATGAAAGAGGATCGGGTGATCACCCGCTTTGGCCCCTTTTTTGACGCCGCGGCGATGGGCGGCGCCTTCTCCCTGTGTGCCATGGCGGTCCCTGCGGGGGAATTCGAATCCGTCCTGACCAAAGTCAATGCGCATCCGGAGGTCGCGCATAATTATGAACGTACGCACCGGCTGAACATGTGGTTCGTGCTGGCCACCGAAACGCCCGAGGGGATCGCGGCCACCGCCGATGCAATCGAACGGGAAACGGGGATTGAAGTTCTCCGTTTCCCCAAACTTCAGGAATTTTTCATCGGCTTCCGGGTGGCGGCATGATCGACGCAAGAGACAGGCAGATTATCGAGGCGCTGCAAGGCGGATTGCCGTTAGTGCCTGCACCATATGCCGCTGTGGCCCAGGGCCTTGGCATGGACGAGGATGCCCTGCTGTTCCGGCTGGCCGAACTGAAATCGCGCGGTGTGATACGCCGCATCGCCGCCGCACCGAACCATTACAAGCTGGGCATGACCTCGAACGGGATGACCGTCTGGGATGTGGTGGACGACCGCATCACCGAACTGGGCGCACAGATCGGCGCGCTGCCCTTTGTCACCCATTGCTATGAACGCCCCCGCGCCCTGCCCGACTGGCCCTATAACCTGTTTGCCATGGTCCATGGTTCCGACCGGGACGAGGTCGAGGAAAAACGGGCCGAGATCACGGCCATTCTGGGCGATGCCTGCCGGGCCAAAGACATCCTTTATTCCACGCGCATCCTGAAAAAGACCGGGCTGCGACTGAAAAAGAAAGGCTGAGACATGTTCCGCCTGACCGAATACATGCACCAACTGATCGAGCCGACCCCGGTGCGCAAACGCCGCCCCGGACCGGTGAAACCCGTGGTGATCTGGAACCTGACACGGCGCTGTAACCTGAAATGCCGCCATTGCTACACCGTTTCGGCGGATGTCGCGTTTCCCGGCGAGCTCAGCCATGAGCAAGCCATGAAAACCCTTGAGGATCTGGGCCACTTTCGCGTCCCGGCCCTGATCCTCTCGGGTGGGGAACCGCTGGATCGGGCGGATTTCTTCGATATCGCCGGTCGTGCGCGGGAACTGGTACCGATGCTGGCGCTGTCGACCAATGGCACGAAAATCCATGGCGAAACTGCTGATCGGATTGCCGAAGTTGGTTTCAGCTATGTCGGAATTTCGCTGGACGGGATCGGGGCCACGAATGACTGGTTCCGAGGTGTCGAAGGCGCCTTTGAAGATGCCCTGCACGGCGTGCGGGAATGCAAGAAGCGCGGGATCAAGGTGGGGCTGCGGTTCTGCCTGACCGAAGGCACGCAGCATCATCTGCCCGATCTGCTGAAGCTGTGCGACGATGAAGGGGTGGACAAGTTCTATCTCAGCCATCTGGTCTATGCCGGGCGCGGAGACAAGAACCGTGGCGAGGATGCCGAACATCAGCGCACCCGCAGGGGTATGGACCTGCTGCTTGATCGGGCGTGGGAGGCGGCCTCGGGCGGGCGGCCTCTGGATATCGTGACGGGCAACAACGATGCTGATGCGGGGTATTTCCTGAACTGGGTTCGCGACAAGTTCGATGATGAGAAGGCCGCGCATGTGCGTGAGCATCTGGCGGCGTGGGGCGGAAACTCCAGCGGGCTGGGCGTGGCCAATATCGACAATCTGGGCCGGGTGCATCCCGATACCTACTGGTCGGATTACACCGTGGGCAACGTCAAGACGACGCCGTTTTCCGAGCTCTGGACCGGGGAAGACCGGATGCTGTCCCTGTTGCGCACCCGTCCGCGCCCGCTGAAGGGGCGGTGCGGCGCCTGCCAGCTGAAGGATGTTTGTGGTGGCAACACCCGCATCCGGGCTTTGCAGGTGACCGGCGATCCATGGGCCGAGGACCCGGCCTGTTATCTTTCGAACGAAGAAATTGGTGTGAACGATGCGGGGGAACGTCTGCAGGTCACGCCATTCCGGGGGAAAAGCCATGATCCGGCGCATCAGTTCTTTTGAAACCGTTTGCTCTGCTGGCCCGGCCGATACGCGGGTGGTGAACGCGGGAGCCTCCGGCTGGAGTATTTTTGAAAAGATGAAGATGGGGGGGCTGGTCTGCCTACTTAGCGTAGGCGCAGCTTGGGCCGATGCGCCCTCGGATTACGCGGATCATTGTGCCTCTTGCCACGGTGAGAACCGTCTTGGCGGAGTTGGACCGGCGCTGATCCCTGAGACCTTGAAGCGGATGCGCGGGCCACGGGTGGCGGCGGTGATTGCCGACGGGCGGACGGCCACGCAGATGCCAGCCTTTTCCCACGAACTGGACGCCTTGCGGATCGAGGAACTGGCCGGGTGGCTGAAATCCCCGCTGGAAACCGATCCTGTTTGGGGTGAGGCCGAAATCATGGCCAGCCGCACGTTGGACGAAGGTTATGCCCCTGTCGACGCCCCCGGCTGGTCCAGTGATCCGATGAATATCACGCTGGTGGTGGAAACCGGGGATCATCACGTCAGCGTTCTGGATGGTGACACGTTCGAGGTTCTGGACCGGTTCGAGACGCCGTTTGCCGTGCATGGCGGGCCGAAGTTCAGCCCCGACGGTCGGTATGTCTTTATCATGTCCCGCGATGGCTGGGTTCAGAAGTACGACATCTGGGCGCTAAAGCAAGTTGGGCGGGTCCGGGCCGGGCTGAACAGCCGCAACATCGCAATGTCGGGGGATGGCAAATGGCTGGCTGTTGCGAACTATCTGCCGAACTCTCTGACATTGCTGTCTACCGACGATCTGGCGGTCGCCAAGGTTGTTGAGGTCAAGGGCAAGAAGGGCAAGCCCAGTCGGGTTTCGGCCGTGTATCAGGCGCCGCCGCGTGAAAGCTTTGTGCTGGCGCTGAAGGACGTGCCGGAAATCTGGGAGGTGTTTTACGGAGCGAATCCGCCTCAGTCCGGGTTGGGTCATGACTTTCGGATTGAGGGGCAATTCAAGAACCCCGACCCCTTCCCGGTGCGTAAGATCACAACGCCCGACTATCTGGACGATTTCTTTTTCGACCAGAGTTATGAGTACGTCATGGGCGCCTCTCGTGACGGCAAGGGTGGTCAGGTCATCGATCTGGTCATCGGCCAGAAAGTGGCCGATCTGGATCTGCCGGGAATGCCGCATCTTGGGTCGGGTATCACCTGGAAACGTGGTGAAACGACTGTGATGGCGACACCGCATCTGACGGACGGAACCGTGTCGGTCATCGACATGGGCACTTGGGAAACCGTAAAGCGGATCACGACCGAGGGCCCGGGTTTCTTCATGCGAAGCCACGAGAATTCGCCTTATGTCTGGGCAGACGTCTTCTTTGGCCCGAATAAGGACGCCATGCATGTGATCGACAAGGAAAGCCTTGAGATCGTCAAGACGCTGCGCCCAGCCCCCGGCAAGACCGTGGCGCATGTGGAGTTCACCCGCGATGGCAGCCGTGCGCTGGTGTCGATCTGGGAGGATGACGGCGCGGTGATCATCTATGATGCGCAAACGCTGGAGGAAATCCGGCGGCTGCCGATGCGCAAACCTTCGGGGAAATACAATGTCTGGAACAAAATCACCTTCTCGGAAGGCACCAGCCACTGAAGGGCGGTGGCCAGTCTGGAAACTGGCCATCCTTCTGTACCCGGCATCGGCGCTGACCGTGGCGGTCAATCTGTTTCTTGTCGGGCTTATCGCCCATAGCGCAGGGTTCGGGGCAATCCGGCCTGTGCCGGCGATCCTGTGGTCAATCCCGCTGGGCATCCCGGCGGCATGGCTCGCGGGGCGCTGGCTGCGCGGGCTGATGGACGAGGCGGACGGTTAGGCGCGTTCAGAACTCTGTGTCACAATTTGGTCGGGTATGCGCGAAGGGGCTCAAGGGCCGACCGGTCAGACCGGAGACAAAGAGGCCTTGCCACCCCGATCCCTGCGTTTGATCAGCGGACGCCCGGCGAATGCGAAAAACAAGCAGGATACGGAAATGCCGAAAATTGCGGGCAAATAAAGCAATATCCAAAGGTTCGGGCGGTCGATTACGATCGATGCCACAAATCCGCGCACACCTTCGAGCACAACCAGAATCGTGAAGGCCGCCAGAATTTGCGGCCACAGACCAAAGCGGGAAAAGCTGCCCAGCATCAGCGTCGAATAGCCAACCAGTGCAACGGCGATGCAGATGGCAATCCAGGAAAACCGCTGGTGCAGTTCCTCGATCAGTTCACCCTGGCTGAATTTGTCAGCCTCGGCCACTGCCGCGCGATCCCAGATGAGTTCGGAAGTCGGGATGGCTTCAAGGCTGCGTGTGTGACCGTCGTCGCTGTCGGTCAGCTCGGAAATGTCGAATGTCACATCCTCGAACAGGGTTGAAGACAGGGTTCTTCCCTCGCGGTCGAGGCGCAGCGCCACGCCATCCAGCATAACCAGATTATAGCCCGTGTCGCTGTTGACCAGATAGGCGGTCGTTCCGGAATAGTTGACCGGGTGCAGCTTGTCGCGCCCGTCCGAGACGAAAACATCGTGCAGAGTTCCATCCAGATCTATGCTGCTGATATAGACGGTAACGCCTGGCGTCGGGTGCAGAAACTCGCCCTCGTTCAGCAGTTGGGCGGTGACATCTCCGGCGACTTCGGCCTGTCGCTGCTCAAGTTGCAGAACCGACGCCGGCCGCAGATAGACGCTGATGACAGCCATCATCAACCCGGAAAAGAGGCCGAACAGGAACACCGCACGGGCCAGTCGCAAGGGGCTGCTGCCGGTTGCAAGCATCACCGTCAATTCGCTTTCGCGGCTCAGTCGGTTGGTCGCATAGACGGCAGCCGCGAACACCGCCATCGGCATGACGGTTCGGATCAGCGTCGGCAGGGTCAATGCAGTGAATTCGAGAAACACCATCGCTGACTGGCCACCGCTGATGACATGGTCGAACAGACTAACCGACCGGGTGATCCAGAACACACCCACCAGAACCAGTGTGAAAAATCCGAACAGAACAAGCAGCTGCCGCAGGAAGTATCCATCGAAACGCGACATGTGACTCCATCCGGTCGCCAGGGTTTCCGCGGATGTTATGTCATTCGAACCCGGGAGGAAACCGCGATTGCACGGCAGAAGCGAAACATAAGAAATATGTTGAGCGCCATTTTGACAAGGAAACGGGCTGGTAAGGAAACGGACCGGATCAGCATGTTGGCGATTGATCTTGATGGCAGGGGCAGCAGGGTGCTCTCACCACCCGGACGCAACCCATTGATTGAGATAAATCATTGCAATTTCAACGCGCTGTCGACTACTGATTGTTACGAGTCACTGTTACGAAACACGCGTTTATGTCATCACATTATAAAGTCACCCAAAGACCCGGTTCGAGAAATTGGCAGGTTCGGTACTATGTCCCTCAAGAGTATCGCCCAGCGCTGGGCGGTACATCTGAAATTTGGCGAAGTCTGCGAACCCCAGACCACAGGAAGGCTCAGGAAATCGCAGGCGGTGTCGCTCAGGACATCTGGCACGATATCTTGGCGGCCCAACCCCCGGAATGGATCGCTGCCTCTGGAACGGTCTTGGAACCTACAGACGCCCAGATGGAAGACGCCGCACGACAGGTATACGACTTAGAAGTTGAGAATGACATTGATGAGCGGTCAGACGCCGAGGAAGCGCGATTGCTTGAAAGAGGCGGCAAAGAAGCCGCAAAGGCAAACAAACGTGAAGCCCGCCGCCTTCGCGAAGCGGTAGCAGTTGGTGATTTCAGTGTCGCGGATATTGACTACTGGTCGCATCACTTCGGATTTCAGTTCCGATCCGGATCACCCCGACAGAACAGGTTCCGCCAAATGCTGGCTCGTGCGCACGCGGAGGCCCTTCAACGCTTCTCTGAGCATGACAAAGGTAAGTTTGGCAGGAAGCCCGCAGATCCACTTTTCAGGCACTCTACGGCGCGCTCAGAGGCTCCCGCCATTGCGCCGGTAGAAGAAACCTTCAAGCAACCGCCATTGCTCGATCACTGGTCGATGTATGTCAGACAGAAGTGTGGAAACTTAAAGGGGGACACCATCTCAAACAGGTTTCGCGTCGTCACCCTATTCGCAGAATTCGTCGGAATTGAGCGACCCACAGACAGCATTACGAAAGATGATTGCCGCAATTTCCGCGACCTGCTCTATAAGCTCCCAGCAAAGGCCTCGACACGTCATGAATTTGCCGGAATGAGCTTTCCTGAGACCATCCGCGCGAATGAAAGGCTTGGACACCAGACGATCAGCCCCAATCGGATCAAGCACTATATATCCGATCTGTCCGCCTACTTTGGCTGGCTTGCCATCGAAGAGCGTGCTACCGACAATCTCTGGAAGGGACTTGCCCCTGACGTGGTCGACAACAGCCGCATTCCCTTCTCAGCACATCAGCTACAAAAGCTGTTCTCTTCGCCACTCTTCTGTGGATGCGCTGGCGACAAAGACATTCGGCAATTCACGTCTCCGGGTAAAACCTTGGTCCGAGACTGGCGGTTTTGGCTACCGCTGATGGCAGCATTCTCAGGTGCGCGATTGGGGGAACTTGCGCAACTTGAACTCTCAGACATCAAGACGATAGATGGCGTCGCCTGTTTCGAGATAACCAATGCCGGGAGTGACCCTGCAAAGTCCGTCAAAACAGGAGCAGCGGTTCGGACCGTACCCATTCACTCCCGGCTAATCGCGCTGGGCTTCTTGGAATTCATAGCACAGCAGCGAAAAAGGGGAGCTACTCGGCTTTTCCCCGATCTCGTGAGGAACAAGAAAGGTCAGTACGACAAGCCCGCCAAATTCTACGCGCGTTATTTCCAGAGAATGGGGTTTGCCCCCGACCGCGAAGGTAAGCGGCCTACGTTTCACAGCTTCCGTCACTCGGTCATTGATGAATTCAGACGCGGTAACCTTGCAGAGCACGAGTTCCAACCGATAGTCGGCCATGAGATCAGAAGCGTCACACGCGGGTATGGGAAAGTTGAGACCTATTCCCCAAGCAGGCGGAAAGAGATGATTGAGAACATCAGGTATCTGGGCCTTGACTTGGCCAAGATCAGATCGTTCGGTGGCACACGCTTTAGTTGAAAGAAAATAGTGCATTGATTGCGCGGACGCTACGGGAATCCCCCAATTACATATGACGACACGCTGACGTAACGTCAAATCAACGGAGTACATTCACCACTCTGTGTACCCTCGGAGATGAGAGGCTGGCCTTTACCCCCTCGTCCAGCCCCTCACTCCGCCATCGCACGCAAAACAACTGTAGCAGGCAGATCCGGAGTGTAGGTGTAAGTGCATATCGGCACGGGCCTTGAATCTACTCGCTATTTTTGGGGAGGTTTGGGGTAGTCCAAGTTCCACGGGGCAAATCGACAGGATCAAAGACTGACAAGGGCCGTAGCGATTGAATTGAGGAGGTAAGAGTTTGGTGCGTCGCGCCATCACTCCCGAAGGCGAGGGTTACTTCGCATCTCTCTCTGTTCGACGAGTTAGCTCTAGGAAGAGTTTAGGCTCGGGCTCCCAATAAAAGCGCTCAAACCTGATTTTCTAACGGGATTTTGAAAATCACAACTTTTTTGTTAAACTGGCCGGAATTTATTGATTTCTTTGGTTGGGGGGTAATGATGAGACTAATCTCTGCAATTGCAGCGGCGATGCTGGCGGCTTCCAGCGCAAGCGCAATAACTTACAACGTCGACATAGCACTTTCTGATTTCGACGGCGCAGGCAGTTTCTACAGTTCGGGGCGAATTTTGGGTACAATCGAAACCAATGGCACCATTGGCGTACTAGATTCAGCCAGCATTACCGGATTTAATCTGAACACGGTTGTTGACGGCTTTGGAACGACGTCAATGAACTCCAGCCTAGGCAGTTTTACCCTCTTTGGAACTGGGTTGAGTGCGACGGCGAACGCTTTGCTTTTTGATTTTTCAAGCTTGGCCTCTGCAATATCCTTTAGCCCCAACAGTCGTAACCTCTGCGGCGCATTTTTCCAGGCGCAAAACTCTTGTGTTGGTGGACAGCCCGGGATTGGTGGCTTTTATGAGTACCTTGATGCAACAGGCAGTCGGAAGATTGCATTGACTTTTTCGGGGGCAACGGGTCTGCAACAGGTCGCGACAGTTGCGGCAGTTCCGCTTCCTGCGAGTGGGTTGCTGTTGCTTGGAGCGTTGGTGGGGTTGATGGGCTATCGACGCTCTACCGGCAGTAACGCGCCCGCTTGAGGCGTGACTTGGCGGCTGGTGTCTCAAGATGACGATACCGCCCCCCTGAGTACCTGCGACAATCCAGAGCGTGGCCAGCGGCGATGACTCCCGCGCCTATGCAGAGTACGAGTTCCAACCACTGATTGGTCATGAACCAAGGAGCGTTACTCGAGGGTATGGACAGGCGGAAGCCTATTCTGTTGGGAAACGTAAAGAAATTATCGAGACGATCAGTTATACAGACCTTGATTTGTCTGAGATCAAAATTCTAACCGATTGCTAGTTGCTCTTATCAAATTCAAATGGGATCAAACAATGCCAACCATTTCCTTCAGGGCTCATATTCTTGCACTTACGTGCATACTAGCCACCAGCGCATCCATTGCAGCTAGTGCAGAAAACGACGTTTCGAGCCCTGATCGAGCTGAAGACGTTCCTTGGAAACTGGAATTGCTGGAGATGTTGAAAGATGCATCCCCAGATGAGCGCGACGAAGCTCTGAAATTTATCGCTGACGAGACTTTTCAGATGATGATTGGTTGCTCTGGGTTAAGACAAGATTCAGATCGGTTGATCTGCTTCAACAACATCACCGACGTTGCCATGTTTTGGGCATTCCTTCACAATTGGGATGTAACATCACTCCAACAACGATACAGGTTCGATTGAAGCAACAACCCTCCCGAAACATCGACCATTTCTAAACACTACCTGCCCAAGCGGCCATCCTTTACCCCCCCTTTACGTAGTTTTTTGGCGTTGTTACAGTCACAACGTTCGTTGACGTTTGTAACGAATCAACCGATAACTAGAAAAGTCAGTTGGAGCGCTAACGATGAAACAGTATGTGACCTACAAACGAGTTAGCACCGCTGAGCAGGGGCGTTCCGGCTTGGGTATTGAAGCTCAGCAGCGTGATATCGAGCTTTATCTGAACAATTACTCAGACGTACCGTACGAGATCATCGAAGAGTTTGTGGACGTACAATCTGGCAAAGATGACAATCGCCTCGAACTTGCGAAGGCTGTTGCTTTGGCAAAAAAGTTTGGAGCAGAGCTATTAGTCGCTAAGTTGGACCGCCTTTCCCGTCGCGTTTCATTCGTCTCATCGATGATGGAAGACAAGAAGTTGACCCTTCGTGTGGCGCAAATGCCCAACGCAGACAACTTCCAGCTTCACATCTATGCCGCGTTGGCTGAACAAGAACGCGACTTCATCAGCAAGCGAACAAAAGCCGCATTGGCAGCGGCGAAAGCTCAGGGTCGAAAACTGGGCGGCCTGCGCGACAAGACGATGAAGCGCAATGAAGTCGTAAAAGCGAACGCCCAGCATCGTGCTGATAAAATTGCCGGGATTGTCGTTCCGCTGCGTGAAGCTGGGAAATCGCTTCGAGAAATTGCCACTGAGTTGGACAAGGTGGGCGTCCAGACAGCCCGTGGCGGGCCTTGGAGTGCCGTGCAGGTCCAGCGCGTGTTGTCGCGCGTCTTACCGCCTGCATAGAGGCCAGATCCTCCAATCACTCACAGCGAGCCCAATACCCTAAGGAAAATGCAAATTCGAAGTCTTAGAAAGTTCAGAGCGATCACATATCCCGGTCCAGATTGTCGAAGCTAATCGGTTGCACAATAAGGTGACGCATGTTACAATAATGCAACACCTAGAATCGAGCAGCCAAATGAAGTCTTCGCGAAAAACAATCACCATCAGTGTGGAATACGCTGATTTAGCAAAGCGTTATGCTGATCTAGCAGGCATGTCATTAAAGGCAGCTATGGAGTACGCGATCAGAGAGGCACTGCTTCCTGAGCTGAGCGCATACATCGAAAATGACGACGATACCGAGGCGGAATGTCTGTCAAAGAATGCTAACGTCCTACTCCCAGAGGGTTGGAATTTTGCCGTATGCTCTTTTTTGAAAGATGGCAGTTCTAGTCGATGTGAGACTTGGATTGGATTAGATTTAGGTCTTGATGACCTAGTGCCGACCTATGTTGGTATTCGAGAAGCTCAGATCATCCGAGACAGCCTTTGTGACCTACCTAATCTATCAGGCGGAAGCTTTGTCTTTGGTGGTTCTCATATCGGGTTTCCAGTGAAAGCCCGCCGTCACGGGCGTGGCATTTTGTTTTATCGTTTAGATCCTTCCACAGGCCAATCGACAGGTGAGAAGGCATCCATCGCCACAACAAGCGTGCCGCGAATTTGTGAAGCTCTGGATCAGATTATCTCGGCAGCGCGCATAGAAGCAGCAAACAACTCGTGAACAAAACCGCGTCTGGTTCAGCATGATGAACAAAGCGGACTTAACAGCAGTAAAAGCCACACCAATAAAAGATACAGGCAAATGAGAAAAACCACAGCTACCCATCAAATCCTAGCCGCCCTCAAGCGCGGAGAGCACATCACCGGGTTGAGCGCCCTAGCCCAATGGAAGGTCTATAGACTTTCCTCCATAATCCACAATTTGCGTAGTGCGGGTTATGACATTCGAACCAAGATGGTGACCAATGGCGGTACCCGCCACGCCGAGTACTTCCTTGTCTGACGGCCTGACAGACGCCCAGCGCCGCCGTCTAAGGGCTGCCGCCAGACAATGGTTGGTGAGTTTCGATCAGCGGTTCACCTACATGATCACGCTCGCATCGAATAGTCCAACGATCACGGAGAACGGTTTAAGAGCGAAGGTGAAGGAATGGCACAAGCGGATGCACGGGTCGGCTGCTGGACGAAAATGGGCCGAAAGACCTGAGCATTGGAATAAATGGGTTGCATTCCGAGAAGGCAGGAAGACGCTACCTCACTACCATTTTCTGTTTAGCCTTTCCGAGGAGCTGCCAGACGAACGCCACGATAGAATCAGGTGGGGCGGTGTTGATGCGGATGGCCGGTTCATCGGCGGCAAATCATCCAGCGCACTCATCTGCTTGAGCTGCAAAGCCCAACACCATTGGACACGCATCCTAAATACTGGGACAACAAATGTTCAGCGTGTGTATTCAATTAATGGCGCTGTTGACTATGTAACCAAAGAATTGACCGATCCGGCAAATTTAGCTTCGTTCGTTCTTTCACAGGAATTCGACAATTCCTGAACCTGCGCACGGACGCGCACCAAAGACAAACACTTCTGACTGAGAGACTACCATGCCGCGCTTTCGCAGCAACCCAGTGCATTGCACCGGGGACTATCCCCCAGCGCGCCGTGGCGAGGCCCGGAGCGTGTGCATCTCAGGCATAGCTTCGCCATTGTCTTAGTTAGGATGATGGCAATGGCGAAGCTATGTCTGAAAGAAAGGCATCAACGCATTTAGATGGAAGAAACATCGACGAAAGGATTTGACCTCTGATAAATGCGCGAAGCGCATCAGAGGTCAAATCCAGAGGAGATGCGCGAAGACCGCCAACGAGCGAAGCGAGTAAGGTCGAAGCAACTCTCCGTGTGTAACCAGTACTATTCCCGCTAAAACCCCCACACATATAAGCTATCACTAACACGGGTCAGGTATTGACTGACCAATACTGGGACACACAGAAATCCTTACACCAGAAAAGTAAGTCACAACTGACTTACTTTTTCGTTCATTACCAAATACTTATACATCTTTCAGCTTCATTTCTAGACTTGTGGCGATCAAAGAACTCCCGGCAATTCGCCCGCAATCACGCGGAGGAAACATGGAAATCACTACAATGACCTCAGAGGATTTCTTTATTCTTCTGTTTGAACACCTGCCACCGGATACTAAATGACGTTTTCTTGGCCAAGGTACCTAGGCCTTCAGGATGCAATTCAATTTATGATGTCGATTTCGAAGCTTTCATTGCTCTTTTCTGTACAGAAAACAGGAAATTCGTCTCCTATTTCAGATTTCAGTATGGCCTCGACGTCCTTGGAACAATTTAGGCCCAACACTACCCCGCCGAAGGTGTAAGCGTTTGGCGTCTTTGAATGTATTAAAGGAGCCGCCGCTGCAGCTTGCGCGGACCAGCCCAAATAGGGCGCTTGCAGGTCATCATTCGGCGGCCTCCAGCGCGTTCTGAGCGGGTTCAAGGGCCTCTCGCAGGGTCGCCTCTTGCAACCGGGCCCTTGTCGTCTCAGCGACGCTGAGGCTGGCCTCTAGTTGATCGCAGATACCCATCAGTTCCTCGACCTTAGCGACGATGCGCTTTTGTTCGGCGAGGGGTGGCAAAGCGACTACAATCTTGTCCATTCGGTTTTTAGGAAGACCACCGCGCCCAGCACCAGTTTGCTCTCCAAATATAAAAGCTTGGAAATAGGGCGAAAGAACCAATGCGTGCAGGAACTCTGCCATCCCGTCGTCAGCAGGACGAATGATGGCGACGTGCTGGCTAACATTGGCGTCCAAAATGTCCTCGGGAACGAGCCCACAACGCCCCATTGATCCACCAGTTATGTTCAATAATAAGTCTCTAGGCTTTACATGGGTGCCCTTCATTCGCTCGTGGGTTTGCTCGTCAATGAAAGCAACATCGTCCAATCGCAAACCGTTGTTGTGGACATTTTGGGAGCGCAAGAAGTAAACGCCCGAACTCTTATACGCGTCTTTACCACCTCTGGGCGTGCTGCCTGATCCCGTCTTTGAACAAATCTCCCCGATCCGTGACCAAGCCCAACCACTGGGCAAGTCGAAGGGTATCTCATCATCTTGCAGGGGTGAAACTGCGTGCTTTTTGCCGTGACGAGCACTTCCAAGCGCTATTCTTTCAAGGAGTTTTGATGTGGGCTCGTCATCTGGGTTCTGCTCCACCAACTTCCCTCGAACCGCCAGATCAAGAATGGTCTGTCTGATCTTCTTGATCTGATCCGGACGATGGGTGATCGACGGCAACACACTTATTGCGAAACGTGTGCTCTCTCGGAACTTTTCGGTGGTGCTTTTAACATCAGTCAGTCGGGCAAGGCTGGCGGCGGTCAGCATGTCACGGGTGGCTTCCCGGCTGTTGCGGGCTTCCTCCAACTGGTCGCACAGAGCCATCAGTTCTTCGACTTTGGCGACGATGCGGTGCTGTTCCGCGAGTGGCGGCAATGGGAAAGGAGAAGTGCTGAAGTACTCAGAAGGGACACGCTTTTGACCAGCTGTACCGGTCATTTTGGGTATTCCCGTTTCAATGAATTGGGGGCTTTTGAGGAACAGCACTATATAGTCAGCTAACACCCTTATTGGTCGGACAACATGTAGTTCGGTTGTCCCCGCGCCTAGACCTCCAGTGAGGTTCCTAAAAACCGTCGATTTCCCATTTTCAAAGCACGGAGTTATTTTGGCCAATCCAACGTCACCTTCGGCGAAGTTCGTATAACCCTTTTTTATTTTGCCCCATTCTCGCGGTTCGTGACCGTTTTGAACGCCGTAATCTGCAGCAATCAATTGCATGGGTACGAACGAAGAAAGCAAATCGTCGCGAACGTCGTTCCGAGGGTTTAGAATGCCAATTTCAGCGATCTGCGACCAAACCCATCCAGCGGGAACTGGATATGGGATATCAGTTTGTGAAAGCGGTTGGTGAGCTTTCGGCTTTCTGATCGCCTTTGTCTTAATCAGATTTGCTTTTTCTTCCGCGATTTCTTTCAATAGTGCAGAAGCGGGTTCTTCGCTTGGATCTTGATCAACCACCTTTCCCCGAATGGCAAGATCCAGCACAAACTTCCTAAGCCGGTCTACAGCGTCCTGCGCGTCGCTGATATGTTCGTAGTGTTTCAAAAGCAGATCAGCATTCATCGCAGCAATGCCTCCGACAGGATTGTCTTCAACTGATCGCGTAGGGCAACAACATCAGCCTCTGATCTCTGCAATTCCACCGCCAATGTTACCGGGTCACCCAAGTCTTCTTCTTCGTTGTGCGGGTTCTTGATATCAAGGTTGAAACCGCGTTCCTTGATCTCGTCGATTGTGACTTTCCACGCTTGAGGCCCTTCCTCGCGACCTTCTCGCGTTTTTCCGCCCCACCACTCGACGCAGCCATCCAAGTGGCCAAGCTCAATGGGCTTGGTCATGGAGTAGGCTTTTCGGTCCGATGGAACCTTATGCTCCCAGTACCATACTTCTTCCGTGGGCTTGCCTTTCTCGAAGAACAGTAGGTTGGTACCAATTTGGGCATAGGGTTTGAACACAGAGTTTGGCAGCCGTACAATAGTATGCAGGTTGCACTCTTCCAGCAGATGTTCTTTCAGGCGCGTCTTAACACCTTCCCCGAAGAGCGAGCCATCGGGCAACACAACCGCCGCACGCCCATCCTGCTTCAACAAGCGAACAATCAAAGCAAGGAACAAGTCAGCGGTTTCTTTAGTGCGAAAATTCTGCGGGAAGTTCTGCTCGATACCATCCTCTTCCTTACCGCCAAATGGAGGATTGGAGAGGATGACATCCACGGCATCTTTAGACGTCCAATCGCGGTAGGGCTTCGCGAGTGTGTTGTCGTGCTGGACAAATGCAGGCGCTTCAACGCCATTCAGCAACATGTTTGTCGTGCAGAGCATGTGCGGCAGCGGCTTTTTCTCCACCGCCCGCAAGTTGCCCTGCATCGTGACTTCATCTTCCGTGGTTTTCACGTGATGCTTACGCATGTACCGCATGGCGCAGGTTAGAAAGCCTCCTGTGCCACATGCCGGGTCCATGATTGTTTCATTTGGCTTTGGGTCTATCCGATCCACCATGAACTGCGTCACAGCGCGAGGGGTATAAAACTCTCCGGCGTCCCCAGCGGACTGCAGTTCCTTCAACAAGCCTTCATAGGCTTCGCCGAAATGGCGCTTCTCTGCCATATCGTTGAAATCGACAGTGTTCACGACGTTGATGACCTGACGCAGCAACTGCCCAGATTTCATATAGTTGTTCGCATCCTCGAAAACCTCGCGGACAACAAGCGCCCTTGGCCCCGCTTCTACCGGCAATTCTCTGAGGCCGGGGAAAAGCTCGTCATTCACGAACTTCAGCAACGTGTCGCCAGTAATACCCTCAGCGTCTGCCGCCCAGCTTTCCCATCGTAGCTCTTTCGGAACGGGAGACACGAAGTCGTCTTTGGTAAACTCAAGCTCCTGATCTTGGTCATCAAGGATTTTCAGGAAAAAAATCCAACACAACTGCCCAATCCTTTGGGCGTCTCCATCAACGCCCGTGTCTTTACGCATTATGTTTCGGATCGTCTTGAGAGTGGTGTTGATACTCATCCCGCCTCGGCCTGCTTAAATATTTCGTTTTCCAACTCGCGAACGGCCTGTTCGTAGTTTGATTTTCCGCCAAACGCTTTGGCTATTTGGATGGGGGTGCCGATCTTGTCAAAGGGTTCGAGCTTCAGCACCCGGTTATCCTCTATCGTTTGAACACCACCATCCGCATACTTGTCCAGCAGAGCTTCTAGAACAGCCTTTGCGGTATCGCTGTACTTCGCAAAGTAATTCCGCTTCTTGACGTTGCTAGCGCGCTCTGCGCGCGTCAGAGGCGGCTGATCGAAGGCAACGTGCAGGATCAGGTCAAGTTCGCTGACATCCTTACCCACTTCCTCCTCCAGATGATCCAGCAGCACACCGCGCTCGGCCAGTTCTTCTATGATTGCCCGCTTCTTGTCGGCGTCATTCCAACCCCGGATGAACTCATCCAGAGAACGGTATTCCTCGACAATCTGCTTCTTCGCAAAGTCCCGATAAGCTTCGGTGACTAAATTACCATCGGGTCCGATGTAGCTGACGCGTTCGTTTACGATTGTGGCGCTGACAGAGCCGAGTTTGTACTTGGATTGACCGCCATTATCATCGCTACCCTCGAGGTCGTCATCATCGTCTTCGCCGCCACCATCCGGGCCATCACCTCCCCCGCCGTCAGGTGGCCAGTCGTCGCCATCAATGATCACAACGGGATCACCGTCAAATGCGGGATCACGGAACAGTTCTGTTGCCTTTTTGAAATCCATAATGGTGAAGAACATTTTGTTGTGTTCCTCGTCGATCCGGGTGCCACGCCCAATGATCTGCTTGAACATGGTCATGGAAGCAATCGACTTGTCCAGCACAATCAGCTTGCATGTCTTTGCATCAACCCCCGTCGAAAGCAATTCTGATGTGGTCACGATGACTGGGAACCTGCTTTCTGGGTCGATGAACGGGTCTAGCTGTTCCTTGCCTTCCTTGCTGTCGCCCGTAATCCGCGTGACGTATTTCGGGTTCTCGATAGCCCTTTGTCCCGCTGCGTTCACCAGCGCCACCCGCATTCTTTCAGCGTGATCGATGTCCTCGCAGAATATGATGGTCTTCGCGAACGGATCAGTTGCGTTGAGGAACTCTATCACTCGATTGGCCACCAGCTTCGTCCGCTGGTTCAAAACGAGGATACGATCCATGTCTTTCTGGTTGTAGACACGGTCCTCGATCTCTTGCCCTAGGTCATCGACCATACCCGGCTCGGGTGTCCACCCCTCCACATCGCGGTCAATGTCGACGCGGATCACCTTGTACGGGGCTAGAAACCCGTCTTCGATCCCTTGTTTGAGGCTGTAGGTGTAAACGGCACCCCCAAAATACCTCTTGGTGGAAACACCATCGTCTTCTTTGGGTGTCGCTGTCAGCCCCAAATGGATGGCGTTTGAGAAGTAATCCAGTATTTCACGCCACGCCGCGTTGTCGGCTGCGCTGCCTCTATGGCATTCGTCTATGACTACGAGATCGAAGAAGTCACCCGATACAGTCTTGAACGCCTTATCGGCTTCGTCAGGTCCCGTGAGCGCCTGATAGAGCCCCAGATGGACCTCGTAAGCGGGATCGATCTTGCGGTTCTTAATCTTGGTCATGACGCTGCCAAACGGTTTGAAATCGTTGACCAGTGTCTGATCGACCAGAATGTTCCGGTCAGCAAGAAACAGGATGCGTTTGGCTTTACCGGCTTTCCAAAGCCGCCAGATTATCTGGAACGTGGTGTAGGTCTTGCCCGTACCGGTTGCCATTACGAGCAGCGCGCGATCAGAGCCCTTGGAAATCGCTTCCACTGTCCGGTTGATGGCTTCGACCTGATAGTACCGAGGCTCTTTCCCGCTTCCGTCCGAGTAGTAAGGTTGCTCGACCAGCGTTCCCTCGTCATCCGAGATGCTACGGTATTTCTTGTAACGCTCCCAAAGAAGGTCGGGGCCGGGAAAGGCATCAAGCGCAACCTCGTCCTCAATCAACTCGGGTGGCACGGCCGCCTTGTTGTGGGTGGCGAAGGCATCACCGTTGGAACTGAATGCGCTGGGTACATCCAGAATTTCAGTATATGACAGGGCCTGCTGCATCCCTTGGCTTACCGAGTGCTTGTTATCTTTGGCTTCAACGACCGCAAGCGGAACACCCTTACGCCAAAATAGAACGTAATCCGCGAACTTCTTTTTCTTCTTGTTTCGCGCAGACATGTTGCCACGCACAACAACCGGACCCGGTGTCAGCGTCACTTCACGTCTGATTTGTGTGACTGGGTCCCAACCCGCGTCCTTGATGCTGGGCGATATGAACAGGTCGCAAATATCAATTTCACTGAGTTCAAGTTTATCTTTTTTATCCATGATGCAATCAGGTACTTTTCCAAATCTTACGACACGCGGACAAACCCGCGCGCCGATTTCTAATCAGTACTTCCGTTTCTCAGTTTCCTCAACGCGCGTCGTCGCGCCAATTCCACTGCCGCGATCGGATCATCGACAGCGTGGACACGATGCAACAGTTCGACACTCATCAATTGGGAACGATCATCAATAATCGGACGTGGCGATATCACGGCTCTCATCGCCTGCACCACAGGATTGCAGGTCCACACCGCACGCCGGGAACCGCAACTATCTGAGCCACATCCGATGACGCTGGTGAGTCGGCAGTCTATGTCGTTTCCGGTGAGACCGTTTGTAGGGTCAGTGGTTACACGGTTTCACAAGAACAAAACTGTTACGAAGAACTGTTACGTATCTGGCGAGCAGATCAAGGCTAAGCCTTTGATAAATATAAACATATGGTGAGTGGCAGGGGCAGCAGGGTTCGAACCCGCGACCTACGGTTTTGGAGACCGTCGCTCTACCAACTGAGCTATACCCCTGTATCGAGCATCCAGATATGCCAGCCGCGCGGCGGACTCAAGAGGCTTTTTCGATTTTACCCACAGTTCTGTTACAGACAAACCGATTGCACGCGACGCCAAGTCGGGTATGACTTTGCCCGGCCAGCAGGAGGACGCCGCCAGTGAATTTGCGCAAGAGAATCGCAAACAGCGAAACCGCTCTGAACTGGTTCGCGCGGCGCATTGCGAGCTATATCCGCATGGTGCATCGAAATACCAAGTGGCAACGCATCGGATACGAGGAACTGGATCAGCTGGCCGAACAGGGTGAACCGGTCATCGTGGTGCTGTGGCATCAGCGTCTGGCCCAGTCGCCCTATTTCTTTCCGCTGGACAAGGGCCGCATCTGTTCCATCACCTCAGCCGCGCGCGCAGGCAGCATGGTTGGACGGGTTCAGCAGCAATTCGGCATGGATACGATCGCCATGTCCAGCCACAAGCGGCACGTTGCCCTGTCGCGCGAAGTGCTGGGCAAGATGAAGCAGGGAATATCGATCGGTATCGCCGCCGACGGGCCGCGCGGGCCCGAGCGGGTGTCGTCGACCGTGCCACTGATCTGGGCACGCACCTCGGGCAAACGGGTGTTCGGCATCACTTATTCCGCCCGCCATGGCCGAGAAGCCGGGACATGGGATCGCCTGTTAATGCCGAGGCCCTGGCGGAATGAGGGCGTATTTCTGTGCCGCGAATGGACCGACCCCGTTCCTCGCAAGGCCAGCGAAGACCAGATCGAGGAACTGCGGCAGAGCCTTGAACGGCACATGAACGACATCACGGCCGAGGCCGACCGGATGGTGGGACGCGAACCGTGGCGGGGCGGTCAGGCTGACTGACGCTGCGCATCGGCCCCTCTCAGAACCAGATCTTGAAGTTCAGCGACCCTACGACCTGCCCTTCGGGCTGCGGATCGAATTCGCGGCTCAGATACGTCGCGCCGTAAAAGAAGGTTCCGTATTTCGCCTCCCAGTTCAGGCCAAGCCGGGCGCGGTAGCGTTCATGCTTGAGGCTTACGGTTCCTGAATTCGGAATATAGGCACTGTCGGCGACATAGGCTGCATCGACGCCAAACACGGCGCTGAACCCTTTCGGGCTTTTGCGCATGGTGCGATAGCGCTGCCCGGTGATCTTGTCGCGAACCAGCAACTCCGAGCGGCCCATCTGACCAAACACCAGATCGAAGCCGACTCGGGCCAGCGTTTCATCACCCGCACGCAGTGAGGCAAAAGGGCGAATACGCGTGGAACCCCCCAAATCCCATTCGCGTCCAACCTCTGCAATTGCAGTCGGGTAAAAGCCATTGGGGATCTGATCATCCAGAACCGCCTGCGAAGGCGGTGTGCTTCCGATCAGCTTGTGAAACTCGGTCTGGAGGCTGTCGACGCCGGTCTGAGGACCGACCGCCACAAGCTCGGCGCCCAGCGTATATTCGGCTTGGCGTCTTTGAAAATGAGTGAATGCACCCAGTGACAGAATACCTGCGTACTGCCTGTCAGTAGCACTGGGTGTAATCAGGTCCTCGGGTGAGATCATCTGAGTGTAGGCCCGGATTTCGATCACGTCTCCGAACGCCTCGGGCAATTCCCCGTTCCATCCACGCGCCAGAACCCACGACAGGTTCAGGGACGAGGTCTGCCAGCGGTCGTGATCGTCACCGATCAGATCATCGCTGAACATCCAGCCAAAGCCCACCAACTCGTGCTTTGTCGGCTTGGTCTGATCCGGCACAATCGTGTTCGACTGCGCAAAAAGCAGTTGTGGAATGCACAGCAAAATGGCTGCCAGAAAATTCTTCATGGTTCAGTCCCGGTTCCTGTCTGCTTCAGGTAAGTTGTTCGTCCTGCCTTAATCTTTGAAAAACTGTAGGAAATAGAATCTCTTGCAGCAATAACGGCAACAATCCGCACAATGGGTCGATACCAAAAAGCAACATTTTCGGGGCCAAGGTCCAAGCGAAGGCAGGAAGAACAATTTCGGTGCGCAAACTACATCGATTATGTGCAGACGTTGAAAACCTGTCCGGCGTCACACCCAGAACGTCAGCGCCAGCGGCAATACCACAAGGGTTGCAAGCGTCGAAACCAGAATGAACCCTGCCACATCCGGGGCTTTATCCGGAAGATACTGATCGGCGAACAGATAGTTGGCAACGGATGACGGCATCAGGCAGCACAAAATCACCACGCCCCGCTCGGTTCCCGTAAATCCGAACAGTTGCGTCACCGCCAGCGCGACCGACGCCGCGATAATCAGGTGGATTGCAGTAAGCAGGCTGGCCTGCCGAACATCTCCGATCTTGAACGAGGCAAGGGTGTGCCCCATCGTCAGCAGCAGCAAAGGAATCGCAAGCCCGCCGAGAATATTAAAGCTCGCCGCCACCGGCTTGGGCAGAGATGTATCCGTCATCACCAATCCCAAAGCGATTAGGGCGGCGTAGATGACCGGAGAGGTCAGCACCGCCTTCAGCGAAACGGAACGGGAGGGAATCCAGATGCCGACCGTGAACATGCTGAGCAGGATGACAACGACGAATCCCATCGCATAGGCCATGCCTGCATCCCCGAACGCCAGCAGGGTAACCGGCAAGCCGATGCTGCCGACATTGCCGTGCGTCAACGGACCCAGAAACGCCGGAATGGAATAGCCCAGCAATCGCAGGGCCAGCAGGCTGAAAATGGCCAGTCCCGCGACCGCCATCGCCGCTGCGGCGATCACGGTTAGAAACGTGGGACCATCGATCTGGGCTGTCGAGATATGAGAGATGACCAGAGTGGGAAACCCGACACGTGATATGAGGTCGTTCACCACTTTGTTGTCGAAGGGCGCCTTGATCAGGGCCAGAACATAACCAACGCCGACACAGAGCAGTACCGGCAGAATGATGTTGAAGACATTCAGGAAAATGTGTTCGAGGTGAGTCGTCATCACTGTTCGGTCGTTCTCCGTTCGGGTTCCCTGACTTCCAAGCGTTCAAGCCCAGAGCAAAGTTTGGGTTTCTCAAGCGATGGCCCACTGTAACGACCATAATGAGACAAATAACGGAAACTGAACACAAAAAAAGGGCGCCCCTGGAGACGCCCTTTCTGTCTGATCATTCGCTGGCGCGAATTATTCGACGATTTTCGACACAACGCCGGC